>DIDI01000021.1:0-15135 GCA_002418055.1 Lactobacillus sp. UBA5804 | reverse complement strand
AAAATCTGCGCCATTATTCGTTCAATTCGGCATCTATACCGCGATTCTCTTCGTAGCCAATGGCATCTCAAGCTTTTTCCCAGCTTCCTTGCCTGTGCCAGCACCGGTGATTGGCTTGATTCTATTGTACTTATTGCTTAGCTGTCACATCGTGAAACTAGAATGGGTTGATTCTTTCGGTAGTTTCTTAATTAGTATCATCGGTTTCCTATTCGTCCCATCAGGTATTTCACTAGCCGCCAGCCTGAATATCATGGCCACACAAGGCTTGCAACTGGTCGTCATTATCACACTATCCACCATCATCTTACTCGTCGTCATTGCTTACACCGCCCGTTTTTTCATCTGGTGCCGCCAGCAATTACCAACGCTGCTAAACAAACATTCACGCGGCGTGACGGAATTGCACTTAACACTTAATCATCAAGTGAAGGGAAGTCAACAAAATGTCAGCCATCTTTAATACCCCATTCTTCGGAATTTTCTTATCCGTGATTGTTTTTCTAATTGGGCAATGGCTATTTAAAAAATCTCATGGGTTCTTCTTATTTCAACCACTATTCGTGGCCATGGTCCTCGGGATAGCCCTACTAGTCATCATTGCCAGCTTCCTCGGTAAAAGTGTTACTGCCTTTTACCAAACCGCTTATAAGCCAGGCGGTGATTTGATTTTCTGGTTCTTAAGTCCTGCCACAATTGCTTTTGCCATTCCGCTCTATAAGCGTAATGATATCGTTAAAAAATATTGGGTTGAAGTCTTGGCTGCCTTAATCGTTGGATCAGTCATTTCCTTAAGTGCCATTGTCGGCGTCTCCAAACTCATGGGTCTGAGCAAAGTTGCGATTGAATCAATGTTACCGCAAGCTGCTACGACGGCGATTGCATTACCGATTTCAGCTTCAATTGGCGGAAATGCGGCCGTCACTGCAATGGCTTGTATCTTAAACGCCGTCATTATCTATGCTTTAGGCGACTGGCTCGTTAAAACTTTCCGCCTTAACCAGGATCCGATTGGCGAAGGGTTAGGCCTTGGGACCTCTGGACACACTATTGGTTCAGCTTACGCCTTAGAGCTAGGGTCTGTCCAAGGATCAATGGCTGCGATTGCGGTTGTGGTCATCGGCGTGGTCATTGACCTGGTAGTGCCAATCTTCAGCCGGATCGTCTTATAACCCTTGACAACTTAACTTCACTCATCAAAAAAGAAGCATCCCTGCGATGCTTCTTTTTTATCTCTTCCTATTGCCACAGACAACGCTCACCATAACGGTCGTTCAGATATTCCTTAATCGTCAGGAGCATTTCCTTTGTTGCCGGGGCTGCCATCTGCGTCTTGTTGCCAACTAAAGCAATGTGGCGCTCATACGGGTTTTCAAAGGGATAAACATTGATATCCCCCGTCAACTTTTGTAAGGCAAGTTCCGGTAAGATGCCCATGCCAAGTTGTGATTCAACCATGGAAATAATCGATTGGTCATCAATTGAAAAGTTTAGTGAGTGATGGGCAACCTGATAGTGGTCCAAAACTTTTTTTGTATCACGATCATAGTCAATCTGTTGCAAAATGAATTTTTTCCCGGCAATATCAGCATTGGTGATGTAGGACTGGTGCTTAGGGACGAAGTCTTGCGACGTCACACAATAGATTGGATCATTAATGAGCGGATAGACCTGCAACCTTTCCATGACTGGCATTGCCGTGAAGCCAATATCAATACTCCCAATCCGCGCAGCTTGGGCAATTTCATTAAAGTCACCTTGCGAAACCGTCACTTCAACTTTGGGATAGCGACGCTTAAAGCGCTGCATCATTTCGGGTAACCAATTAATGCACACACTACTAAAAGCCCCAATCCGAACTAAGCCGGCGTTTAAGCCACGAATATTATCAGCTTGCTGCTGCATTGTGCGCTCAATATTAAGAATCTCTTGCACATATGGCAAAATTTGACGGCCATCATGGGTTAACTCTACCCCGCCCCGATTACGCCGAAACAACGGGAATCCTAGTTCCTGTTCCAGCTGATTAATTGAATGACTTACGGCACTAGGCGTGACTCGTAAGACCCGCGCTGCCTGATAAAAAGTCTTTTGTGACACGACGGTCGCAAAAACTTGATAGCTAAAATGAATCATAGTAGCCCCTTACATGAAATATATTCACCTTTAACTGAAAATGTTGAGTTTTACTTATGTACAAATTCATTTTACCATATAACTACGATATCAATTAGAACGAAGGCATGAGGAGTCACAATGACAGTAATGCAAACCAAGCAACCCGAAAAAATCAATTTAGATGATATTTTAAGCTATGGGAACGATCCCGAGATGATTTCATTTGCCGGAGGCTTTCCTGATCCTAAGCTTTTCCCTGAAGCTGCTTTAAAGCAAGCTTACCTTGATGCGATTAACGAAGATGGAACAGCAATTTTCCAATACCATACCGCGCAAGGTGACTTAGATTTACGTGAGCGTCTAGCTGACCGGATGCGTAGCCACTGTCAAGTCGCTGCTACTGCTGCTGATATCATGTTGACGCAAGGCGGACAACAAGCCATTAGTTTGATTGCACAGATGCTATTAACACCTGGTGCTGGGGTCGTTATTGAAGCCCCAACTTACCTAGGTGCCCTTGACGTCTTTAATCGTTACCAGCCCCATTACTATGAAGTGTCAATGGATGAGGCTGGAATGGATGTGGATCAACTAGCAGCATTACTGGCCAAGCATCCAGAGATTAAGCTGATTTATACTGTTCCTGACTTTCAAAATCCAACAGGCACAACGCTGAGTGCCATTCGACGCCAACGCGTGGCCGAATTAGCTGCTAAATACCAAGTGGTCGTGCTAGAAGATAGCCCTTATCGCGATTTGAGTTACAACGGCAGTGTGCCACCAACGATTAAACATTTCGACCAGGCTGGCCAAGTTATCTATGTTTCTAGTTTTTCTAAAATTCTCTCACCAGCCTTGCGAACTGGTTGGCTAGTTGCAGATCAGCGTTATCTGAAAACCTTGATTAGTCTTAAGGGCGCTTCCGACCTCCAATCACCACAGATTAGCTTACGTGCCATTAACCAATTTCTCAGTCATCAGGATATTGATGCACATATTGCAAAACTGCGCACCGTTTATCGGGAAAAACGAGATACGATGCTAACCGCCATTGAACATTACTTTCCTAAGAATGTCACTTATACTAAACCAGCCGGTGGCTTCTTTATCTGGGCCACTTTACCAGTTGGAATTGATGCCGGGGCGTTATTGGCTGACGTCGCCGTGCCACAGAATCATATTGCATATGTCCCCGCTTGCTGTGAATTCGCTATTCCGGTTCATAACAATGGTATGCGCCTCAGCTTCGTCGGCTGTAGTCCAGCTGAAATTACCCGGGGAATTAAACGCCTGGGTAAAATGTTAACGGAACTCGTTTAAAGTAAAAAAGCCTGACTAGTGTTTAACTAGCAAGCTTTTTTTTGATGTGTTCAGTTACGTTTGATAATCCAATTTTTCGGGTAGTTCGCAAACATACCCAAAACCGCGGACCGTTTTAATCAGGGCTGGATGACGGGGATCGACTTCAATTTTATCGCGCAAATGACTAATATGCATATCCACAATCCGGGTAAACGTAAAATCAGCGTCATCATAACCCCAGATGCGATCTAAAATCTGATCACGCGACAGGACTTGGCCAGGATGTTTAATAAGGTATACAAACAGCTTAAATTCCTTGGGGGTTAGCCCTAAATCATTGCCAGCCCGCAAGACCCGAAAATGCGTTAAGTCAACCACCAGACCATGATCAAGCAGTTTAATTGTCTGTGGTCGTGATCCCGCTTGCGGTGTATCAGTAAGTGCTGCTTTAGGTCGTCCTTGGCGATAAGCCCACAGCCGCTGCTTTAGTCGCAAGGCGAGTTCGGCAGCATCCACCGGTGATACGAGATAATCATCAACTTGCAATTTGAAATATGCCAGCAACTCATCATGATTTGCTTGCTGACTAACAACCATGATAGGTCCCATAAAGACCGCACGCATATCCGCCAACAAATCACTCAGATGGCGCTGCACTTCACTATCAATGACCACCACGTCAGCCTGATGCTGATTCAGCGAACTGAATAACCCATCGCTATCTGCCACGTTCATGACAGTAAACCCCTGCTTGGCTAACTTTTCATTTAGAAGTAAGAAGAGATCTAAGCGCTTAGTAAAAGCTAAAATCTTATCTGTCATCTGCCATCACACCATCTACTCACACACTACCGTAACTTAATGCCGCTTGTTATAATCCCCATTGAGTTCAACAATATGGCCAGTTTGACTGTAAATTACCCACTCCGTAATGCTGACCACGTGATCGCCGCTGCGCTCTAAGAAACGGGTGACCAGTAAATAACTCGTGCTGGCTGGAATGACAGCCTCATCGGTTAACCCGCTAATGGCTTGACGAATCTGGTGATAATCTTGATCAATGGTATCATCAAAAGTTGCAATCTTGCGGGCAGCGGCCGCGTCAGCTTTAAAGTAGGCATCCAGTGCTTCTTCAAGCATCTTACGGACATCTCCTGTCATTTTAGCAATCATGGTTTCAATTTCAGGGACACGTTGATTGCCTTTAATATGGATGGTTTCACGTGCAATCCCAACTGCTTGATCGCCAATTCGTTCTAAGTCATAACTGGCTTTCAAAATTGAGATAATCTCGCGAAAGCTGCTAGCTACTGGTTGCTCTAATGCCATCATCGCGAGCGCTTGTTTTTCAAGGTCAATTTCGCTCTGGTTAATGCCATCATCCTGCTTAATGACCGTTTCAGCCAGAATCTTGTCATGTTCAATAAATGACTTGGTTGCTTGATACAATTGCTCACTGACATTAATCCCCATGTCCATCAAGTGCTGATGTAATTTTTCCAGTTCCACTTCAAACTGCTTTGCCATGACTTTTAACCAAACTTTCCGTTTAAATAATCACTCGTCATTTGTTCTTTTGGATGTAAAAACATCTTCTTGGTCGCATTGAATTCAATCAACTTACCATCTAAGAAAAAGGCCACTTGGTCAGAGATACGACTGGCTTGCTGCATGTTATGTGTCACCATAATAATCGTATAATTGGCTTTAAGCTGCTGCAAGGTCGCTTCCACCTTGCCAGTCGCCACTGGATCAAGCGCACTCGTTGGCTCATCCAGTAAAATCACTTTTGGATTCGCTGCCAGCACACTAGCCAGACAAACACGTTGCTGCTGACCACCTGACAAGGCCAAAGCCGATTGCTGTAAATGATCTTTGACTTCATCCCAAATCGCCGCTTGGCGTAAACTTTTTTCCACAATGGCCGCTAATTTCTGGGGATTCTTTTCGCCGCTCATCCGCTGACTAAAGCTTACATTGTCGAAAATAGAAAAAGGAAACGGCGTTGGCTGTTGATAAACCATCCCGACCTGGCTGCGGAGTTGCATAACGTTCACAGCTTTATCATAGATGTCGCGCCCGGCAAACTGAAACTCGCCGCTTACCCGGGTATGACTAAGCAGATCGTTCCCACGATTGAGGCAACGTAAAAAAGTTGATTTACCACAGCCAGATGGCCCGATGAGGGCGGTTAACTGATGCTTAGGAAACGTGAGATTAATATCAAACAACGCTTGCTTAGCCCCATAATAAACATTCACATGCCGTGTGGTAATTTCCGTCTGTTGCTGTTTATTTGTCATTAGCCAAAATCTCCCGAGACATAGCGCTCTGTCATTGCAAGCGTTGGATTCAAAAACACCTTCTTGGTACGGTCAAACTCGGCTAGTTGTCCTTGGTAGAAAAAGGCCGTGTAATCGCTAATCCGCGAAGCTTGTTCCAAATTGTGCGTCACAATAATAATCGTACAGTGAGCTTTTAAACTCAACAAATTCGTTTCAATCTTAGCCGTTGAAATGGGATCTAAGGCACTCGCTGGCTCATCCAGTAACAAGACCTTTGGCTCAAGTAACAACGTTCGTGCCAAACACAGGCGTTGCTGCTGCCCGCCTGATAACTGCAGGGCACTCTGGTTCAGGTCCGTCCCAATTTCATGTTGTAAATCAACCATTTTCAAGACGTGATCAATCCGTTTGGCAATGTCAGCTTGATTGTGATTACCCGCTTCATGTAAGGGTAACGCTAAGTTCTCATATATTGATTTGGCAAAGGGCATGGGCTTTTGAAACAACATCCCGATTTGATGGCGTAAGTTATACACATTCACTCGAGAATCTAACAGATTCTGCCCTTGGTATAATAACTCCCCTTCAACCCGCGCAATCCCATCGTTCATCCGATTAATACTCCGCAAAAAGGTAGATTTGCCAGATCCAGATGGCCCGATTAAAGCCGTGATCTGGTGCCGCGGAAAATTAGCGCTACAATTAGTAATTGCTTGCTGCTTGCCATAATAGATATTAACGTTTTTAGCAACGATATCGCTATCAGTCGCTGCGGGTAAATTTAAGTAAGTATCCATGCTAGCGCCCCACTTTCTTACGCATTGTCGTTGAAAAGTACCGGGCTACCAAGTTAAACAGTAACACGACCAAAATCAGAATCACAATCGTACCACGCGAAACCGTCGCCGCATCTTGACCTAGACTCTCAGTATTGACTTTCCAAATATGAACGGCCAATGTTTCTGCCGGCCGAAAAATATTCAATGGACTGGCTGGATTAAACGGATTCCAGTTAGTGTAATCAAGTGTCGGAGCGCTTTGACCAGCAGTATAAATTAATGTCGCAGCTTCGCCAAAGACTCGCCCCGCACTGATCACAATTCCGGACCAGATACCTGGCATAGCTTCTGGTAAAATCACTTTAGTAATAGTATGCCATTTGGAAATTCCTAGCGCCAGGCCACTTTGCATCACCTCGTCTGGCACCCCTTGCAGTGAGACCGCAATACTCTGAGTTAAAATCGGTAGATTGAAGAAAGTTAAGGCCAGTGCTCCCGAAATAATTGAAAAACCGAGGTTAAACTTCAAAACTAAAATCAGAAAGCCAAATAATCCAACGATAATTGAAGGCAGCGAACTCAAAATCTGAATCAACCCTTGGGCAAAGCTAGCGAGTTTGCTACGGCTATCGGCATAAAGTGTTAATGCCATTGCGGCCCCTAAGGCAATTGGCAATGAAATAAGCTGGGTTAACAATAATAAGTAGAGTGAGTTGAAGAGCTGATCTCGAATACCTAGCCCGACTTCACTGGATGTTGTCAAAAAGTGCCAATTAACGGCGGTCATGCCAGAAGCAAGTAAATATAAGATAAAGCTAGCAATAAACAGCACGACCAGAAAGGTCACGCCGTTGAGAACGCCGGTCATAATTTGATTAACGCGATATCGATTCACGGCTCTGACTCCTTCTAAGGACAAGTTTAGCTAATAAGTTAAAGATCAGTGACATCACTAGTAACAGTAGTGCCAGTGACCACAGGGCATTGCTAGCAAGGGTGCCATCAATCGTGTTCCCCATATCAGTGGTTAATTTACTGGTCAAGGTCGCAGCTGGGGTGAAGAGTCCAAGCGGTAATTGGACAGTATTCCCAATAACCATTTGAACGGCTAAAGCCTCTCCAAACGCACGCGCGACGCCAAAAATTACGGCAACTAATAAATTAGGAGCACTAATTTTAAGTAACACATGGACAATGACTTGCCACTTGGTGCAGCCTAAGGAATAAGCAAAAGTTTGATATGATTGGGGCACGCCATTTAGGGCTTCAACCGCCAAGGAGGTAATAGTGGGCAAAATCATCAGCGCGAGCACTAACGCTGCTGCTAGCACCCCAAACCCCGTACCACCGGCCCAGCGGCGTAAAACTGGAATCAGCACTGTTAGCCCGACAAACCCATAAACAACTGAAGGGATGCCTAAAAGCAGTTCAGTTAAGGGTTGCACAATCCGCCCCCCAATTTTAGGACTCATCACCACGATATAGATAGCGATAACCAGTGCCAAAGGAGTCGTCACAAGCACTGCGAGCAAGGTGGTTTCGGCAGAAGTCACCATCAGCGCCCAAGCACCTAAATCCGGTTTTTGTAAATTATCGGTATTCCAATTGGAGCGAGTTAAAAAGTCCCAAAAGTTGATATGATCCTGAGTAAAAGTTGCAATCCCTTTGCTAAAAATAAAATATAGCATGGCACAAGCTAGTACTAATACAACCGTTAACGCAGAATAGACAAGCAGTCTACCTAGCTTGTCTTGTCTAATCTCCTTGGAGCTATTGAATAGTTGTTTATTCATTGCAATTCCTTATTTGTTGGTAACATTGCCTTTGGCATCTTTGACAACTTGCATGTCCTTGATACTAATATAACCCAATTTCTTTACTAATTCGCCTTGAACGTGGTCACTATTCATAAATTTAATGAAGGCAGTGGCAACCTTATTAGCCTTCTTCTGGGTGTACATATGCTCATATGACCAAATTTTCCACTTATTATTCAATACATTAGCCGTAGTTGGCGTCACACCGTCAATCGCAACCGCCTGTAGATTCTTGGTCAAGTAAGAAAAGGCTAAGTAGCTAATTGCACCAGGAGTGCTCCCAACAATCTTTTGTACCGCACCACTTGAATCTTGTTCTTGGGACTTGACACTCTTCTTCCCCTTCATCACATTGTCGTCAAAAGTGGCACGTGTCCCCGACCCTGTTGCCCGGTTAACAAGCACAATCTTTTCATTTTTACCCCCAACTTGTTTCCAGTTGGTCACCTTGCCGGCAAAGATGTTCTGCAATTGGACCATAGTAAGTTTTTTAACCTTAGTATCCGGATTTACTACTGGAGCAAAACCAATCACTGCCACTTTATGTTCGGTAATCTTATCTGTTGCAACCCCTGGCTTAGATTCTGCAAAGATATCCGAGTTACCAATATCAACTGCGCCTTGCGCAACTTGACTTAAACCAGTTCCAGAACCACCGCCTTGCACATTGACGGTAACATTAGGATTTTTGGCTTGGAAGTCTTTCGCAGCTTGTTCAACCAAAGGTTGCAAAGCCGTTGAGCCAACCGCCGTTACCTTACCGCTTAGTGCTTTACCACTGGTAGCCGTTTTAGATCCCGATTGACCGCCGCAAGCCGTTAACGTAACTGCTGCTGCAATAACTGTTAATCCTGTTAAAAATGCGCTTCTTTTTCCCATCATCCTAAATACCTCGACTTTTCTAAGTCATCCTTGATTACAATTAGGAGTATAGCGAGCTGATGTAAAGGTTAAATGGCTATCAGGTAAATTCTAAGTAAATTTTAGGTAAAGAGGGGGACTTAAAATTGGTCGGACATCAAAAAAGCGATGCTCCTCAGAGAACATCGTTTTTTGAAGTTATCGCGCCGAACACATTGATGATTAATCATGAGTCACTTTTAACGTTTCAGCTGCTAATTTATAGTGAGTATAATGCATGCCTCTAATTGCGGCTTTATCATAATGGTGGGCAATCTCAATAACTGTGCTATGTAAGTTATTAATAATGGCTTGAATTTGATCACTCATATGACTGTCTAGTGCTGATGTCGCTTCATCGATTAAAATTATTTTTTTCTTAAACAATAATGCACGGGCAATTTCAACTCTTTGTTTTTGACCGCCCGATAAATTTTTCCCGCCTTCACCATAATGATTGGATAAAATATTGTCACCTAATTCAGTCACTAATCCGACAGTATTCAAAACTTTCAAACACTGTTTATCCGAAAAGTCGTATCCTAAGGTTAAATTAAACTTGATCGTATCATTAAACAATGTTGGGTTTTGTTCAATGTATGCAATCATACTAGATTCACCAACACGAGCTATCTTCTTTATACCATCAGTTAAATATATTTTCCCAGAGTCAGGCTTAATAAACCCTTGTATCAGATCCAATAAGGTAGATTTGCCAGTACCAGAATTACCGGTAATTAAAGATTTACTACCAAATGGAAATGAAACGGTTAAGTGATCGATTACTTTTTTATTGCTACTATATTTAAAACTTACGTCATCCAGCTTTAATTCAGGTGCTTCAAAAGTAGCTATCTGCTGGTGATCATTAAAATGAATTAATTGGGTTTTTAAATTTTTACGAATACTTTGAGTCGTTTTGATTTGATTAATATATTGTGCTGCGTTTCTTAGTGGCCCAACAACACGATCACTTGCTAAAAAGATGGCAATAATTTTGGTAGCGGTTATTTGATTTTGGGTTATAAAAAACAAACCAACGCCCAATGGAAAAAGAAAACTAACGACTGACAAAATAGCACTTGTAAACATGGCCCACGCTTGTAGATTGTTCATTTTTTGATATGAATTTTCTGATTGATTCAAATAATTAATGGTGTCATTATACATGAATTTATCAGCTAAATAAGTCTTAATAGTACGAATCCCCTTAAATAAATCCGTGACTTTACTAAGAAATTGGCTACTGCTATTTTGCCATGACAATGAAGCGCTATTTAAAACCTTACCAAATAGCTTTGAAGAAATGAGGGGGAGCGTTGAAAAAATAATAAAAATTAATCCTACAGTCACATTTAAAGTCAAAATATACGCTGCAGATACAACACTCATAAGAATAGACGCATATAATTCGAATATTGTACTAAAGTAATTCGTTTCAACCAGTTTAAAATCATTAAAAAGCTTAGAAACATTATTAGATTCGTCTGATTCAAACCTTGGGTGTAATACCTGTGAATAAATGAAGTTGCTTTTTAAAAGGATATTCATTAATTTGATAAATCGATTAACCAATATCTGTTTCAAGGACATTGAAAAATAAATAAATAGCCACGCAAATAAGCCTAATGAGATATATATCACAATACTTATGACCGAGGAATTGCGGTTAAATAGCGTTACATTAGATATAACAGCTGAAAGAACAACACCATCAAAAGAAGAAATGATAGTGGTGATAATGATACCTAGCAGTACTACCTTAGGTATGTGCTTAATAATAGTTTTAAAACTCATTTCTTCTTTCCTCCAAATTGATGCTACGCGATATCTTCTTGTTTAAAATAAAGCATTATGCGAGGCAGAATAACTAACATATAAATAAAAGACAAAACACCACTATAAATAAAAATTAAGTAACTTTGTTTTATACTTTGAAACAGCAGCGTATAAAACAACGCTGCTAGTGGACTGACTGAATTGTTTTTAATAATTTATCCAATCTTACTAATACTGCTTGCGACGCTTCAAAGACAGCTTGAGTGAACAACAACACTAGGAATATTCATCTTGTTGCTTATGGAATTTTAACACTTATCAAATAATATTACAATATTTTTTTAATAACGAGTATCTCATCTAACTGCTAAATTGAGCCCAAATTTATGACAATGACACCTCAAAACAGTAGCTGACTGGCTAAATTTAAGAGAATGTCACATATTTCTTAATGTGGAAACGATGCCGCGTTTTTGTGCAAAAAAAGCCTGTTAACTAGCTTAACATGAGATAAGCAAAGCAACAGGCTTATGATAGTGCCATCACTTCGAAAACCGATGCTCCTCAGAGAACATCGCTTTTTGAAGTTATTTGGTTTCAAGGAACCAAGCGCGGCGGCGTAATTTGGGTGAATACTTGTGCAGCCGCAAACGGCTAGGCGTATTGCGCTTGTTCTTCTTGGTTAAGTAACATCTTTCCCCGGTCTCTTCACAGGCTAAAATAATATTTGCTGACATGGTAAATCCTCTTTTCATCCATTAAAAAGTAAACTTCAATGATTTAATTGTAATAACTAAATCTGATTAGTATAGCGCAGATCATTTTGCCTGTAAACCAAAAAATAATGGCGATTTTCAGGATCTTGATGAACATCTTTAATACCCACAAGTGGGTGTTAATGAACTGGTTCCCTTGTATAATAGATTAAGCAAGAATTTTTCTACGTAAAGTCAAGTATATTAGGACTCTAAAGTTTTAATTTATGACATATTTGGCATTATTGCTTTAATTGAGGCGTTTTATTTCTAAATTAGGAGCATCACAAAAGGCTTCAAAGAAATTACTTCTTTGAAGTTAACTTAGGCTATAATGAACCTGATCAATTAATCACGACAAAAGTCTTTTTGATTATTGTTGGCTACGTTGTAATCATACATTTGATCAGTGATAATCAAAATATAGACCGTTCTAAGCAGTTTATGGATTGAAGCAATGGCAAATTGCATGGATGGCCATGTGAGTCATTTAAATAGTAAAAGCTGGGACAATTAATTGTCCCAGCTTTTTTTGTTTCGTCTGAAGTCTTTTTAACAATAACAGCAGTCATTTTGATTGTATTTTCAAAGGAAAATTGTGAATTTATTCTCAACCTTTATTGCATCAGAAGTACCTAAAAGCTATAATGATATCGATTACATTATAGGGAGAGGGAAATCAAACGTGAAATGAGTTCATGATTTGGACTTTTAATTAGCTGTATGATCTGGGAGGAGTACATGGTATGAAACAGAAAAAAAATTTTAGTTGGTATAACCCTATTACTGACCTGTATTTTCAGTTTGTTTGTAGGGAAAAATACAGTAAATGCTGCTAGCGATTATACGGGACACCGTTCGTGGGATCAGTTAACGACGTCCAATGGTTTAACTGCAGGTATATATTCGCAAAAACAAGGCAAATTTGTTCGGCTGCAGCGGCATATTTACACGCATGAAGATGAAAACAGTACGACACCAAATTATATGTATGATTCTTATTTTGGCTATCGGACAGATCAAAAAGTAAAGTGGCTGAATGATTTACCGGTAAAAAAAGCTGAGTATGTGAATGGTACAAATATTATTCATTCCGTTCAAAACAACGAGAATTTAACTTTTGACAGTTATTATGTCACTCCTTTTTCAGGAATAAACCAAAATGAGTCATCGCTGCTTTATATGTTAGTTAAAGTAACGAATAATGGCCCGACCAGACAGGTATCAGTCTTTTCCCGGCAGAATATGCGTATGGGGAGTGACTATGCATCTGCTAATGAAGAGAGTGAGTATAATTCGCAAAACAATTACATTAAAGAGTTTAATTCTAAAACTGGCAGTTTTGCGATTTATAAGAATTTAGTTTCAGAAGGACAAAAATATCAAACCGGTGCAGGTGCAAATACACCTGTAAACAGTTTGGAACAGAACAATGATTTAAATAATACAGTGACTAAATCTGCGAATGACATTGTATCTGGATATGAGAATAGTAATATTGTCCTGCATTCAGGTCAATCGCATTGGTTTGGGGTCATTATTGGCCTAAGGGAAGATGGCAATGAAAAGGCACTGAGTCAAGATGTAGATGCTAATGCCAAAACAGCTTTAAATAAGTCTCCTCAAGCTTTACTGCAGCAAGAAGAAAACTGGTGGCAGAAGTGGCACAAGAACGAAAAAATGCCACAAGGAATGACAGTTCAGGAAAAGCGAACATACTTGCAGTCAACAGCGGTTTTAAAAATGTCTCAGGTTAGAGAAAAGGGTGCTGGATATGGTCAAGTACTAGCTAGTTTAATTCCTGGTGAATGGAGCATTGCTTGGGTACGTGATGGCAGCTATTCAATTCGTGCTTTAATTGACTCTGGACATTATCAAGAAGCAAAAGATGCATTATCATTCTTCTTAAATGCTCAAATGAAAAAAGACAGTTCTGGCAATAATTATTATCAGAGTCAATACATCGAAAATGATCAGACTGAAGCTCCAATTTATGGATTAAATACCAAATTAAGCGAAAACTATTTGTTGTCGGTTTGTCGCTATTATGGGAATGGCACTGAAGAATCAGATTATAATGACCATGGACCAAATATTGAGTTTGATGGTTGGGGCTTAGTTCTGTGGACCATTAATTATTATGTTAAAACAACTGGGGATTATCAATTTCTATTGAATAATAAAAATATTGAAACGGCCCAAGGTTGGATAAAACGCAAGCAGCAAATTGTTGATAATGCTACAGATAAACTGGCAAATACTAAAGTTAGCTTGGCCCAAAAAAAAGCGGATTTAATAAATGAAAAACAGGTTCAGGGTGATGTGATCAAACGGGCAAAGCGACAAATTCAAACAGCTAAAGGTTGGATTGCACGCAAACGGATGATTGTTAAAACAGCTAAGAAAGCACTTGAATCTGCTAGAACCAAGACTGAAAAGAGTGCTGCCCAATCATGGCTCACCGAGAAACAAAATGAATTAAATAAAGAAATTGTAAAACAAGCAGCAATTATTAAACAGGCCAAGCAGCAAATTGAGCGTGCAAGAGCGGCGGTTAATCAAAAGAATGAGGTAGTGGCAGCAGCTAGACAAGCTGTTATCGCTGCTAAAACATGGTTGGTTGCGAAAAAACAAGAGCTGACCAAAGAAAAAGCTAAGCAAGCACCAATCATTCAGACAGAGATTAAGAATACCAATTGGTATAAAATTACCAAACGGGATGCAGACTTGCTGATTGAATTAGTAGATAAAAAAATGGTCTGCTGAAACAAGATTCTTCTATTTGGGAAGAACATTGGGATCCTTATAATGTTTTGAAATCGGCACCAGCAAGGCAACAATTTGCCTTCACCAATATTACAGCATGGGCTGGTCTCAACTCGGCTGCTGAAATGGCTCGCAAACTTCAGTTTAATGATTTATATAAGAAATACAGTAAGGCGGCAGATCATCTAAAAGCAGCGATTATGAAGCAGCTAGTTGTGACACAAGATGGTCAATCAATAATTGCATCTTCATTAGAGCGTAAAGGCGATATAGCTAAGCAGAATGATGGATCTACTGTCGAAGCGATTAATATGGGACTAGTTCAGCCAGATTCAAAGTTAGCAAGGGGCATGATGGCAGCATTTAATCAGAATTTGAGAATCAAGACAGGCCATACACCCGGTTTTATGAGAAATCAAGACGGTGATTTGTATGATTCAAGGGAATGGGGTTTTATTGATTTACGTATTGCCGGTGCATTGTCTAAAATGCAACAAAAAGGACAAGCAAAAAGCTTGATTGATTGGATGACAAGCCAAGCCGAACAAAACTATGATTTGATTCCTGAACTTTTCGATTATAATACGCAAGATTATGCCGGTTACGTTCAAATGGGTGGCTTTGCTTCCGGGTG
>DIDI01000003.1:7426-7914 GCA_002418055.1 Lactobacillus sp. UBA5804 | reverse complement strand
TCATCAACCCGGCGTTTCGTCCGGCCAAAGACTACGGCCAAATCTGGCACTTGTACGTCAATCAACCGGCACATGGTGTCGAATTTTTCGCTTTCCTTAACACGGACAAAGTATTGATCAATGAGGTCGGCCGTTAATTCAGTGCCCTTAATCCGGACAATATCAGGATCACTCATAAATTTTTCAGCGATATTGGTGATTGGCTTAGGCATCGTGGCACTGAAGAGTAAGGTTTGTGACCGATCAGTCGCATACTTCAAAATGCTTTCAATATCTTGAATAAAGCCCATGTCCAGCATTTCATCAGCTTCATCTAAGACAACGGTTTTCACATCATCTAGCCGCACGGTGCGACGGTTCAAGTGATCTAATAACCGACCAGGCGTCCCGACTAAAATGGCCGGATGATTCTTCAAAGCTCTAATTTGGCGACCAATATCAGCCCCACCATAAACGACTTGAACCTTGGTATTTTGATCGCGGCCTAA
>DIDI01000003.1:0-7360 GCA_002418055.1 Lactobacillus sp. UBA5804 | reverse complement strand
TCCTTATCAAGCCGGTTTAAGATGGGCAACCCAAAGGCGGCCGTCTTGCCTGTACCAGTTTGCGCCTGACCAATCACATCCTTGCCTGCTAAGGCTAAAGGAATAGTCTGAGCTTGAATTGGCGTTGCTTCCTCAAAACCTGAACGTTTAACGGCTTTAAGTAAAGCATCGTTTAAGTCTAATTCTGTAAATTTCAAATATATTCTCCTATCTCAGTCGATTAACGACTTCTTCTAGATGCATCCCATGAGAGCCTTTTAGCACAACAATATCATTCTGACGGATATCGTTCTTCAAATCATCCACCATGTGCTCTTTGTGATCGGCATCATAATAATGTACACAACCCTCTGGGTAAACATCCTTCAGCGCCACCGCGAGATGTTTCATTTCGTTCCCATACAGGTAAACTTGGTTAATCACGTAAGGATCAAGTGCCGTTGCAAGTCCTGCATGGAGGCTAGCACTGCTCTTTCCTAATTCCAACATATCACCTAGTACGGCAATTCGACGGCCATCTTGTGGCACCTCAATTTGACCAAAGCTAGTTAATACCGCCCGAACAGCAGTTGGATTAGAGTTATAGACATCACTCATGATGTCCTCGCCAGCATCCCCTTTTTCCCATTCCATCCGGTTAGCAGTTGGGGTAAAGCTTGCCAGAGAAGCGGCAATTTCATCGTCGCTTTCGCCAAAGTGATGTCCAACTGAAATAGCGGCCATCGCATTCGACACATTGTGCTTACCAATCATCGGAATTGAAAATTGCTGCTCAGAATCGTTAATCGTAAAAGTCGCATGATGCTTGTAACTGCGAAAGCCGGTGGCAGAAACGGTATCCGTCTTATTAAAGCCAAAAGTTGCTTTAAACTGTGACAACTTTGCTGCGCGTTCAACTAATAACGGTTCATCACCATTATAAATGAATTCGCCATCTTCACGTAGGAAGTCGGTTATTTCCATCTTCGCATCCGCAATTTTAGCGCGACTACCGAAAAACTCAATATGGGCTTCGCCAATCATGGTAATGACGGCAACATCTGGATGGGTCAATTCAGACAAATGATGTAATTGACCTGGGCGATCCATTCCCATTTCTAACACTAAAATTTCCGTTAATGGTTTCATTTCCAGAATGGTTAATGGAACCCCAATTTCATTATTAAAGTTAGCCTGTGTTTTATAAACATTGAAGCGCTTGGAAAGCACCGCCGCAACCATATCCTTGGTCGTCGTCTTACCATTTGAGCCGGTAATGCCAACGACTGTCGGATTAACCTTCTCAAGATAGTAATGGGCCAATTGTTGCATCGCAGCTAGGGGATCTGCGACCTCTAAGACGGCAATGTCATCCGGCTTATCCGCATGACCTTTGCGCCAGAGTGTTGCTTTAGCACCATGACTAATGGCACTAGCAACATAGTTATGACCGTCGCGTTCCCCTGATAATGGGACGAATAAACCGCCGTCCGTAATCTTTCTTGAGTCAAATGAGACTGAAGTAATGACTGTCTGTCCATCACCTTCACAGGTGGTTCCAATCGCTTTGGCAATTTCTGCCAGTTGCATTTTCATTAACTTGTCTTGCTCCTATTAAAATCAATTTGCACCGGAATCATATCATGTTCAATTCAGGTAGCGGCTACATTTAGCCTCTTCACGAAAAAGGCAGCCCCTAATGGGACTGCCTTCCACCAGATGAAGTCTTACTTGTTCGACAAACCATACTTCTTGTTGAAGCGTTCGATTCGACCATCTGCTGCAGCAAACTTTTGCTTGCCAGTGTAGAATGGATGAGAATCTGAAGAAATTTCAACACGAACCAATGGGTAAGTCTTACCTTCAAAATCAGCCGTTTCGTCTGAAGTTAAAGTCGAACCAGCTAAAAATTTAGCACCAGTAGCTGAATCCATGAAGACAACGTCTTGATAGTCTGGGTGAATACCTTTTCTCATAATACTGCTCCTTTGCCATAGCCATCTTTCAGGTTATAGATTAATCGATTAACTTAGAAAGTTTAACACCCTTTCACTTAAAACGCAATTTTATTTTACCTCAGACAAGCCAGCAAAGCCGCCAGTCATCCCAATGACGTACCTATGAAATTTATTTTTCCATAGCTGCTGCATCAGCATCGATCCAGCGCTGCAAACGGGGCCAGAGAATGAGGAGATAGGTACTTGCTAACACACCGCTGACAATAAAGACCCAAGCATTCACCTGAATACTCTGAAACAGGACAGTATAAAAGAGAATTCCCACCGGCATGACCAAAGTATTAGCAGTCATCATGGCTGAATTGACACGCCCCAGCATTTCGGTTGGCACCGTCTGTTGCAATTTAACCGACATCACAATATTAGGAATTACGACGGAAAGCCCAGTTAGTGCCATGACAATGACCCCTAAGACGCTAATCACGAAAAACGTCTTGCCCAATAAGAACACAAAACCCAAGCTGGCCATTAAGACACCATCTAATAGTAATGGCACCAGTAGCAGCAGCCGAAAATGTTTGCCATGATCACACGTGCTCATTAGGACACTACCAATTAAAATTCCCACTGACATGGCTGTTTCTAAATAACTAATCGGACCATTGCCAAGCTTCAAAGTCGTCGCAATGATAAAGGGCACACCCACCGTGAACGCCGTAAACAAGAAGTTGAGGCCGACTGCGACTAAGATAATCCCCCGAATAAGCGGCCGCTGGCTGATATAATGCAAGCCGGCTTTAAACATTGTTAATTGGCCCGGTTTGGCAGTTGCTACAGGCGCTGCTGGCGCATAATGAAAATGCATGCTGAGCATAATCCCAAACGAAATGAGCGATGACGCCATTTCAATGAAAATAAACATTTCAAAACCCATTAACGTATATAAGGTGAGCCCTAACATCGGTGAAAAGATCGAAGAAATTGAGCTAGCAGTTGAAGTTAACGAACTCAGACGTTGAATCTTTTCAGAATTAACCAGTTCGTGAACGGCAGATGAATAGGTAGTTGAGCTAAAGTCGCCAGACACGGCATCCACAATCGCGTAAAGCACCACCGGGATTAATTTACCAACACCGGAAAATTGGGGTAGTGCCCATGCAAAAACAGCCAGGCCAGCAATTCTCACCAAATTACTGATGATTAAAATCGTCTTGTGCGGATAACGATCTACAATGTTCCCCATGGGCACTAATAAGAGCAGCAGGACAATGGGTCCAATAATTGTCGATAGCCCAAAACTAATAGCCAGATGGGTTTGCTGCAATAACATCAATCCCATCCCAAAGGAAAACATCCCGCCACTTAAGCTTCCTAATAAATTACTGCTAAAATCCTTTAAAATTTGGCGATTTGATTCCTGATTACTAATTTTTACCGTATGCGTACTCGCAGCTTGACTGGTCATCATTAAACTCCTCTACTAAGGCATCACTGTAATTATCGTGATGACACTTCGTTCTGACTTGATGAGCTTATTATGATGACTTAATAAGAGAATAACAATATGACTTGCGCAAGTGGTCTTGTTTGGTGTTTAAAGTGTCAATTAAATCTTGTAGCCGGAAAACTCAAGTGATTGCGTATAGTTCAGTAGGAGGTTTCTAATGAACTATCATTTACAACAAAACACAATTTGGTCATTTCCTGATCATGGTAACTGGGCAACTCATAATTCTAAATACCGTGGTAATTGGTCCCCCCATGTTCCGCGCAACTTGATTGCACGATATTCTAAAACAAACGATCTGGTGCTAGATCAGTTTATGGGAAGTGGTACTACACTCATCGAGGCACAACTTGCCGGTCGAACTGTCATTGGAGTCGATATCAACCCAAAAGCGATTGCAATTACCAAGGCCAAGTTAAACTTTCAATCGCCTAGCCAAACAAAGATATATTTACACAAGGGAGATGCGTGCCAGTTAGACTTTATTCCCAATCAAGCGATTGATTTTATCTGTAGTCATCCTCCTTACGCCAATATTATTAAATATAGTAAGGGTATTGCTCAGGATCTATCTCAGCTTGATCCACAGGCCTTTATGAGACAACTACCCCAAATAGCAAGTGAATCTTACCGCATCTTAAAAGCCAACAAGTTTTGTGCCATGATGATTGGCGACGTTCGGAAAAATCGTCGACTCTATCCGCTCGGATTTGAATTAATGCAGGCTTTTCAAGGCGTCGGCTTTGAATTAAAAGAAATCATTATCAAAGAACAACATAATTGTCGTGGCAGCAAAAAATGGCAAGGCAAAACCCTCCCATTTCTGTTATTAGCACACGAATATATCTTTATTTTTAAAAAATCAGGATAATTCTGATGTCATCGAAGCACAAACCAAATCCTCAAGAAAACCACCACGCAGCATCTTTAGGTTAAAGATGTTTGGTATAATCTCAAACGCCTCACTTAAAGGATTTTTGGCAGTATCCCAACCACAGCCATCACTAATCCAAACGAAGCCAACATTGGGAAGTGGCTTTAAATCCTCAGCATACAAATCACTAAACTCGCCAGCAACGGCCTTTAATTTTGAACCGCCACCACCATAAAAATTGGTTTCAATAATCGTGACGTTACCTGTTTTATGCGAATAAATAGCACCATCATAGCGCCTACCGCCAACTTTTGCAGCACCTTGCTTAGGAGGGATATGTATCTGCCAACGCGACTCAATCACTTGATTAGTGACTTGGGTAGCTGTCTCTAGTTCCGGGTGCCGCTGTTTTATTTTATCCAAATATAATGACAGAATCTCTTCATTCTGCGTACCACTGCGATTTTTACGGCCATTTGAGTCTAAGCCAACTTGGACGCCATAAACATAATCAACTAAAGATTGTTTCAAATCCTCGCTTAAAAATCTCAGCAGTCCAGTTTTTTCCATAAAGTCTAAATATGAATCCAAGTGCTTAATATTAGCCTGACTAAAATCAATTTGAGTCTCTAGCATCTTACCTTGTGCATCAATATCAAGTAACGCTAAATCTTTTTCTCGCGTGGCCAACAGAGTGGGGATAACTTTAATTAAATCAGGCTGTTGAATGAATAACTTTTTTGCTTCTGACCGAATATCTTTCTTCCCCACCAAATAATTTAAGGTATTGAGCGCCACTTCAAGACTACGGGTAAGCTTCGTCACTTTATCCCAATTGACCCAGTAAGTAGCCGTCCGGTTCGTAAGCGTTCTAGTTTCCATAAAATAGTCAAATTTATCATGTGCCTGATGGCTCATATATTCTTTAAAGTTCATTTAATTTTCCCAATCTTTTCGTTTTCAAAATCAACAAGGCGTTGCCGTGCAATTTCCAAATAATCCGAATTGCTATCAACACCAATGGCCTTCACACCAAGTCGCTTAGCAGCAACAAGGGTCGTTCCAGTACCCACAAATGGATCTACAACTGTCATCTCAGCTGTACTGCTACTCTGCAAAATTCGCATTAAGACACTAAGTGGCTTTTGAGTTGGATGCTTGCCAAACCTTTTTTCACTCTTAGAGACACTGGCCGTCGTCCAAACATCTTTCATTTGCCGATCACCATTTAAAGCTTTCATCTGATGATAATTAAATTGTTGTTTACCCTTTTCACGTTTCGCCCATAAAATTGTTTCTGTTGAATGGGTAAACATCCGGCAACTTAGATTGGGAACCGGATTTGATTTTTGCCAAGTTACATTATTCAGCAATTTAAAATGATGCTTTTGAAGCAAGTAACCAATCGTATAGATGTTATGCATCGTACCAAAAATCCATAATGTGCCATCAGGCTTTAAAATGCGATCCACTGCTACAATAAAACGGTCGTAAAACGCCTCTGCATCTGAGGCTTTAGCCGAATCCCAGTCTCCTTTATTCACACTGACCATCTTGCCTGCATGGTTGGAAATACCATTGTGACTCAGAAAATATGGTGGATCAGTAACGACCATATCAACAGTCCCATCTGCGATGGTATCTAAATATTCAAAAGCATCCCCATGGATAAGCGTCGCAAAACTGTCTTTAAAGTATTTATGAGTGGTCATAGCTTGTAATGATGACCTCCCCAACTTTGCCGCGTTTGGATCCAACTGAGTTAATTGCCCTTGAAGCAGAAACCGTATGGATAGTTGCGCTCTGATAAAGCTTCCTCGTCACCGGCGTATCAGAATTGCTAAGCATAACCTGGACACCTCGTTGTTTCAAATCAAAGAACAGATCACGCAGTCGTAGCTGATCAGCCATACCAAAACCATCTTTGGTATACGAAGTAAAATTAGCAGTCTCAGTCAAAGGAATATAGGGTGGGTCAAAATAAACAAGATCATGTGCTGTTGCCGTTTCGCAAGCAGTCGCAAAATCACTATTGAGTAAGGTGATTTGTTGTTCCTTAAAAAACTGATGCACTGTGATGATATTCTCGCGATCAGCAATTTTAGGGTGCACATAACGACCATAAGGTACATTAAACTGCCCCTTGCTATTCACACGATAAATCCCATTAAAATCAACTTTCAACATATAAACAAAACGAGCAGCACGTTCCACCATCGAAAATTGATCGATCCGACCATCACGATCAGCTGATCTCAATTCTAAATAATAATCTTTTGAATTATGAAGCTGATGTTGTTCTAAGCAGGCAATTAACTGATCCGGGGTATCTTTAATCACCTGGTATAGATTCATGAGCTCAGGGTTTAAATCATTAATAACCGCAGTTTGAGGTGCTAAATCAAACAATAATGCACCTCCTCCAACAAAGGGTTCAAAGTATCTATTATACTCAGCTGGAAGTAGCGCAGTTAATTCTTTTAATAACTGCCTTTTTCCCCCTACCCATTTAGTGACTGGTTTTAAGTGTGGTGTCTTTGTAAATGTTTTTAGCATGCTAGGCACTGTCCTTTCACTAGCTCTCATAAAAAACCATTATGGGTTAATTTTAAACTGCTAATATCAAAAAAGCCACCTTAGCTTACGCCAAAGTGGTCTTGTTGATATCAATTCTTATTCTTCTATTTTAGTTTGTAAGTCGTCACCCGCTTTGTCAATTCCTTTAGCGGCTAACACCGTACCAGCAACGACCACACCAGTGACAATTAACGTACTGGCAACCATTAACTTCAAAACTGATTTAACGACTGTCATGAGAGAACCTCCCTAATCCTTACTTCTACCGAAGAAGAATGAAACGACCGCAACTAAAATCACGGCACCGACAATTGACGGAATGAGTGCCATCCCAGCTAGCGATGGACCCCAATGACCGAAGATAGCTTCACCAATTGATGATCCGATCAGACCAGCAATGATGTTGGCAATCCAGCCCATTGATTTACCTCTACTCGTAATAAGTCCGGCAATAGCCCCAATGAT
>DIDI01000042.1:3001-11964 GCA_002418055.1 Lactobacillus sp. UBA5804 | reverse complement strand
CTGCGAGGGTAGGACGTTGCCGTACAATGGAGGATTAGCTCAGCTGGGAGAGCGTCTGCCTTACAAGCAGAGGGTCACAGGTTCGAGCCCTGTATCCTCCATCGAGTCGTTAGCTCAGTCGGTAGAGCATCTGACTTTTAATCAGAGGGTCGACGGTTCAAGCCCGTCACGACTCATGTCCCTTAATTTGCGGGTGTGGCGGAATTGGCAGACGCGCTAGATTTAGGTTCTAGTGTTTTCGGACGTATGGGTTCAAGTCCCATCACCCGTATTAGATCATTAATTTGATTTAATCCAAGCCGATTTAGCTCAGTTGGTAGAGCATCTGTCTTGTAAACAGGGGGTCGTACGTTCAAATCGTATAATCGGCATTATTGCGGAAGTAGTTCAGTGGTAGAACATCACCTTGCCATGGTGGGGGTCGCGGGTTCGAATCCCGTCTTCCGCTTCAGTAATATATCGCCTTGGTGGCGGAATTGGTAGACGCACGGGACTTAAAATCCCGCGGTTGGTTTCAACCGTACCGGTTCGACTCCGGTCCGAGGCATTACTGACGCACCCTTAGCGCAACTGGATAGAGTGTCTGACTACGAATCAGAAGGTTGTAGGTTCAAGTCCTACAGGGTGCACTTGACGGGAAATGGCTCAGCTTGGTAGAGCACCTGGTTTGGGACCAGGGGGTCGCAGGTTCGAATCCTGTTTTCCCGATTGTAACTGAATATTTTTACCATTAGGTTACTAATGGCGGTGTAGCTCAGCTGGCTAGAGCGTCCGGTTCATACCCGGGAGGTCGAGGGTTCGATCCCCCCCGCCGCTATATTGTAAGCTCGGACCTTTAGCTCAGTTGGTTAGAGCAGACGGCTCATAACCGTCTTGTCGTAGGTTCGAGCCCTACAAGGTCCATAGGCCTTTAAACTTATGGAATATTATCGTCGCGGGATGGAGCAGTCTGGTAGCTCGTCGGGCTCATAACCCGAAGGTCGTTGGTTCAAATCCAGCTCCCGCAATATATGGTCCACTGGAGCAGTGGTTTATCTCGCCTCCCTGTCACGGAGGAGATCATGGGTTCAAATCCCATGTGGACCGTAAGATGGCTCGGTAGCTCAGTTGGTAGAGCAAAGGATTGAAGCTCCTTGTGTCGGCGGTTCGATTCCGTCCCGCGCCACTTTTATTAGTTGAGTTAGTTTTTAAGCATATGCGGGTATGGTTTAGTGGTAAAACGAAAGCCTTCCAAGCTTTAGTCGCGAGTTCGATTCTCGTTACCCGCTTATGGGCCTATAGCTCAGCTGGTTAGAGCGCACGCCTGATAAGCGTGAGGTCGATGGTTCAAGTCCATTTAGGCCCATTGGAGTGGTACTCAAGTGGCTGAAGAGGCGCCCCTGCTAAGGGTGTAGGCTGGGTTTCCCGGCGCGAGAGTTCGAATCCCTCCCACTCCGTTCAGTCAAGTCATGATAATAATCATGGCTTTTTTTGTTGGCTAAAATAATAACCAGAGATCACAGAAAAGCACTAATGATACAACGTGAGTGCTTTTTATCTCTTGAGCGGCTAAAGCCGTTTTGTAAAATGTTTATGTAGGCTTTGGTATTCGTAATGGCGCGATACAATCCTTTCTGAGAGGATATATGGGTCTGCTAGGGTAATTTTAACTCAAGCTGACTTTTATAGTGTGTCGCAGGTTTAATGAGCTCGTTCAGGGTCGCAGCTTCTGTCCAGATTTGCGGGGTTGCGATTGTCATAATCTGTTTCAAAGTGCATTGATTGCTGCTAAAGGAACACTTTGTTTGGTAATAATCGCTTGGTGATAATTTTTGGTAGTTATACAGCACGGTCAAGGTTCGGGCTAGTATGATAGCCAGTCAATGAGAGTATTAAAAAAAGCATCCCGTACATCGGGGGTGCCTTTTCGAAAAGTTTATTTTGCAATCAGGAAGTAGGTTAGGACCACCAAACCAAGTGCAATTCGGTACCAACCGAATATTTTAAAGTCGTGTTTCTTAATGTACTGCATTAACAGTTTAATAACAATAATGGATGACACAAAGGCCGTAATTAAACCAGCGGCTAAGATAATTAGCTCAATGCTAGTAAAGGCGAAGCCAAATTCAACTAATTTGAACAGGGCAGCGCCGAACATTACAGGAATCGCTAAGAAGAAGGTAAATTCAGCAGCTACCGTTCTTGAAACGCCGAGTAGCAAAGCACCAAGGATAGTAGCACCGGAACGTGATGTTCCTGGGAAAACCGCGGCGATTAATTGGAAAAAACCAATCATAATGACTGCATAATACGATAATTCAGCGATACTGTTAATTTTAGGACGATGGCCTTGATTAAAGTTTTCAATCAAAATGAAGGCAATCCCGAAGATGATTAAGGCAAGTGCAACACAAGTTGGGTTATAGAACAATTTTTCAAAGAGATCATTAAACTTAATGCCAATAATGCCAGCTGGCACACAAGCAATTAAAATCTTAATCCACATGATAAAGGTGCCTTTATCAATGACCCGCCAGAGTCCCGTCGGCGCATTGATACCAGTTTCGTGGTTAACTTTAAAGGGCCAAATTCGTTTCCAATAAATGACGACAACCGCCATAATGGCTCCAAATTGAATAACTACTTCGAACATACTATAGAAACTCTTGGTGACGTCTAGTTTGACAAACTCATCCAGGAGAATCATATGCCCTGTACTACTGATTGGCAGCCATTCCGTGATACCTTCAACAATCCCAAAGAGGATTGCCTTGAACAATTCAATCATGGCGATAAAATCCTTTCCGTCGCGCTGAGGCGACTTAAACATAACTTTGATTATAAGCAAAAGTGGCATGACTAGCAATAGTGCTCAGCTAGCTAGACCTAGCAATCGTCTATTATGACGGTCTATGCTATACTAGTGAAATGAAATTTTAGAATGAGGTAACTAATTGATTACAATTGCTGATTTGAGTCTCAACTTTTCTGGCCACACATTATATGAAGATGTTAATTTAAAATTTACACCGGGACATTGCTATGGTGTCATCGGTGCGAACGGTGCCGGAAAATCCACTTTTTTAAAATTACTCTCGGGTGAACTTGAACCGTCCACTGGTCATATTGCGATGGGTGCTAATGATCGCGTATCAAGTTTGAACCAAGACCACTTTGCCTTTGATGCTTTTTCAGTGATGGAAACTGTTATTCAAGGACATCAGCGGTTATACCAAGTCATGCAAGAAAAAGATGCCCTTTATGCCAAAACCGATTTTGGGGATGCTGATGGGGTCAAGGCCGCTGAATTAGAAGCTGAATTTGCAGAGCTAGATGGTTGGAATGCAGAAGCTGACGCGGCTAAATTGCTACAAAGTTTAGCCATTCCGGAGGACTTGTATACGAGTAAGATGGCAGATCTACCTGAACCCGTTAAAGTGAAAGTGCTCCTTGCCCAGGCTTTATTTGGTGATCCAGACATTTTATTGTTAGATGAACCTACGAATGGACTAGATGTCCATACGATTACTTGGCTTGAAAACTTTTTAGCTGATTTCCCCAATATTGTCATTGTGGTGTCCCATGATCGCCACTTCTTGAACCAAGTTTGTACCCAGATGTGTGACGTTGATCGTGGCCGCATTCAACTTTATGTTGGTAATTACGATTTTTGGTATGAATCTAGCCAACTTGCAACAACTTTGGCTGCTAATCAAAATGCCAAAAAAGAAGAGAAGATTAAAGCCCTACAAGAATTTGTCGCGCGTTTTTCAGCGAATGCTTCCAAATCAAAGCAAGCGACCTCACGTAAGAAACAATTAGAGAAAATTACCTTAGATGATTTGCGACCATCTTCGCGACAATATCCGTTTATTAAATTTGAACCCAACCGCAGCTTAGGCAATGATTTATTGCGCGTTGATGATGTTTCTTATAGTGTTGATGGACAAAAGTATTTGGACCATGTGTCGTTCATTGTCAAGCCTGGCGCAAAAGTTGGCTTGCTATCACGTGATCCATCAGTCGGGACCGCCTTATTAGGATTGCTGGCAGGCGTCTTAAAACCAGACAGTGGCACGATTAGCTGGGGACAGACCACGACACATCGTTATCTAGCGAAGAATTTAACGGCTAGTTTCAATCATCCAGAATTAACGGTCCTTGATTGGTTACGCCAATATGCTAGCAAAGAACAAGATGATAATACCTTCTTGCGAGGCTTTTTGGGGCGGATGCTTTTCTCTGGGGATGAAATTGATAAAAAGATTGAAGTCTTATCTGGTGGGGAAAAGATGCGTTGTCAATTATCGCGGTTGATGCTTCAGCCTAGCAACGTTCTCTTGTTAGATGATCCTACCAACCATTTAGACTTAGAATCAATTACGGCTCTTAATGAAGCTTTGGTGGCTTATCAAGGTTCGCTCATTTTTACATCGCATGATCATGAGTTTATTCAAACCTTAGCTAATCACATGATTGAAGTTGGTCCAAAAGGGATCGTCAGCCGCGCTGATACGAATTACGATGCTTTTTTAGCGGATGAAGGTATTCAGGCCCAAGTGGCTAAAATATATTAAATAACAAAAAAAGCACTTCATTTGAAGTGCTTTTTTGCTTTGAATTAATTGGTTAGGTGAGATTTATGATTGACTGCCCACTTCAATGCCGCTTGCAGTTGGGGGTCTACTGCATGTAGATAGAGACCATGGACGCCACGAGTTAACAAAACGTTGAGTTCATTATTAATTAAGGTACTGGCAAATGATTTTTTGCTCCCATCTGATAACGTTCGATTTTGGATAGCTGCTTTATCTGCATGTTCGTTAGGGTCAAAGACTATGTGTCCATCACGATACTTAACTGAAGGTCCAATAATGACGCCAGCATAATTAAGATCAAATCCCTGGATGGTAAATGTGGAGCCTACCTCGTTAATTGTTTGTGCTTCTTCCGCCCAGGCAAGTTTTTGCTGCCTCATACGACGTGTCTTAGCTTTCAGTTGATAATTCCACGGCATCTTCCAGTCACCTTCAGCAACATACCAATAATCATCTTGTTGGGGCTTAGTTGTTTTATATGTCCAATCATAAGTGGCTAATATCCGAGAAATACCATTGGAAAAATCATGTGCCTTATCAACTTTATTTTTAATCTGAATGGCCCGTTGTAATTCGCCTGGTGTATCAAAGACTTGAATATCATAACTAGGATCAATTGCTAACTTTCCAATAGTGTGGTGCTGGTCATCAATAATATCATGAATCCATTGAATGGTGCTGAGTGCGGCATCAATTCGCAATTGATTATGTAATGAAATTAAATTGTCCGGTCCCGTTAGTTGTTCCCATTTTTTAAGTAACTGGGGTTCAACTACTTGAGTCGTATGTAAAATTTGGTGTGGATCAAAAACGGCAACGACTACCTTAGCAATTTTCAACAAGTCGTCGATTTGATTGTGCCCTTTATGATATGAATAGTGGCCTTGTGTCCATAAAAGATGGGCTTCGTCGACTAGTACAACATCGAATTGCTCATGGTTATTGAGATGGTTGTTAATAAAGCCGGTTGGCCTGCTAACATCAGTTATGTTTAAGTCCAGTCGTTGACAAATGCTTTGATAGACCTTGAGCTGTTCTTCGTGGTTAACCAATAAGGCAACTTTTAAGCGCGAATTAACATCTGATAAATTTGGCGTAACCGCATCTTCTGGCGCAGAATTAGTCTCTAAGTCATAAAACAAGCTACTAAGTAGGACTGTTTTACCAGCACCTGCCTCACCCGTAACTAAGATAAGTTGTCCGGATTGATGGCTTTTCATGGCTGTTTGAATTCTGGCTAAAATTTTTTCCTTAGCATCTGCTTGTTCCGACGTCAATTTATGGAATGGCGATGCTTTAAAAATTGCCATATCTTTAATGCGTGCCATGGCAGGAAACAGATTAGCATTTTCAAGTTGCAATTTATGCCAGATTTTTGAAAAAATCTGATCAACTTCTTCGGAAGGAAAGTATTGATCTTGCGGGTTTCCACGACGATTGTTCATCTTAACATTGGTAACGGCACTCAAGTAGAGCATAAATTGATTTTCAATATCAAGTGTCATTGATTTGTTGAAATGCTCGTGTCCAATGACATACAACGTAGCATCTTTACTGGCTACAAGTTGTTGCCAATCAGATCTAGTTTTAGGATCATCATAGAGATGCTGTCTCGTACGATGGACAATATTATTGGTCTCTCCCACATAAATACTGCGCTGGTCAGATATATGCTGACTTGGCGAGTGTTCAATGACATAGACAGTTGGATAGTGACAAAGTAATTTAGCCTTTTCTTCAAGTTGTTTTTGGTTTTTAAAATCAAGTTGCTTTTTGCTATTTAAATCACACAACATTTCATAGCCAGCTGAATTAAAGGGATAATGTTCAATGATTGGTGAGTGTATTATCATTTTAAACTCCTAAGAAATAAACGTACTTTAATTATAGCAAAATTTTTTAACTTGAAAAAAATTTCAATTCTGACAAGATTATTCAACTCATGGAGCAGGTTATCAGCAGTAAAGAAAGCACTTACATTATCGGCAAAAAATTGGTATAACTAGAACTGTAAGTTAGCTGACTTAAGTAAGGAGCTAGGTTAGAGTAATAGCCTGGTATGATAACGGCTAGAAGAATTGAGGAGTTTATTCATGACAGATAAGAGAAGATTTTCAGTTGTAATTGCGGGCGGTGGGTCTACTTTTACACCAGGATTTGTGTTGAATTTAATTCAAAGCGAAGATAAATTTCCACTGCGAAAACTGAAGTTTTATGATAATGATGCCGAGCGCCAAGAGAAGATTGGTGCTGCTTGTGCCATTATCATGAAGGAACGTGCGCCACAAGTAGAATTTGAATATACGACAGACCCAGCAGAAGCATTTAGTGATGTGGATTTTGTCTTAGGATCTATCCGTGTTGGTAAATACCATATGCGTAGTCTGGATGAAAAGTTACCATTAAAATATGGAGTTAATGGTCAAGAAACAACGGGCCCTGGAGGAATGGCATACGGACTTCGGTCAGTGCCAGCTATTGTTGAAATTATTGACTATATGGAAAAATATTCACCTAAGGCTTGGATGGTTAACTACTCAAACACGATTGCCATTGTTTCTGAAGGGGTCCGCCGGTTACGCCCGCATTCTCGGGTTATCAATATTTGTGATATGCCAATTGATCTAATGAGTCGTATGGCAAAAATTGTAGGCTTACATGATTACCACGACTTGGACTTCGTCTATTATGGGCTGAACCATTTTGGTTGGTGGAAGCACGTCTATGATAAAAAGACTGGCAAAGACTATATGCCAGAATTGAAAAAATATGTCGCTAAAAATGGTTATTACGTTGGTGGTGACTATGATCAGGATACCGAAGATAGCTGGGTGGAAACCTTTAAAAAAGCTGCTGATTGTTATGCCTTAGAGCCCAACACGTTACCCAACACTTATATGCAATATTACTATTATCCGCATTATGAAGTGGCAACTGCAAATCCGCATTTTACTAGAACTGACGAAATTCTTGAATATCGTCAAAAAATTGTTTTTGGTGAATGTGCTCGGATTGTTAAAGAGGGAACAGCTAAGAACAATATGTGGGATCGTAATGCCATCCACTCCGAATACATTGTAGAAATTTGTCATGCGATTGCCTACAACACACGTGAAAAGTTTTTAGCTAATGTACCAAATAATGGCGCGATTTGTAATATGCCAGATGATTGTATTGTTGAAGTACCATGTCTGTTTGGCGCCAATGGTGTCGAGCCATTAGTTGTCGGTGAGGCAGGCCGTTTCCAACGTGCTCTGATGATGCAACAAGTAACTTGTGAACAATTGGTTGTGGATGCCTACGTTGAAAAATCATACACGAAGTTATGGGAAGCATTTGCCTTAAATAAAACGGTTCCAGATGGGCTCATTGCTAAGAAAATCTTAGATGATATGATTCCAGCCAATAAACCATACTGGCCAGATTTAAAATGAGATTTATTTTAAAGAGAGCTGGGTAGATTAACCAACCCTCTTTTTTGATTTAAGAGGTGAATCATAATGATGCAAAAACTTCAGCGGTTTGGTGCCGCCATGTTTGTTCCAGTGCTATTGTTCTCGTTCGCGGGGATTGTTGTGGCACTCTGTAGTTTATTCACAAACCCATTAATTTTTGGATCACTAGCGGCTCCAGGAACATTTTGGAATGGATTTTGGAATGTCATTGCGAATGGCGGTTGGACAGTCTTTAATCAAGTTGCTATTTTATTTGTAGTGGGACTTCCCATTGGTTTAGCACAAAAATCAAAAGGGCGTGCTGCAATGGAATCACTGGTTATCTACTTAACCTTTAACTACTTTATAAATGGTTATTTGACCTATTGGGGACCTTTTTTTGGGGTTAACAATTTTGCTCGGCCATTGGTGGCTAATTCCACAAATGGCGGATTAACTGAAATTGCGGGAATTAAGACGCTAGATACTAGTATGGTCTTTGCGTTAATTATCGCGGGGATTGTCGTCTGGCTCCATAATCGTTATTTTGATAAAAAATTACCTGACTTTTTGGGGACTTTCCAGGGTTCTACGTTTGTTTACGTTTTAGGCTTCTTCTTAATGATCCCTGTTGCCTTTCTAACTTGTTTAGTTTGGCCAAGAGTTCAGATGGGGATTAGTGCTACCCAGCATTTGATTGTTAATAGTGGCTTGGTCGGAATTTGGATTTATAACTTCTTAAACCGTATTTTAATTCCAACAGGTTTACACCATTTGGTTTACATTCCATTCCAATACGGTCCTGTGGTCGTGGCTGGTGGACTGCAACCATACTGGTTGAAACATTTAACTGCCTATGCTGAAAGTACGCGGTCACTTAAAGCACTTTCGCCGCAACTAGGATTTCAACTTTATGGTAATGAAAAGGTGTTCTTAGTACCTGCCATTTGTT
>DIDI01000042.1:823-2910 GCA_002418055.1 Lactobacillus sp. UBA5804 | reverse complement strand
TATTTGCGGCTCCGGTCTTGTGGGTTATTTATTCACTGTTGGCTGCTACGATGAATACAGTTATGAATATTTTCGGTGTTGTCGGGAATATGACTGATGGTGCGATTGGGATTGCAGCGCAGAATTGGATTCCGTTATGGGCAAACCATTGGCATACCTATGTTGTGCAATTTATTATTGGGATTGCCTTTGCGGTGTTAACCTTCATCATCTTCCGGGAAATGATTTTGAAATACAATTACATTACCCCTGGTCGTGAGGCTGATGACGAAGAAACTACACTGATTAATAAAAAACAATATCAGGTTAAAATGGCAGCCAAAGGTAGCGATGTAAATGATCCGTATGTCGAACGTGCAACTGCCTACCTTGATTTACTGGGAGGACCTGAAAATGTGAGTGAAATGACGTCGTGTGCGACGCGTTTAAGAGTAACGGTTAACGATGTGGATAAAGTTGGCACGGATAGTCAATTTAGGGCAAATAAGGCCGTTGGCGTTGTCCGGCATGGTAAAGCGTTGCAAGTCATTGTCGGCCTCGATGTGGCACAAGTGTTAGAGCGAATCCAAACGATGATGTCACAGGCCGGCAAGGAGCACTTGGTTAGTGCCACTACGAAACCAACCCTTGAAAAAGCGACTGGATTTGTTGACTTGTTGGGAGGACCAGCAAATATTCAAGATTTAAGTGCTTGTGCAACCCGTTTGCGAGTTCGAGTCGTTGATTCTGACAAAGTTGGAGATGAACGAGCATTTAAACAACTGAAGGCTTTCTCAGTTGTGAAAAAATCAGATCATGAAGTTGAAATTGTGACTGGTTTAGATGCAGATGAGGTTCTAGCTGAGATGAAAGGGCTTTTATAATTGGCTATGATTATGCTATCATGAAGCAAGGAGTACTTGTGGGAGATAGCAATCAATGACAGATTTAAAAGCAATTGTTTACGAACACCGAAGTCAGTTAAACGGTTCAGAACGTGAAATGATTCAGACGACTTTATCGCATCCCAGCATTTTTTCTGAATTAGGTTTAAAACAATTGGCACAAAAGCTCTTTGTTTCAGAGTCGGCTATTTTTAGGCTATGTAAAAAGTTAGGCCTGAGTGGCTTCAGTGAATTTCGGTTTTATTTACGGAGTTTAGCAGCTTCACAGGCTGAGGGAACTGAAGTGGTATCTAACTTTGCAACGAGCCTAGCTAAAGCTAACCAAGAGTTAGTTCGTATGTTTCGTGAGTTAAACTTGCGTGACTTCTACCAGACGATATCTCAAGCTGAGCATGTCTATATTTACTCGACGGGCTGGCAGCAGCAAATGATTGCACAATATTTAGCACACGAGTTGTTCATGGTAGGCAAGCAAGCTATTGTTTTGCCTGCTGCCTTTGATGAGCTTCGCATGGCAAATGTTTTTGCAAAGTTAGGTGATTTGTTAGTGATTATTTCGTTTTCAGGGGATGATGTCAAGATTAATACCGAATTGACAAGACTAGCTCTTGTTAACGATAAATTTAAATATGTGGCATTAACAAATATGAAACAGAATAAATTAGCCTATTTGGCAGATTATAATTTTTATTATCCGACCATTAAATTAGCAGATTATCCTGATTTTCCTAATGGTGAGTTGGCTTTTGGGCCAGCTTATTCGTTAGTAGATTTGCTTGTCAGCGGATATCTAGATTGGCTTCAGAAAAAGTGAGGAGCACTGCATGGAAGCTTTAATTAAAAAGTGGGTACCTCTAAGGGCACGATGTTTTTTTGCAAACCTATTGCAAAATTATCGCTTGTCCGCACAGCGTATTTTAAAAATTTATGGCGTGATCTTGGTACTAATTCCGCTAGCTTTTGGCGCGATGGTATGGTTACAAAGTCAGATGCAAGGAGCTTCAGTGATGCACTTAGTGCGACAGGAGCCAGTTATCAGTATTTCGATGGTTGTTGCCTTCTCCGACTTTATTTTGGGCTACTATCTCTTGCTTAAGCAGCATCAGGTTCTTGCCAGCCAAAAAACATTCCGCTTTTTTATGGCTTGGCAATGTTTGGGGCAATTACTGATGGGTAATTTCATCTGTGCTTTCTTAGCATTTT
>DIDI01000042.1:0-560 GCA_002418055.1 Lactobacillus sp. UBA5804 | reverse complement strand
CAGCCATTAACGAAGGTCAAGATGTTAAAGCAGGTGATTTGTTATCAGTTATGGATTTATCGTTGTTACGTGCCCAAGGTTATGATCCGACCGTCATTGTCGTCTATACGAATATGGACTTGCTAACTCATCTTTCTGAATTATTGCCGCAAACGGTACGGCATTTAACTGACGTGCAGACACTAGAATTTAAATAAAAGAAAAAGCCTCTCATTCGAGAGGCTTTTTCTTTGACTGTTTTGATAAGAAAATATGAATAGCTCTTGCATAAATAACGATTATCTTGTAATATTAAATACGCGCTTGTGATAGTAGCTTTTCAGTTTAGGTAATTTCACCCTTAATGAAAAAATTGAAAACTTAAAAAATGGTTGACAATACCTGAACAAACAAGTAGTATAGATAAAGTGTTCTGAAGCAAGTGGAACGCGTTTATCGAAGATGACCCGTTGGTCAAGCGGTTAAGACACAGCCCTTTCACGGCTGTAACATGGGTTCAAATCCCGTACGGGTCATTTCAGAGTTTCACGTTGAGTGTGATTTTGATTAATAGGTAAGCA
>DIDI01000034.1:24748-48861 GCA_002418055.1 Lactobacillus sp. UBA5804 | reverse complement strand
GCTCAGTGTCATCAAAATCAACCTGCTGGATCACTTGAATGTTCGGACAGATAGCATACGAATCATCTGGAATACGCGCTGCTACCCATTGATGACCTGCACCGGTCTCAAAATACCAAACCTCTTTGGCATCCGAAAAGGCAATCCCATTAGACTCACCAGTACCATATGTTTCAATCAGTTTACCTAAGCGCGCCACACCTTCGCGAGCTGTTGCCACAAAAGGCAATACCAGTGCGAGCATCGCATCCTCATTCAAACCATTCGCTACCAGTGGATCATGTCCTAAACAACGGGCATTGGTCATCTCCGTCTCAGTCGCCGACATGGCAACATTATATTCATTAATGCCTTGTTCATCCCACACACCCTCGCTCTGATCCGCATTGGGCATGGCGGTGTAACGACAACCTTGCCCCGTCAAATGATACTTAAAGCCATTATATTTTGAGACGTAAAGCTCATCATAGGTCTTAGCTGGGCGTACCATAAAGGTCTTTTCATTAATTCCACCGTGTGAGTCTTCATCACGGGCAATCATCGTTGATCCGTCTAAACTTGCTCCTCTACCCACTAAAATAGCGGTACAGTTATCTTGCTTTGCTCTCATTTTTGCTCCTTATGGCGCTACTTTTAGCGTCACCATGCGTTTCGCCCGGCCAGTGGCATAATCAAATTCATAGCCAGGTTGCACGTTGAAAATATACACATTAAAATCTAACCGACCATCAGTCGAAATCGCCTGCAGATTAATCCCGCGTGCCATCAATTCCTTTCCCCGAAAGATTGGCGTTGCTTGATAGACAACATTGCTGCCGGCACGTAACTGCTCACGAACTTTCGTTTCAAACCGCGTTTGCACTTCTTGATTGGTATAAGCCGTTTGCGTAAATAAGTTCTTAGGATTGTTTTGGTCACCTGATGGGTTAGTTCTATTATAGTTACCTGATTGATCAATACCAGCTGAAACGGAATAAGCAATTAAATGGCCCCGATTATAAATTTGATCACGACCATGATTGTAATGCCAGCCCGTTGGGGCAATATATTGCCGCACGCGCAATCGATCTCCCACGACATTACGTGGTGCCAAAAAAGCAGTATTGGAGCGGCTCGTGCGGTTGAGCGCATCTAAATCTGAATAAATCACCCGATTAACTTTCCATGCCTGCTTAATTAGGGTCGCATGATTATGATTCACACTGATCCACGCAGGTTGACCGGATTTAAAATCTAATTGTGCTAACCGGTGATAATCACGAGCAGCTAGCCCGCCATAAACCGTGGCAGCTGGTTTAGCTGATTGTGTCATGGCGGATCGTTTAGCTGATTGTGTCGTGGCAGGCTGGTGATTAGCTGGTGGACCACTGGCATCGTCCCCACCTTTGGTATATAGTCCCCAAGCCGCAGCCAATAGCACAATTAAGATAGATAAAAAGTGACTTGATTGCTGCCGCCGTCTACGATATCGCCGTGCCATTAATTCTGAGCCCCCATCTATTAACTCCGTGCCCAATCATCTAAACGACTCCAGAAGAATTGTTCCGACCAGCGGCGCAGATCAGCACCTGCTGCAGCATAAGTTGCTACTTGCTTTAAATCAGCATTTTTCCGATTGAAGTAATCATGATTACCTGCGATGACCAAATTAGTTAACGGACTGACCGTGGTATCAACCTGACCACCTAAATGCTTAATCGCAGTTGCTAACTCCGTGCGATCAACTGCTAAGTCGCCAGTTAATACAACCGTCTTACCCATTACAGGACTACGATAACTGCTTAGTGGAGCAGCAATTAATAAATCAGCATTTTTCAAATTAGCTTGAGCTTTAGTCAACACTTCTGGTACCGCATTGCGGCGAAAATCTTGATAGACCTTGATGGTATCCAGCGAATCTGCCAACCCATGGTGTTGCTCTACTTCCGCAATTCCCGCACGCTGCATCACATCAAGCAAACGGTTATGGCGCTCATGCGGGTAAAACGCCCGGGCAATCCGCAGCACGTCCACATAATCATTACTCAAGAGGGGCAAATGCTGTTTAGCGACCAAATCATAGACGAAGTTTAAGTCAAAGTTGACGTTATAGCCCACAATCAAATCATCGCCAATAAACTCGCGAAAAGCCGCAACTGCCTTTGTAACTGGCTGCCCTTCGGTTAATAGTTGCTGCTCAGTAATCCCGTTTAATTTCGTAATAAACGCCGGAACCACATTATTGCCAGGATAACGCACCAATTGACTAAATGTTTCCACCACGCGGCTATCCCGCACGCGCACACCACCAAGCTCCGTTACCCGGTCACGATATGGCAATAGCCCCGTGGTTTCAATATCAATCATCGTATAGTCGGAAAAGAATCCCGGTCGTTCCATCCCCTTAGCCCGAATTTGCGCCTGGGCAGCGGGGACTAGTAACTTCCCCTGCTTAATTGCAATACTCATCTGTCTGACCTCGCTACTAATGCCTGTAAATTATCAGTTAAGCCGCCGCTTAAGGAGACCACTCGTGTGGCTTTGGGAATAGCAATAGTCCCTGAAACAGCTGCCTGCCAAGTGGGAAATTGTTGGACTAACGGTAGCATCGTTGACAGTAATTGCTGGCTGCTCGCATCAATTCCTAGAGCTAAAATGACGACCCGGTTCGTTTCATGACCCATTAAAAACCAGCGAAAGCGCTGGTTAGCATCCGTATCAGGGAAGAAGTGGCTATCAAACGGTAAGTTTGGCTCTAGTGGCTGCCCACACACCTCGCACTTGGGTAAAGACATAGCACCAGCTGCTGCTTGCACCAGCACTTGAGCTGTTTCAGGGTGACCATGATTCATCCCGCTAGTGCATTGTAATTTAGTCCAATCCCCATTAAGGTTGAAAATACGCGCGCTGGCTAAGCCGGCGGTCTCAAATAAATGGGCAAAGGTCGTCGTCGCCACAAAGTAATCACGCCCTGACAAAAGTGTCGTTAAAGCCTGCATGCCAGTACTCGGTTGATAGTTTTGACGCGCCGCAATTAGCTTTTGCCAGCGAGGCCAAGCTTGCGCTATTGGCACTTCGCTCAACTGCATCATTTGCTTTAAATCGAGTCCCTCTTGCTGGGCAAACTCATTGCCAGCGAGCACAATGACACTATCAGCTAGCTGCAGCCATTCTTTAACTGTTATCAATGACGTCATCTTTCCTACTTTCTAACGCTTCAGTGGTGTTTCATCACGCCGCTGGTCAGACTGAACATGCTGCTTAACGATGGTTGTTAAAGTTTTGGCCAACAAGACCATTTGCTCAGTCGTCGCATATTCATAAGGGCCGTGGAAATTACCGCCCCCATTAAATAGATTCGGCGTCGGGATACCTTTGGCAGTAATAAAATCACCGTCAGTACCGCCCCGAAACGGAATATGATTAATCTTGAGTCCCAATTGTTGGTAAGCTTGGTGAACTAAATTAACCACATAGGGATGCTGGTTAATCACATCACCTGGTGATCGATATTGTTCTTGCATGGTCAAACTGACGCGGTCAGCCCCATATTGCGCATTTAAATCCGCAACTTCGCGTCTCAAGTGAGATTTCATTGCCCGATACTCACCCGTATCAAAGCTGCGTACAATGAGTTTCACTTCAGCCCGATCAACATTGCCTTCATTGGATAAGACCATGATGAAGCCTTGATACCCGCGGCTCTTTTCTGGCACCAATCCGGCTGGCAGTTGCTGAATAAACTGACTGGCCAACAATGCCGCATTGACCATGAGACCGTACGCTTCCCCGGGATGGACGACCGTTCCGTTAAATGTCACCGTAGCGGCAGCAGCATTAAAAGTTTCGTAAGCAATATCGCCAGGCTGACCATTATCCAAGGTATAAGCGAATTCCACGGGAAAACGGCTAGCAATTAAGCGCCCTGCCCCGCGACCAATTTCTTCATCTGGGCCAAAAGCTAACCACACATCACCATGGAGCACTTGCGGATTAGCCTGTAAGTATTTCGCCATCCCGAGTAACCCAGCAATGCCGGCTTTATCATCTGCCCCCAGTAAGGTATCGCCGCTACCGGTAATGAGGGTCTGACCAATCAAGGTCTGCAAAGCAGGAAAAACGGTGCTCGATAGGACCCGATCCGGTGCAGCCGGATAATGGATATCACGACCATCATAATTGGGATGAACGATTGGCTGGACGTTATCTGCTGGATAGTCAGCGGTATCGACATGCGCCACAAACCCAAGCGGGGCAACCGTTTGGTCTTTAAGGTTACTGGCAATTTTACCCACTAGATACGCATCTTCATCTGAATAAGAAACTGCGGTTAACCCCAGTTGGTGCAGCTCAGTTTCCAGCGTCTTGAGTAACACCACTTGACCTGGCGTTGTTGGTATGGCATCACTACGTTCATCTGAGCGCGTATTTATACGGCAATAATCAATAAATTTTTGTTGAATATAAGTGGCATCATAAGCTGTCATCGTCATTTTCCCCCATTAGCTACTAACTGTTCTAAACCATGCTCTCATTATATAGAAAAAGCGCTACTTCTGCTTAAGAAGTAACTCTTTTTAATTAATTATGCCGCAATTCGGGCTTGGCAGGCTGATTAAGGTGCACAATTTGGTCAAACATGGCACGTTCTTGGTCAGAAATCTTATGTGCCACTTCTAGCACTGCTACTTCTGGATTGCGCAGCAATACTTGGTGAATGGCTAAGGAAAGTTTGGGATCAAGAGCTGAAGTGGCCTCATCAGCCAAAATAATTGGACGCTTGGAAATTAAGGCCCGAGCAATTTCAACCCGTTGAATTTGACCACCAGATAAATGGCTACCATCTTCACCGACTTGTTTCTGTAAACCTGTCTTGGTAGCAAATTCAGCTAACCCAGCTTGTTTCATCACAGTAAATAGGGTGTCATCACTGACTGATCGTCCCAAAGTTAAATTAAACCGCAAAGTATCATCAAACATAAATGGCTTTTGATTAACGTAAGAAAAATACTGATGTGCGCGTTCCCAATTTCCCGTGACATTTTGGCCGGTAATACGTACTTGCCCACTGGCTGGTCGCCGTAATCCCAGCATAATATGCAGTAGCGTCGTCTTCCCCCAACCGCTTGGTGCCATTAACAGCACCTTTTCGCCGGGCTTAACTACCAGATTAACATCTTGGAACAATTGTTTTTGATCGCTGTGAGTCACATAAGACAAATCGGCTAACTCGAGGCCAGTAAAAGGTACTGGGGCAGCTTGCTCATCCTTTAGGCGAAAGGCGAGTGCCCGCTGTGTCCGAACCCACATTGGCTTGGTTGCCATCACTTGATTAAACTCATTAAACAATGTGACAACAGGCGTGATAAAGTTCATGGCCAAATCGACCATCATGACTAAGGTCCCAACCGCCAACTGGCCCTGCATCATTAAAATCCCACCAATCGTACACGGAATGATAAAGCTAAACAATTCAGCAACGGAATAAATGAGCTCTAAGGCCCAGGCCTGCGTTAACGATAAATTTCGCAAGGCTGTTTCCATCCGGCTAGCGGCTCCCATGGCACGACTAATGACATGCCGGCGAACATTATAAATCTTCGCCATTTGGCCACCGTTTAACGAGTCAGAAACATGTTGAGTGTAGTCAGCATTCTGGGTCACCCATGTGGCTGAACGTTTGGCAATGATTGGGCTAGTTGCCAATTGGACTAAAGCTGGCGCAATGGTTGCCACCAAAAAGACTAAGGTCATCTGCCAAGAATTGTAAAGGGCAAACCCTAGCGAACCTACGAAAGTAAAGCCCTGTAAAATCATATCTAATTGGGCATTAACCCGGTTGGTTTCCAACTGTTTCAAGTCATTTGTCATGAGTGACAACCCTGACTTATAATCGTCTTCGCCTTGATCAATGAGATAAGTGAGGTTAGCTGATTTAAAGCGTAAATTAACTTCTCTGATAATCGTCATTTTAATGGTCTCATAAACGAAGTTACTGCTCATAAAAAGCAACTGGCCCACACAAGTGATGCTAGCTAACCGAATTAAATGCCAATAATCCGTTGAACCTGACGACGCCACGTTCAACATATCCTTAATCATATAAGCGATAAACAAAATATTGCTAGCCTTGACTGCAGCTAGCAGGGTAAAGAGGAACAAATGCTTGTTTTTAGCGTATCTTAAACTCATATTTTCTCCTTATCGATATCCTGTTCATTATAAGCAACTTGTGCAAACTGCACAAATCATTCCCTTTCAGCGGCGTCAGCAGCTAAACATGCTAGAATATAAGTAATTAACTGTTTAAAGGAGCATACCAATGAAAACTGGAACTAAAATTATTACATTAGACAATGGTTACCATCTCTGGACGAACACGCAAGGACAAGGTGATATTCACCTGCTCGCCTTACATGGCGGCCCTGGCGGCAACCACGAATATTGGGAAGATACTGCTGATCAATTAAAGGCACAAGGCTTAAATGTCCAAGTTACCATGTATGATCAATTGGGATCGCTTTACTCTGACCAACCGGATTACCAAGATCCTGCAATTGCCAAGAAATACCTCACTTATGATTATTTCTTAGACGAACTTGAAGAAGTCCGCACCAAGCTGGGACTGGATCAGTTTTATTTAATCGGCCAAAGCTGGGGTGGTCTAATGGTCCAAGAATATGCGGCCAAATACGGTCAGCATCTCAAGGGTGCCATTATTTCTTCCATGATTGATGAAATTACTGATTATGTCAAGGCAGTCAACCGGCGCCGGCAAGAGGTCTTACCACAAACTGAAATTGACTTCATGCGGCAATGCGAGTCGGCCAATGACTATGATAATGAACGTTATCAAGCTGATGTGCATATTTTGAATATCAACTTCGTTGATCGTAAGCAGCCCTCTAAGTTGTACCACCTGAAGGATATCGGTGGCACAGCCGTCTACCACGTTTTCCAAGGGGATAATGAATTTGTCATCACGGGGAAATTAAAAGATTGGCACTTCCGTAATCAATTAAAACACATTAAAGTCCCAACCTTGTTAACCTTTGGTGAATATGACACGATGCCACTCGCAACTGCCAAAATTATGCAGCACGAAATTCCGAATGCCCAACTAGTCGTTACCCCTGATGGCGGTCACCACCATATGGTCGACAATCCCGCTGTTTATTATCGCCATTTAGCTGACTTTATTAAACAGGTAGAAGCCGGTACCTTCAAAGGAGCTAAAGATTGAAAACACTCGTTACCGCCAGTGGCTTTGTCATTACCGGTGTCATCTTAACTATCCTAGTCGCCTTATTACACCTAGCAATCGGTGGATTGGAAATGTTTGGTAAACCCGATAAACAAGCTCAGGCCTTTAAATTAAGCCCTACTTTTCTCACGCAGCCAGAAGCTAAAATCATGCTAGCCAATCAAGGAATTTATAACTGCCTGTTAGGTGTACTACTACTTGCTACCTACGCGATGCTACTGGCCCACTTCAATTTATTATTAGTCGTTTGGCGCCTATTACTTGGATTCATTGTGATTGCTGGCGCTTATGGCGGTTGGAGCGTAACTAAGAAAATCTGGCTGATCCAGATGTTACCGGCGTTAGTCGCATTAGTGCTCATTTGTCTCTAATTCCAGTCGACTAAAAAACATCTCATTCTTAAGAATGAGATGTTTTTTGGTGCTACTTAGTAGGGCTGAGTGGACTTTAAAATTTCAACGCCGCGATTAACGAGTAAATAACTATAACCCTGTTGATCAAACTGAATATCCTCAAATTCACGCTTCGAATTAAAGGTGAATTGAGCAACATCTCTCGGTTGTAACTTATTTAGTTTATCCGGATTAGCAGGAACACTAATCATCGCCCCATCAGCCGTCACATTTAAGCGATTGCTTTGAGGATTATAACTGATGTTCTGCAAATGCGTGCCAATCGCAGGAGATAAAATCCGTTGTGCCAAATTAAAGCTAACTTGATTAAGTGTGAGTTGACCGTAATAGAACTTAACCTGGTTAGGTATTGAGCTCTTATTAACTGACGGCTGTGTTGCAAAGTAAGCTTCACCATCAGCGCCAAAGGTCAACACATGACCGCCTAAATCCTTTTTGGGATCTAAACTATAATGCACCCAATTAATCGGCCGTAAGTTACTCTGACTAATTTCTGCAGCAGTAACCTTGTCACTCACAAGCGCCTTATCGTTATGCATATTGGTATCTTGCAATAAAAAGAGCCGGTTCGTGTTTGGATTAAGACTCAACGATTGCCCATGACCAACGGTAATCACTGGACCAACCTGCAGATAATGGCGCGTATACTCCAGATACTGCTTGCGCCAGCGGCGAGTCATCTTACTACGGCTATGCTGAGTCACATAAAGGTACTGGTAATGCGTCGATCTGCGCAGAAAGCTCATTGATTTGCGATTCATGCGATCTAACCCAGCCACATTATATTTGACAATGTAGCCCTTGCCAGGCTGCTTGGTCAGGCCGTAAAGAATGTAAAGACTCTGTTGATCTTGATGTTGATCTTGACTGAACACACAAGACTGGGGATCCCCAGCGTATAAAGTCTTAGAACCACGAGGAAATTTCGTTGGAAAGAACCATCTCGTCTTGTAGGTAATCCCTGCATGATTAACACTGGCCCTCGTCGTAATCGTGTTAGGCTTTGTTTCCATCGTCGAAGACGAGTTGAACAACGGCGAATAACTGTAGTTAGCTAAACTAGGCGCCGTCACATACATATTGCGAATATTAACAAAAATTAACGTCTTTGGTTGATATGGCTGCAACGCCTTTTGAACCGTTACTGGATTTAAACCTAACGAAAAGTGAAACAATAATGCTAACTTAATCAAACCCAAAAACAAAATTTACCATCCTTTTTTACCAGAATAGCGAGCAGCTGAAACGTTCATCAAAAAAGCCATCCAATTGAATCGCTTTTTTGCTTGAGCTATACCTAGGCCCGTGATTTATAATTCCCTTCGGAAGTGGAAATAATCAACTTGTCGCCCTCATTGATGAAGTCAGGCACGTTAACTACGAGACCAGTTTCCATCTTAGCAGGTTTACCTGACCCAGTTACCGTGGCCCCTTTAATCCCAGGTTGCGTTTCAACCACGGTCAAAGTCACCGTTGCTGGTAATTCAACCCCGATTAATTCACCACTATCCGTAAATTCCAAAGAAACTTCAATATTTGGCATCAAGTAGTTCTTGTCGTCACCAAGTTGATCAGCACTCACTTCATATTGTTCATAAGTTTCAGTATCCATAAAGGTGAAACTATCACCTTCACGATAAAGATATTGTGATTTCTTCTTGGTGACTTCAACCAGTTCTACCTTTTCTGAAGGACGCATGGTTTTATGAACCACCGAACCGGCACGCACATCGCGCAAATCCATTTGCATCACAGTATTACCTTTACCAGGTTTGTGATGATTAGCAGCCAGAACCCGAATCAGCTTGCCCTCTTGTGTGAATACCATACCCTTTTTTAAGTCGATTGCTTGTACCATTTTTTTCTCCTAAATTAAAATCCAACAAATTACCACGTTAAAGCGCAATTTGTTGCCGGAGGAAGTGCAAATTTTTTAATTAATAATAAATATATTTCACTCATAACTCTAGTATAACAAATTAAAACTGCCTAAGGTAAATCTCGTCAATAAAATGTCCCGTAGTTTTATGCAAAATCAGGCTAGCACGCGTTTTCGTTGGTGCAATATACTGGCGTAAATTCACTAAATTAACCATTTGCCAAGTTTCTTCTGCCAGTTTTCGGGCAGCTTCACGTGGCCCATTAGCCAGTTGATAATAATAATTGCTAGGATCAGATTGGCTTAGCTGCATCAGATGCTCAAAGCGCTGCATAAACCAGCTTTCAATATGCGCTTCGGCCGCATCAATGTAAATCGAGAAATCAAAAAAGTCACTGGTCACAACTAATCCACTAGTCGGCAGTTGCAAGGTGTTGATCCCTTCAATAATTAAGATATCAGGGTTTTCCACATGTCCAAATTGATCTGGTACAATATCACTTAAGTCTTGCGAATACAGCGGATAAACGATATCAGGTTTCCCAGCCAACACATCAGAGAGAAAATCGCTCAAGAGTTGCATATTATAACTCTCTGGAAAACCTTTACGGGCCATCAGCTGGCGGCGCGCTAGCTCTTGATTGGGATAAATAAACCCGTCTGTCGTCATGAGCTGGACTTTTAAGCCTGGATAAGTCCGACTTAAGAGCACCTGCAATAACCGCGCAGTCGTCGACTTTCCCACCGCAACTGAGCCAGAAATACCAATAATAAATGGCGCGGGTTTCGTCACCCGGTGTAAAAAACGATTTTTAGCAGCGCGCGCAGCACGCTTTTCCACATAAGCCAAATGTAAATAGGTAACAAGGCTAGCATAAATTTCAGCCACGTCGTTCAGTTTTAAGACATCCCCCACCGATTTAAGCTCAGCTAATTCGGCTGCATCAATTTGGAAGGGGTGGGCATCAGCCAATTTTGACCATGCCTGACGGCTAAACCGCGTATAATTTTTCATAGTACTCCAATTCATCATCCAACACAGAAAGTAGGTTCGTTAATATGAAAATAGTGCTTTTCGGAGATTCCATTTTTGCTGGTTATAATCAAATTCATGACACCGATGCCGTCACCAAGCGACTTGAAGTCGCTTTTCCTCAAGCTGAACTCCGCAACTTATCTAAGAGCGGTGCCACGACTGCAGAAGGTCGTGATTATCTCGAGCAGATTCCACGCGATGCGGAACTTGTTTTGCTTGAATATGGCACCAATGATGCAGCTTTAGGCTGGGGACTCAGCCCCGACGCCTATCAGCACAATCTAGAAGCAATGATTGCCTCCATCGGGCCAAAGCGAGTGCTCGTACTTGGTCCTAATTATCCTGATCCCAAAAATGCCAGCATTAATGCCAGCTATCCACCTAAGCGACTAGCGCAGTTTAATAAAATTGCCCGTACTGCCGCTAAGGGCACGCGCGGCTTCATCGATTTAATTGCGACCTTTAAAGCAGCGGATCTGACAAACGTTTATCGCACTGACGGTCAGCATTTGACTGAACATGGGAACACGTTATTAGTGAACAGCCTGCTAGCGCAATTACGCCAAGTGCTTACACATTAGGATATGGTCAATGCCAGCTTCTGGAAAAGGCTCACCCAAGACCTCATAGCCCAGCCGCTCATAAAAGCCCTGCGCTTGAACTTGAGCATGACAAGAAAGCGTGGAGACGCCTTGCGCGGCTAAATGCGCATGAACGGCTTCCAGCATTTTTCGCCCTAATTGTTGGCCTCGCATGGCAGCAGATACAGCCACCCGGCCTAGAACCCACTGCCCGTGATCACGAAAAATCCGACAAGTCGCTAGGGCATTTGTTTCGTCCTGGTTTAACAAAAAAACATGAGTTGCCACTAAATCAAGGTCGTCTGCTTCCGCGACCGTGATTTTTTGTTGTGTCACAAAAGTATCGAGGCGGAGTCGTTCCACACAAAAGTGCTCACGGCCACTCATCTGATCAATCGTTTTAAATTTAAAGTCCGTCATAGTTAACTTATCCTAAATCTGCTGATTATTTTTCCACATAGGTGGAAACATCCGTTGGTAATAAGGGACTCTTCTTCCCTGTGTATAAAATGTCCAGTTGATACATAGCACGTGAAGTAATGGTGTAAACCAATTGAATTTCATCTGGGCGTGCATAAGTTTGCGCATCTGCGCCCCACATCACCACTGCATCAAATTCAAGCCCCTTGGCAAGGTAGGCGGGAATCACTAAATTCCCTGGTACTAACCGCTGATTAGCACTGGCAATTAAGGTCACATGCTGCTGGCGATCACCAAGTGCCACAGCGACACGCTTGGCTGTGGCTAAGTCTTTGGTAATAATCGCGGTCGTTTGCTGCTGGCGCTGGTTAGCCTGCAAGATCTGCACTAGGGCAGTTAATTCAGCTGCCACAGCTGTACGGCCCCATAACGCTGGTTTAGTCCCCGGACGATCAAAGGGTTCAATCTTAGCACCCGAGCGTAAAATTTGCCGCGTAAATTGCGTTAATTCCTTCGTTGACCGATACGAACGGGTGAGCTGAACTACTTCCGTCTTCTCAGGATCAAATAAACTGGAAATTTGGCGTAATAAGCTGCGGCTTCCATCCCGAGTAAAGATGGCTTGATTAAGATCACCTAGCATCGTAAATTTGGCATGTGGAAAATTCGTCTTGAGATAAGCGAGCTGAAAGGCAGTATAATCTTGAATTTCATCAATAAAGACATAGCGCATTTCATAATCCATCTGGCGACCCGCAATTAAATCGTATAGGTAGAGGTAAGCCGACACATCATTCATCTTAAGTTGGCGCTGCGCAAACTGCTCCTTTACCCGGTCACACTCATGTTTCCAAGCAGCATTACTTATTCCCGCTTTGGCTAAATCCGTCATTTGTGGCACTGCGCGCAAAAAGCGTAGATATTGCTGGCGCATATTAATAAACTGGTTGTGATTAATCCGGTGATTTATTGGTTGGAGCTGTTTAATCACAATCTTACGTGCCAAAAATTTTTCTTCAGCTGCTTCTGATTCAAACTCTTGATCAGGCTTGTCATACAAGGCCGTTAATTCGTTTTTACTGAGCCCTTCGATATACTCGCTGACCCAGCGTTTACGCATTTCGGCACTTAATTTACGATTGAGTCGTTTTAATAGTTCCGTTCGGGTAGCTTCAATCCGATTGTTTAAATGATAATTTTCATTAAATGAGTAGTAAATCTCACTCAACTGCTCTTTACTAAAGAACGGCTTCTTGGGGTCCTTGAAATATAAGGATTTAAAAGCCACGCCCTGCTGATTAAGCCGCTCACTGTAACGCGTGAGTAGCTTGAAGAATTTCAGTGATCCCTTAAACTGATCTATCTTAGAATCAGCTTGCGCCGCTTCAAACTGCTCAAATAACGTCTCAACTTTCATCCTTGGGAGACGCCGTGCCACATATTGCCAATAAGTCATTTGAACCATATTTTGCTCGCCCATTTCGGGAAGCACATTTTTAATATAATCGTTAAACAGCATGTTCGGGCTGAACATAATCACATCACGGCTCGTTAAATTGCCACGATAGCGATAAAGTAAGTAAGCAATCCGCTGCAAAATTGCAGAGGTCTTGCCACTTCCTGCGGCACCTTGAACGAATAGTAAATCAGCTGCGGTATTGCGGATAATCTTGTTTTGCTCGCGCTGAATCGTGGTCACAATCGACTTCATCTGCGTGCCAGACTTCTCAGACAAAGTCTTGAGGAGCATTTGATCCCCAATCGATTCATTGGTATCAAAGAAATCGAGCAGTTTGCCGTGCTCAATGACGAATTGCCGCTTCTTCGACATGTTAACAGTAATTTTTCCGGCCGGAGACTGGTAACTAACATCACCAAGTTTACCATCGTAATAAATTGAAGAAATAGGCGCCCGCCAGTCATAAATCAGGAAATGGTCATTCTCGTCAGCAAACGATCCCAGCCCGATGTAAATCGTTTCTGGTTGCCCCTTCTTTTCCGTAAAGTCAATTCGCGCAAAATAAGGTTTGTCTTTGAGTCTCGTAACAGTTGCTAATTGTTTGGCTGAATGTTGCCAAGCATGTTCACGCTCATCTAACAATTGTTGCTGCTGATGGATTGAAATTGCCGTTTCCATGGCAGTCGAATAGCCATCATAGTCTAATTTCACGTCATCAAAGAAATGGGAATTAAGATGACGTGCTTCACCTTCAGCCGATTTAATCGACTTAGTCAAAGCAGATTCACGCTGTTTGACGAGATCAATAATATGATCAAGGTGTTGTTGTTCTTGATGTTTTTCGATAATTTTATCTGTCATCGTTTCACCCCTCAAAATAAACACATTCTATTTTAGCATGATTGATTGCTATTTTCCCGCTTCAGCCCTTAGCTACCGGACTGATTGCCAAAGGCCTAGAATCGCAATTGAACCACTTTATTCTTAAGCCAAAATTCACTACAATGAAGAAAACAACTTAAGGAGAGTAATATGAAGCGAATCTACATTGTCAGACACGGCGAAACTTATATTAACCGGTATAATAAAATGCAAGGTTGGTGTGATACACCCCTTACAGAAACAGGTGAAGCCCAGGCCAATCAAGCTGGTGAAGCCTTGAAAGATATCCCTTTTGACATTGCACTATCAAGTGACACGATGCGTGCCAGCAAAACTTGTGATTTAATCATCAATCACAATTGCAATCGTGATGAACTGCAGCACCTAGCTAGTCCGTTTTTTCGTGAACAATTTTATGGCTACTTTGAAGGAATGGATTCCGAAGCAGCTTGGCGCATGATTGGTGGCCCGCACGGCTATCAAGATCGCCACGAGTTATTGCGGCAAGAATCCATTGATACTATTAAGGATTGGATTAAAGCGCAAGACCCCTACCATCAAGCCGAAGACGCGACTGAATATTGGCAGCGGTTGAACCAAGGACTCAATTTAATTCGACAACTCGATGGCGCTGAAACCATCCTACTCGTCACCCATGGCTTTACGATTCGCAGTTTGGTTGACCACTTTGGTAAACAATTTGATAAAAGTCAAAGTCCACGTAATGCTTCCATTACCATTATGGAACAAACAGCAGAAGGACAAACAATTAGTGCCTTTAATCGGCTACACCTCTAAAGCAAAAACACCCGAACTGTTGTCACAGTTCGGGTGTTTTTTTTGATTACTAACTAATTCAAAACGCTGCGCTCATAAAGTTTCACCGTTAAGACATAATAACCGGCATACAGCATCGCAAAGAGTAGAAATGGTAACCAGATGCCTTGCCAAGGGCGCGTGATAAGACTCTTAAACATATTGAGCCCCACCAACACGTCGACCATCCCTAATACAGCTGGTAAGATGAAGAGACTAGCTAGTTCAACATGAATTGAACGCTTAAGTAATTGCTCACGCGTCCCGATTTTAATTAACATACGGTAGCGCAGCCGATCGTCACTGGCAGCAGATAGGACTTTAAACATCAAAGTTGATGCAAGCATCGTTAAAAAAGCAATCCCCAAGAACAACCCCATAAATTGGAAACCACTCGTCAAACCAAGCCCAGCTTGATAATTGGTTAAGCCGAACAGTGTTAGGAGATCTTTGCTAGCAGGTTGGGCTTTCGCTTCTAATTTTGCCAGCTGCTTGATTGTTTGATAGTCCTTCACCAAATCCGGCACATGGATGAGCTGAAGCCAACGTTCCTTGCCACGAATGCGCCTATAGCGGCTACTAGATAGCATTTTGGTCGTACCAGTACTGTGGACCAATTGATTTAATAGATATCCCGGTTGCCCAGATAAACGAGTCACTTCACGTAACGGATAAGTATAAGCATGATATTGGCTATCATGATATTGGCTATTTTGAGGCTGGAAGCGAATTCCACGTAGAGGCTGCCGCCGGAATTCTGCCCGGTTAAGATAACGGCCTTTAGGCGTTACTTTATAATGATAAATTGGCATCACAGGAGCATGTAACTTAGCTAACTGATGCTTGGTGGCTGGCTCATGCTGCGTGACCAGCATCGCATAATAGCTCGATTTACTAAACTCACGTTGCATACTGTGGAAGCGCCCACCAACCGTAATCGCTCCTAAAGCTAAGGCAAACAAGACCGAGGTCATGGTTAAAATACGCGTATAAGCCGGCAAGCGAAATTTCAATTGTCCCAGCGTAAATAATCGCAACCGCCGATAAGCAAAACTTCGCCGCTTCAGCAAAGCCGTAATGAGCACGCTAAAGAAGCTGTGAAACAGGAAATAGCTGCCCAATAAGACCCCGAAGAACCCAACAAAGAAAGAAATGAATAGCAGACTCCCCAGACTATTCATGGCAGCATAAGCAATTGCTAGTAAAACGAGTCCAATAATGGCTTCGAAAATCTGCCATAAAGGGTGTTGGTTGATTTTAACCGGCTTTTGTTTTTCTTGCAGTAGCTCAAGTAAGCGACTACGAAAAAGCTTTTGGACATTCCATAAGGCGGATAAACAAAAGACCACTAAGAAGAAAACAAATGTCCACAGCACGGCTTGGGGAACAAATGCTTGAAAATGGTGTATTTCTAAGTCTAGCTGACCAATCAGTAATTTGCCAACTAACCCAGTGAAACCTAAGCCTAGTATAATACCGCTACAAGTCGCTAGTAGTCCGGTTATCACTGTTTCTAAGATAACCAGTAAACTAATTCGCCCCCGCTTAGCTCCTAGAATCAGAAACATACCGTAATCATGTTGTCGCATGCTCAGTAAAAATGAATTCGCATAAATCAAATAAATGAAGGTAATGATGCTTAAGATGACTATCCCAAAGCCAAAAATAAAGGATAAATAAGCTGCTCCTATGGTGATATTATGACGATAGAAGCTGGGATTAACGGCCAATGCTAGGAACATATAAAAGACCATACTGGCCACAATCAGTCCTGAAAATAAGACCAGGTAATCCTTAAAGCGCCGCTTCAGCCCAGTGAGTGCTAATTGTAACAGCATCTCTATTCCCCCGTTCCCAGATACGCGATTAATTCTTGATAAAAGGCAGGCCGGCTTTTGACTCCCTTGTTTACTTCTTGCCCAATCTTGCCATCCTTAATAAATAAGATACGCTTCGCAAAGCTAGCTGAAAATGGATCATGCGTCACCATCAGCGTGGTCACGTGATCGCGCTGATTTAAGAGTGACATCGTATCTAACATTTCGCGGGCACTAGCTGAATCCAGCGCACCAGTTGGCTCATCGGCTAGCAAAATCGCAGGGCGATGAATTAAGGCGCGCGCTGCAGCAACACGTTGCTTTTGACCACCAGACACTGCAACCGGATACTTGTTCAAAATTGCTTTAATATCAAGCTTGTCAGCTAACTCATCAATCAGCGGATCAATCCGATTCGTCGAAATCCCGCGTAAGGTTAACGGTAAAGCAATATTTTGCCGATTGGTCAGATTCTCTAATAAATTAAAGTCTTGGAAAATAAAGCCAATGGATTGACTCCGAAAGTCTGCCATTTGTTTCGCACGCAAACTGCTCAAGTCTTGCCCATTGATGAGAATATGGCCTGTCGTGGGCTGATCTAAAGTAGATAATAAATTGAGTAATGTGGTTTTCCCCGATCCCGAAGCCCCCATAATGGCGACAAATTCGCCAGCAGCCACGCTAAAGTTAACCCCTTTGAGGGCCTGATACTGCTGCTCATGCTTTTTGCCATAAGTTTTAGTGACTTGATCGACTTTCAGTATATTGGTCATTTTTCGCTCCTCACTTAATGTGCTATTTAAGTAATACACTAATACGGAAAAACAATCTTGTCAACTAAAAAAAGGGATGCTAGTTAGCATCCTTTTTAGTATGGGTCGCTGATTTTAAAGTTCCAATGTCTGTAATGACTTGCTGGCCCGCTAGCAAGCGTAGCTGTGCCTGATTAAAAACATAAGTTTCAATTCGCTGATAGCCACCGAGTCGCAGCGACTTACGGCGTACTAAAGTTGGCGAATATCGCTGCTTTACTTTAGTTGTCTTTGCGTCAGGTGTTTTACTCGTAATGGTATAAATGAGTTTAAAATTGACAGCACTTAAGTTACGACCAGCTGGTAAGACTTGACTGACCACGACCTTAGTCTTTACCCGCCGCAAATGGCTCGCTTGGCGTGCAGCCTTAATTGTCGCCTTGATTCGAGCTAACTGATCTGGCTTGAAATTAGGGCCGAACATAGCCAATTGTGGGCGTTTAAAGGCGAGATAAAAGGTCTTAGCTGCGGCCTGTTCGCTAATCAATCCTGGCCAAATCGGATTGACAACATAACTGCCATCATCATTTTGATAAATATCGCGGGGTTCATTACCGCTATAAGTTAATGAATCATCATAACCCGAAATGGCGGCGCTTGCGCTACTGCTATCAAAATGAATATAACGATTAAAGTCAACCACCGAACGTGAGCGAATCCGTCGACCACGATAACGGCCGATTACATACAGCTCAGTATCCTTAGCAATCGGATAATTCTTAAACCAAGCACTGCCAGTTGCATCCAATTGTTTGACCTTTTTATCGTTTAAATACACCGTGCCATCAGGAATACTCCGTACCTGAAAAGTAGCCGTCTTGATTTTTAAATCAATCGTTTGATCGCGCCACACATTCACTATGGCACTCTCGGTGAGGTGTCTGCTGGCAACCTTGCTAGTCACCGCTAAGTGGTATCTTCCTGGAAACAGCAACCCTAAATCCAGATAATAGCGACTATCCGCACCATCTAGCTCACCTGCTGGACGGTGATTAAACTGGAGTTGTGACCGCGGGTGATTGGTCAAAACTTGCACATGATAAGGTTGCAGCTGCAGTAAGTACTTAGGAAAAATTCCAAAATAATGTCCTGACTGGACGAGCTTGATGGCAGCAGTATTTTTACCACGACGAAGATTGGCCTTAAAAGCGGCGGTCGCACGCGGGTCATTATGAAAATACCGCTGCAACGGCTGTAAATTGGTACGCGTAACCGCTAAATCAGTCGTCGCAGAAACCGCGTACGGTGTTAAATCTAATTGCGGCCGATTAATCACCTGATTAATGCGTGCAATTTGCCGATCCTTTTGATAATAAAATTGACCATACCCATATCCCACCATGACGATGATTACTAGCACTAACCACCGCCACCTATGATGACGTGGTCGCACAGTTTGATTTAAAGATTGCATCGTATATATCCTTAGTTGTTTCAGCATTGATTGTGATGTCTTAATGATACAATAGTAACAAGCTAATGTCCTAAATTCAAAAAATCACTAGAATTGTAGGTGTTTCTTATGTTTAATACGGAACCGAAGCCACTTAAAGTCATCATTGCCGGCGTGAATTTAAATGATGCTAACTTTGAATACCAAATGACGGAACTTGCTTCCCTAGCTGCCGCTAATCGCATGATTGTCGTCGGCCGCGTACAACAAAATTTGCCACATCTGATTGCAGCCAGCTATTTTGGGCTAGGTAAAGTCAATGAACTCAAAAATCTGGCTCACGGTCTTGGTGCCAGTGGGATCTTACTGAATGATGAATTAACCCCCGTCCAGATTCGCAATCTCGAAAAGGATACCAAATTACGCGTCATTGACCGCACGGAACTCATTTTAGAAATTTTTGCTGGACGCGCTAAAAGCCGCCAAGCTAGCTTACAGGTACAGCTTGCGAGGCTCCAATATGAATTACCGCGTCTGCACCCTTCTGACAACACGCTCGATCAACAGCGCGGCGGTGGAGTCGCTAACCGCGGTGCCGGTGAATCTAAACTCGAAATTAACCGCCGGACGATTGGTAAACAGATTGCCGTGATCAAACAAGAGCTAGCAAATGTCACTGCCCAAGAAAACCTGAAGGCCAATCGGCGTAACCAAAGTGAACTGCCAAAAGTCGCGTTAGTTGGTTATACCAACGCGGGCAAATCGACGACAATGAACGGCCTCTTGCAACTCTCGACTAGCAACCACGCTAAGTCGAAAACTGTTTTAGCTAAAGATATGTTATTTGCCACGCTTGACACTGCGGTGCGACGAATTGACCTCGAGCAGCAAGTCAGTTTTATTCTCAGTGACACGGTTGGATTTGTTTCCAAACTCCCCCACCAATTAATTGCAGCTTTTAAGGCGACCTTGCAAGAAGCGCGTGATGCTGACCTGATTATTAACGTCGTCGATGCCGCTGACCCGCATATGTCACAAATGATTGCGACCACTAAGGCAGTACTGAATGAAATTGGCATCAAAGATACGCCAATGATCACGGCTTATAATAAAGCTGATCGTACCCAGCGGCCGTATCCTGAACTTGAGGGAGATGATTTACGCTATGCTGCTAACGATGCCGCTTCAATCAAACTGCTAGCCGAGCTAATTGTTAAACGTGTCTTCGCTCACCAGCACCAAGTACACCTCATCCTCCCAGTTAATGCTGGGAAGCTGCTGTCCTATCTACATGAACACGCGCAAATAGCACAAGAAATTTATCAAGCTGATGGCATACATGTCATTGCCCGGGTTGCCAAATCTGACCTAGCTAAAGTGGCCGCTTATGAAGTTGTGCCTACAAAAATAACCGAATAATAAAAAGCCGTTCAACCAAAGTTGAACGGCTTTTTTAGATTCATAAATTATAAGACACGTTTCGCTAATGAGGGGTAGAAATAAGGGCTCAACCGTGATCTAACGACTCCTTGGGTTGGCGTTGCAGCTGCAACATAACGTCCGTTTCCAATATAAATGGCTACGTGGTAAGGAGCAGCAGGATTCCCCCAAAAGAGCAAGTCGCCAGCTTGCAAATCATTGACATTCTTAACATTAACCGTATAGCCCTTTTTGACCTGCGTGTAAGTTGTCCCAGTAATATCCATGCCGGTGGCTTGCTCATAAACATACCGTGTTAGACCGGAACAATCGAAACCAGAAGTTGAATGACCACCCCAAATATAACGGCGTCCAACTTGTTGCTCAGCAATGCGAACAACATTATTACGAGCTGTAGCGCTATTGGTAAAACGCTGTGCACGCACTTCATGATTGGGCTTAGCCACCGCTGTGGCGGCATTAACCGTATATTTAGCCATAATCCATCGACCAGCACCAATTTCGTACCAAGTACGACCGCGACGATCTGTCTGTGTTGCTAAAACATTCCAAGTCGTGCCATGTTGTGCCCGCGAACCTGTAAAACGCTTGTTTTGAAAATTATTCCAAATATTAATCCCATAACCAGGGACATAATTAATCCGAACCCGCATCGTAGCGGCTTGAACAACTGCTGGAACTGAAGGCTTGACTGCAGATACCGCAGCGACCCCCGAAAGGGTTAGCGCTGTAATCGCAGTTGCCTTAATAAATTGACGTGATGCGCTCAAATTAACTTCCCCCCGCTACAAGTAGCGAACCTAAATTTACGACTAATTTAATTAACTTATCAGATGTCTACTAGTGTAAGCTTAAACCATGACAAAAGCGTTACAAAATGGATACACAACGATAAAAGTTAAGAAATGCTAATGATGTGAAATCACGTCGCTTAATTAAATCACGCGGCGCGCAGCACTAGGATACCACCAAGAAAGCTTAGTCCGTTTCACTCTTTGACCAGGTTCTGGTGCTTGAATGTACCAATTATGACCAATGTAAATGGCAACATGATAGTAACCTTCCCAGCGGCTATACCAGAAGAGTAAATCACCGGGATGAAGATGACGAAGCGACACGCGACGCCCAACATTGACCTGTTGAAAAGTCGTTCTTGGTAACGAAATGTGAGCTGCATGTTGATAAACATATTGTGCAAGTCCTGAACAATCAAAAGCGTAAGGGCCAGTAGCAGCCCAAATATAAGGCTTACCTAATTGACGTTTAGCTAACCGGACAATGCTCTGACTACGGCTAGACGCATTAACAGGGGTATTTTGAGCAGCCAACATCTGAATACCAGCAATTGCTAAAGCAACAATGACTAAAACTTTCATAAAGCGATGTGATAATTTCAAAATCGGGTACTCCTCGGGATGATTAGTGCTAAATATACTTAGTTTAAATGCATAGTAGTTAACTCAATAGCTAGTTTGCTAGCTCACAGTGATTATCATAGTCGCCCTATGTTACAAAACTGTGTTATTCCAGATACACAATGATAAAAGACAACAAAAAAGGCTAGGAATAACATTCCTAGCCTTGAAATAAGTTCCGTTAATTATAAAACCCGTTTAGCAGCACTGGGATAGAAGTAACCACTAAGGTGTTGCCGTCTTACCCGTTGGCCCGGTTGTGGGGCATGGATATAACAACCACCACCCACATAAATGCCAACATGGTAAGGCGCTGATTTAGAGCCCCAGAAAATCAAGTCACCCTTTTTTAAATGGCTTAAAGAAACATGCCGACCAGCATAAACCTGATTATAAGTACTGCGTCCCATTCTGCTAGCAAGTTTCCAACTAATCGCGTGGCTGTAAACATATTGAACTAAGCCAGAACAATCAAAGCCGTAAGGGCCGGTAGCACCCCAAACATAAGGCTTGCCAATTTCACGTTTCGCCCAACGAACAACCCGATTTCTTTTGGTCGTAATCGTCGCAGCAGACACGTCATTGCTAGTTGTACCTAATTGGTTAGCTAAGCTAACGCCGGTTAAAAATAAGCCAATAATAGCAACTGCCTTAATTAAACGATGTGCTAGTCTCAAAACGATCTCTCCCTTGATTCTGGTTGTTCTCCAATCAGTTAATAGTTAATATCATACAAGGTAATTGTGACAAATACGTATCAAACAAGTGAACATCTGATTAAGGTATTTTTCATAATGATTAAACTGGGCACCTAGTGTTATTTATTCTTGCAAATCAGCTACGATTCGATCTAGTTGCATTTTAGTTTTTTCCCAATTATCGTTTCGAATTACTTTGGCGCGTGTCATTAAGTCCGCTGGTAATTCATTTAATTCTGCTCCAGACAGGCGATTAGCAATCTTGGCAGGATTATCCCCCCGCTCTAGTAGTCGCTGCTCAAGCGTTGAACGGGCTGACACTGTTACATAAATAAAACAAATTTGATCTTGCAGTTGCGCTAAATATGACCTAGCACCCTGAATATCAACAATTAGGGAAACCAGTTCGTGCTTCTCCCAAACACGTCTTAAGGCCTCACGACTTGAACCGTACTGATAGGACCCATAATGAATGTGTTCAAAGAAATGTAATTTAGCAAAACTCGCATCGCTCTCAAAGTAATAGCTTTCATTTGCACGCTCGTCATCGCGCATTGGCCGTGTGGTATGGGTCACAACGCGTGGTATGTGAAATTTTTTCGTTAAATAGGCTGAAATTGTGGTCTTACCAGCACCACTTGGACCAGCAATTAAAATGAGCTTTGGCATTCTTCTTTTCTCCCAGTTTCTTTCTCCATATCCTTATTTATTAAACCATAAAATGCTAACCGACTTTCAGCATTTCTTGCTAAAGGTGCCCTTTCATCATTTTTATCCTATAATAAGACGAGCTACTTGAAAAAAAAGCTACAATAGATTAGTATTTCAACATTGTCCAATGTTTTTTTGGAAAGAGGAAACGATTTATGAAAAAAGCAGATGTCAAAGTCGGTCTGATTGTCGGTGCCCGGTCTGAGGAAGAAATCAAAAAACCATTTGAAGGAAAAATTGAAAAGGTTTATGAAAATTCAGCTTTGTTAGGGATCACCTCATACGACCCAATTGATGAGGCTGCCATCAGCGACTTAAATAGCAAAATTGTCGTTAACTTTAAGAATTTACGTGTGATTAAGCTGACCAAAGATAGTCAAACGGCCGCTTTAAACGAAGTCAAAATTGAAAAAATGAAGCAGGCTCAAGCTGCTACCAAAGCCGCAGAAGAAGAGAAGTAGTCACTACGGCTGCTTCTTTTTAATGTAAGGAGTACTTTATGCACCGCTGGAAAGTTAATGATTGGCTGCAAGGATTTATTCTCATCCAACCATTTCTAGATTTATATTGGTTTTATCATGGCAGCTTAGCAAATGCATTGCCTTTTACCCTGCCAACGATTATTCGATTACTAGCAATGGCCGTTATCTTTGGCTTATTCTGGCAGAATCCCGGACAGCTCAAACAATTTAGTAAACGCCCTTGGCTGATTGCCTATGTAATTTTACTGGTACTTTATAGTGGTGTTCATCTTTATTATGTCCACGACTTTACGAGTCTTAGTCCCACCAGCTATGGCTATTCAACCTTCAGTGAGCTCTTCTACCTCATTCGCATGTTACTGCCCCTGTTCGTCCTCTACTTCAGCTATGAGCTGGACTGCTCAGCGCAGCAATTACGCCGTATCGTCATAGGACTGAGCGGACTGTTCTCTTATACCATCGTGATTAGCAACCTGCTGGTGATTTCCCTACGCAGTTATGAAGCTGGTCCCATTTCGGCCAATATCTTTGCCTGGTTCACCAATCCAAATCTCGGCTATTCCCATATGGCATCTAAGGGGTTCTTCAACTTTGCCAATATGATTTCAGCAGTACT
>DIDI01000034.1:0-24670 GCA_002418055.1 Lactobacillus sp. UBA5804 | reverse complement strand
TCATTTTAGTTGCACATCAGCTGAAAGAACGGGACTGGTTCAAATCCTTACGGCCAGCATTGCTCGTCTTGCTGTTGATTGAATTAGCGGCTTTAGCCATCACGCCCTTTGGGCCAGTCGGACAACGCTATCGCTATGAACATTACTTAGCTCAGCAGTCGGACACGCGGACACAGCAACTCGACCAGCAGTTAACAGCCGGGCTTAAAAAATATCGGCAGCAACCGGCGCGTTTAAAACAGTTTAAACAAAATTTTGTCAAACAACACTATCAAGCTTATGCCTTAAATCCTAAATTTGTGCTTAAAGCTTATCCCTACCAGCGTGATCCCGACTTTTGGATTGGTATCATGCGGCAACCTGGCGAATTACGCATGCAAAACCGTTATGTCGAAACGGCCATGCTCAATCGGGTACGGGCTCACCATAAGCAGCCACTTGATGACTGGCTCGGCATTTCCTACACACGCGTCAGCAATATTTTCAACCTCGAACGCGATTATGTCTCTCAAATCTATTCGTTAGGTCTAATTGGCATGCTCCTCTTCGTAGGACCATCGCTCTTGCTCCCAGCGTATGCGTTACTTCAATGGTGGCGCCGTAAATCAGCTCGCCTCATGGCCCTGATATTAGCAAGTGGTTTCATGGTTATGGCAGCCTTCTACTCAGGCAACGTGCTCGACTTTCTAACTGCCAGCCTAATTCTCGCCTTCATTGAAGGCATCATGTTAAAATTAGCCAATACCAAAACAGCTGATTAATCGAAAAAGTCCCAATTCGGTAACACCGAGTGGGGCTTTTTTGATGGGTAGAATAAATCAATTACCAATTTATTTCTAATTTACGGTTAACCATAATTAATAAAAATGTTATCTTGGAATGAACAGAAAATTCTTTTATCATACAAGATACTAGCCACATACAGGTATTTAAGTACCACGCACCTAACCTTAGCAGAAGGAGGAACTCATGATTGAACTTTTATTAATCCTCATTTTTTTCATTAATTTCAGCTTTTTATGCACCCTAATCCGTGACCTGCGGGCACACCGCCATCAAATCATGTTTGAACCAGCGACCACTTGGCTGCTCCCCTTCAGTTCATTTATCATTTTCTTCCTATCGACTTTTGGTATTTCTGATTTTGCCATCAGTACTGCGCTTTACGCCAAACTCAAGTGGATCCCCATTAAGAAAATACCAGGCACACTGAACACCCAATGTGTCATCCCTCTAGCAGTCATGGCACTCTCTTACATCAGTACCATCAGGGTTGACTTCAAAACCTTAGCAGTCTGCATTTTTGCTGCGATGCTAGGTGCTTATATCAGTCCCCGCCTAGTCATCAAATTAGCCGTTCCAACCATTAAAAAGTTTGTCACTGCCGGACTCGTACTAGCAGCGTTGTTGATACTAGCAAATAAATTAAACTGGATTGCCGCAACCGGCACAGCCAACGCCCTCACCGGCTGGAAGTTAATGGTGACCGCAAGCCTACTTTTCATCTATGGTGGACTTAACAACATCGGAATTGGCTCTTATGCACTAACGATGGCAACTGTTTACACCATGGGACTAACGCCGGTGGCCGCTTTTCCAATCATGATGGGCGCGGCGACTTGTTCGATTTCAACGAGTTCGATTCAGTTTGTTAAACTTGGGACTTACAGCCGTAAGATTACGTTATTTGCTGGCATTTTTGGGGTGCTGGGGGTCTTAACTGCTGTCTTCTTCGTCAAAAACCTGGATACCAGCCGTTTGCAATGGCTGGTCATCATCGTTTTACTATATTCCGCACTGAGTATGGCAGCGCCGTTACGCCAATCAGCCTAACAAGGGGAGGACAATCCAGAATTCAAAAATGGTACAAAAATCACCAATGTCACAAGTTTTTTTAATCCTAGATTTGAGATGACAAGGATTTGATCAGCATTTTGGATAGTCGCCAAACGATGTGCAATAGTGATAATCGTTTTATTAGTAACCAATGATGCGATAGCTTGCTGCAGTACTTGTTCATTTTTTGGAGCCACACCCCATCAGGTAAACTATGAATCGCAACCATCAAAAAAACGATCAATTAAGTTTCCACTAATTGACCGTTTTTTAATTTATTCCGTTAAAGCCGCCAGACCATCAATAGAACGACGGCTTGCTGCCATCTGTATTCGGTTGGTTAATGCCAACAGAATGACGACTTTCTTTTTCAGGTTCATTAATGAGCTGAACCACAAAGTTAGCAACACTTTTACGTGACACCTCGGTTCCTTTGAACGGTTCTCCCTTTTCAGTGGTCTCATAATTGACAATATCCTGGTTAGATAACCAAGCTGGCCGCACAATTGTATAGTCCAAGTCAGAATTCTCAATAACTTTTGCAGCTGCAGCATAGGTTTCCAAATAACCGCCATCAAGCATTTGGTGGTTCCATTTACCGAATTTTCCAGGGACTTCATCATAAATTCCTAAAGTAGAAATCCAGATCAAACGCTTAACACTGACCAGGTTCATGGCCGTTACAACTGATTTAGCCTGTTGCGCAATATTTTTACCTGCCAGATTGGCATATACAAGGTCAATCCCTGTTAACGCCTTTTCGAGTAATTGCGTATTCGTCACATCCCCTTCAATAATTTTTTCACGTTTATCATCGCTAGACTTCAAGCGGTCAGCATTTCTCAAAAACAAGATCAACTGGTGGGACGTTTTCGCCAATAATTCTGTCTCAACCAACTTAGCAATCCTGCCATTTGCACCAAGAATTAATATTTTTGCCATAAATAGCACTTCTCTTTTGTTTTCACTATATATACTATGATAGAGGGTAATTGACTTTAAAAAATGGACAATTCTATGGAGTGATTATGGCTTTGTCTGTTCAACTTTTTCCAAAAAGGTCTCAATAGCATTAAAGTAGTCTGCTTGATCATCCCAAATAGAAAAATGACTTCCCTTAGGACAAATATGAGCCTGGCCATGAGGTAATCTAGTCGCCATAGTTTTAATTACCTCAGGATTCATGCTGTCATATTTACCCCCAAGTAATAATGTAGGCACCGCAATTTCACCAAGTCGGTCTCTGATCGTCCAAGTTTTTAATGATCCTGTAATAGTGAACTCGGTTGGACCTTGTAAACTCACATAAACTTGGTCATTGGTGCGATCGAATGATCTACTTACAGCATCAGGCCACGGCTGCAAACGACAAATACACGATTGATAAAGCTTCATCACAAGTTCTTCATAATGAGGATCATCAATCTGGTTTTGAGCCTCTTTATCCTTCATGAAAGCCACATCTTCAGGCGCCATTGCATTACGCAATTTGTTAATATAAGTCTCGTAATCTTTCATATTATCAACCATATTCGAATCAATTAGCGCTTTTAAATGCTGACCGTATCTGGTCGCGTACTCCATTGCCAGCAAACCGCCCCAAGACTGTCCATATAGATAAAAATGCTCTAGCCCCCACGCTTGACGAACTTCCTCTACCTCTTCACAAAAACGAGGAATATTCCAAAGACTTGCATCATCTGGCTGATCCGAATAATATGAACCCAATTGATCATAATAAATGATTTGAATGGGTTTATTTTTAATAAATTCAGAAAAAGGCTCAAGATATTCATGAGTCATTCCGGGACCCCCATGTAAAAGCAGGATTTTGATAGGGCCATCCCCTTCGCTTCTCGTCCAAACAGAATGACCATCACTTAAATGGACAATTTTACTATAATTCATCAATAGACCCTCCTTAATTTTTAATATTTCTAGCGAGTTCAACTAGACAAAAGCCGATCCACCACATCGCAACCGTACCAAGCAAGTTGTTGTCTTCAAGCCCATGGTGCTAGTAAATATACTTGTGCGATTGACAATGTCAAAACTGCTATGAAAGCCAGTGTTTGCAAAATTCTCTTTGTCAGCTTCCCCTGTTATTAAAATACATTAAAAAGTAATTGCAACTATTCCGTATAAATATAATTATATTATAATGTATTTAAGTCGTAAACAAGCTGATTGTCAATGGTCTATGCCATTTTCTTTGACATCAACCACTGGCTTTGAATCATATCATTTAACACTAGTAATGAAAAAGATGAGGAAAACGATGTTTGAATATAAAATTGACGAAGAAGTTAGTCTCGCGCTGCCACGCCCTAAACTTGACGCTACACCTTTATTTGCATTAATTGACGACAGCCGCGCCCAAATCGCACAGTGGTTGCCATGGGTTGAAAAGCTTAAAAGTATTGCCGATGAAGAAACCTTTCTGATGAAGATGATGGCTCGTTTTGGTACAGGTAGCTCATTAAATGCCGTAATTAGGTTCAAGGGCCAAGCCGCGGGGATGATTAGCTTCAATAAATTCCACGCGATGGATCAAAGTACGGATATTGGCTATTGGCTGGGTAACCAATTTGTCGGTAATGGCATTATGCATCGTGCAGTAGCTGGCATGTGTGACCTCGGCTTCACTGATTACCATGTGCATAAAATCATCATTGAAGCGGCCGTTGATAATCGGCGCAGTAACCAGGTAGCCGAAAAAGCCGGCTTCACTTGCGACGGTTCTGTTCGCGCCAACATGTTATTAGCAGACGGTTATCACGATGGTAATATCTGGACCATGCTTGCTGATGAATGGCAAAACAAGCAATAGTTAGCAGGGCTGGTAAAAGCTAAAAAGACGATACCGCCTAAGCGTGGTATTGTTTTTTATTGACCAATTAGTATTAAAAGCCAACCGTTTAGCTCAGCTCACTAGTGATAGGACAAAAGCGCATTGTCATTCCGCTCCATCAAATTATTGGGATTTATACCGAAAAAATTCTTTATTCAGATTTCAAGTTCAGAGATTGTCAATATCACCCAAATCAAAGACTTTTCACTCAGCAAAACTAGTATTTATCAGGTCGAACTTTTGAATAACCGTCTCATCTTTACACCACGTCGCTACGCACAAAAATGTGCAAGGAGCTATTGAAATGGCAAAAGTAGCTACCCTGACATTCATCGGAATTGCATCTTGATGCTAATGGAACTTATCTTTGCCCTTACGAGTCTTATCTTTTAAAAAGAAAACTGGCATACCATCAAGCAGACCTTTCCCCACTTTATCGTGACCTATCTTGGTTATCCCCCCATTAGCACTCTTGGCTGGCTGGTATCCTACACTTTTATCTTTATTAGCATCTATATTGCTATCTGGTCAACCATGATGATAACTGCTAAAAAAGAAGTCCTATTAAACCAATGACCTGTTACAGGCTATAGACGAACCCAAAATACGTTACTTAAAGTAGCTATTAAAACTAATGCCTTTTTAAACTACCTCACTCACCATCTGTCACACTGTGTGGCTGGCCTTCCACCCGCAAGACCTCCTGCACACTTGGCCGTTGCCGCATCCGCGCATCAAAAGCCGCTAAGCGTGGCAACTGGTCAAACGGAAAAGCTAACCGACGCATCCAATTAGTCATAACAAAGAGATACGGATCAACCAGCGAAAATTTATCCCCCATGAGCCATGAACCCTGCAAGCGCTCCTCCACATAAGCTAAGCGTGGCTGCACCCGCTGCCACACCAAAGCTTTACTAGCAGCCGTATTTGGTAACCAATTGCCTGGACGGAAAGGTGAAATAAAATTCTTATGTAGTTCCGTCGCCAGATAATTCAGCCACATCTGCTCCTGCCAGTATATCTTGCTCGCATAATCACTAGCTTTCCGTTGGCCTCCTTGCAGTGCAATATACGCCAAAATCACCGCGCATTCGGTTAAGTATTGCTGGGGTGCAATTTCTAAGGCGGGCACGTAAGACTTCGGTGTGATGGTATGATAATCGCCACCATGCCAACGCTTCTGATCTAAGTTCACTTTTTCCAATTCAAAATTTAGCCCTATATCGGTGAGTAAAATATGTGGTGCCATGGCACTACTTCCTGACGCATAAAATAATTTAAGCATTAACTGCATCCCTTTCGTTGTTTGACAAGTATCGAATAAGCAGGCAAAAAATTATAAGGTCGCTAAAAAAGCAGGCAAAAACTGTTCGAACAGTGCCGTGTTAATTGATAAGTACTTAATTTGTGCTACCTGACGCGTATGCGTCAACCCCGCTAACCGCATAGCTCGGAAATGATATGAGACGGTCGATTTGCTGAGCTTTAACTGTGCGCTAACTTCCGAGCAGGTAAGCTCCCGACCAGCATGATAGAGAATCCGCAAAATTTCAATTCGGTGCGGTTCACCTAAGACTTTAAAAATCGTTGCGAGTTTTTGATCTGTTTGTTCGATATCCATAAAACTAGTATAATCTTTTTATGCTGACAGTACAACCCACGACAGATGTAGCCATTTATGTCATAATTTCAGGTGTAACATATTGTTAAAAAATGATTTATTATACGCAGTAATACTAACCTTTATCATTACTGGCAGATGGAAAAAATTGAAATTATGAGAAAAATTATGAAATTAACGAATAATCTCGGCAGGCTACTCCTTATCAAGTTTTTTGGAACTTTTGGTAGCGAGATGCTATCTTTTGCTATTAGCCTCTACGTACTTCAGAAAACTGGCTCTGCATTGAGCATGGGGATTAGTTTAATCACTGGACCCTTGATTAATGTTGTCATGGCGCCTTTGGTCGGGTATGTAGTCGACACGTTTAACCATAGAGCGGTAATGATTTTAGCGCAGATTAGCACAATTGTTGCATTAACGATGTTTTCGGTTTTATTTCGAATTTTTCCCGAGTTTTATTTTATTGAATTGGTGATTCTTATCGGGGCGCTTTCAATTACCGATAGCTTTTTGTCCACCGCAGTTCAGGCGAGCCTAAGTCGTTTATTTGCTAGAGATAACTTGGAAAAGGCGAATTCTCTGAATCAGTCTGTCTCTTCTTTTGCAGAGTTCTTGGCCCCCGTACTAGGAGCAGTGGTATATACGCTGGTTTCACTTGACGTCTTTGCATATATTGAGATTGGCTTTGAAGGCGTTGCGTTGTTAGCCATCTCAACACTTGTTTTCACGCCTGTAAATTCTGCTGACGAGGAAACTGATCCTTCAGAAGCAACCCTGGGAAGGGAAACGGTATTTGCCAATTTCATTGGCGGGCTTAGGTTCCTATGGGAGCACAAAATTTATCTTCTTCTCTCTGGCTCATCTGGAATCATTAACTTTTTCTTTGCAACTGTTAATCTTGGACTTCCGTTTCTTTTAGTTGATCGTTTACACCTTTCAAATTCCCAGTATGGCTTTACGCAGTCCGCCTTTGCAGGTGGCATGATTCTGGGTGGCTTAATCTTAAGCCGATTACATTTGAAAATTTCTCCGCTGAATTTTGCATATTTGAGTCTAAGCATTTTCGGAGTAATCATCGCAATCATCGGGTTTCCCGGTATGGCACGGATGCCAGGCGTTTGGTATTGCATTATCTTCTCCTTCCTCAACGTATGCCTTGGAATCTTATTGGTTTTCTCAAATACGCCTGTCGACGTTTATATGCAACAGACGATACCCGAGAATGTTCAGGGTAGAGTATTCACGCTCGATGAGGCCCTAAGCACAGTCCTAATGCCGCTTGGCACGCTTGTATTTGGTTTGCTTTTTGACCGGATAAACGCTACTGTGGTTTTCTTAATAGGCGGAATCCCAATGCTATTACTCTCGGTGGTCGTTTTGATTGTAATTGGAAAAAGGGTTGACTCTCAACGTGGTACGCAAGAATCACTGGGATAACCTCTCTCAGAAGTGAGCTGGCGACTTAATACTGTTGATAAACGACTACGCCGTTATTTTAGGCGTCGCATCTTGTCAAAAAATGATTTATTATACGCAGTAATACTAATCTTCCTGCTTACTGGCAGACGGCCACCAAGTAGAATTTATGCCATTAAGGTCGTAAAGCAAAATGTGGACATCTACCATTGCCATGATTGCCATTTCTGAATGTATTTATCTTAATCCTGGTAATCGTCAACTATTATTGCGTAAAAGATAAACGAACGCACGCTGAGTCATTCATTCCCAATAGCAGCCTTAAGATGAAACTATCATGAATTAATGATAATTTGCTTGCATTTATGAAATAAGCTGTTTATAATGACTCTAATCAATTAAAACAATGAGCGGAAGAGTAACAATTACCTTGACTGACAGAAAGTTCCGAAGTTGAGAAGGAATAGTCGGGTTATTGCGAACCACATCCGTGAGTGAATCATCTGAAATTAACTAGGATGAATTCGGTGAGCGCGTTATAGCTAAAGTTGTTAACAACTTGATAAGTCTGCCGTGAGTGATCCAGCAGAGAAGTTGAGGTGGCATCACGATAAATATCGTCCTCTTAAGTTTAATTCATTAAACTTAGGGGGACTTTTTTTATTGGGCAACTTACTGAGGCATTCTGTGCGAACAGATTGTGAATTGAGGTGGAACCGTGTTAATCACACCCTCTTGAATTTATTTCAAGTAGGGCTTTTTTTATATTCTTTTTGAGGAGGTTTTTTAGATGTGGCATTACATACTCGCTATTTTGCCGGCACTGCTGTCTGGTGTCCAAGTTACCTTAGTTTTATTTTTGACAACCTTGTTGTTGGCTCTGCCATTAGGCATTTTAGTTAGTCTGGGCTTAACTTCCCGCTTTCGACCTTTGCGCGCTAGCTTAAAAGCTTACGTCTGGTTGATGCGTGGGACCCCGTTATTACTCCAGCTCATCTTTGTGTTCTACGGGCTACCCATTATTAATATTGTGTTTCAGCGCTCTGACGCGGCCGTCGTTGCTTTTGCGTTAAACTATGCGGCGTACTTTGCTGAAATTTTCCGAGGTGGCCTGCAAGCTGTCCCACAAGGGCAAATTGAAAGTGCACAGGTCTTACAACTCTCATATAGTCAAACTATTCGCAAGATTGTCATTCCGCAGGTACTCAAAAATGTCATCCCGGCCATTGGCAACGAGGTGATTAACTTAGTCAAAGATTCATCCCTCGTCTATGTCATTGGGATTGGCGATTTATTGCGCGCCGGCAATGTGGCGACCGCGCGCGATGTCACGCTTATCCCACTTGTCCTCGTGGCAGCCATCTACCTGCTCCTAACTGGTATTTGTACCTTAGGCTTACGCCAGCTGGAAAAACACTATCGCGCTTGGCACTAATAACTTTTAACATAAAGGAGGAAAACAAGATGCTAGAACTACAACACATTAACAAACGCATTGGTGACAGACAAATTCTAAAAGACCTATCACTCACCATCCCTGATCATGCCATCACGGTAATCGTTGGCCCGTCTGGTGCGGGCAAAACCACCTTATTACGCTGCATCAGTGGTTTAAGTGCACTTGATTCGGGAAAATTACTATTAGATGGGGAACCGTTTGACCCTCATCAGCGACCCGCTGATCGGCGCGCGATTGGGGTAGTTTTTCAAGATTTCCAATTGTTCCCCAACTTAACCGTCTTAGGCAATATTACCTTAGCGCCCACCCTGGCCTTGAAGTTACGACCTGCCGAAGCTGAACAAAAAGCCCAGACGTTACTTGAAAAATTAAACATTAGTAACCTGCGTCAGCTCTATCCCTATGCCTTATCGGGTGGTCAAAAACAGCGGGTTGCCTTGGCTCGCGCATTAGCCATGAAACCGCGCCTGATTTGTTACGACGAACCCACCAGTGCCCTTGATTCCGGATTACGCGGACGCGTTGCAGCGCTATTACTTTCCTTAAAGGCAGAGGGGATTACGCAAATTGTGGTCACACACGATCAGGACTTTGCCAAAACCATTGCCGACCACATGATTAACGTTGTGCCAATTGCTGGCTAGTAGGAGGAGAATGACATGAAACAGCTACGGCGATTATGGTTATTGCTCACAGTACTCAGTTTGGGTATCAGCCTCACTGCTTGCGCGGGACCCGTCACTCGGGCCAATACGACCGACACGTGGGCGACCATTAAACAACGGAAAAGGGTGGTTATCGGACTTGATGACACTTTTGTGCCTATGGGCTTCCGCGCCAAAAATGGCCAACTGGTCGGCTACGACATTGATTTAGCCCGAGCAGTCTTTAAACTGTATGGCATTCACGTTGATTTTCAGGCCATTGATTGGTCAATGAATGCGGCTGAACTCCGCAATGGCACAATTGATTTGATTTGGAATGGTTATTCGATGACCCCCGAGCGACGAAAAAAGGTAGCCTTTTCACTGCCTTATTTAAATAATGACCAAGTGCTCGTTTCGATGCGCCGCCAGCGGATTCGCAGCTTCAAGGACATGACTGGTAAGACCTTGGGTGTTCAAGCTGGCTCTGCTGGTGCTAATGATTTGGATACTTACCCCAAGCGCTTAAAAGCATACCTTAAAGGGCGTACTCCTGTCCTGTATGATTCTTTTACCGACGCTTTAATTGACCTAAGGGCTAATCGCATCCAAGGGCTGTTAATCGACAGTAGCTATGCCAATTATTACATTCAGCGCGAAGCCAATCCGAAAGCTTATCGGCAGATTGTTGGCAATTTCCCTAAAGAACCATTTGGGGTCGGACTGCGTAAGGGGGATCGCACCCTGCGCCAAAAAATCAATCGCGGTTTAAAGCAGCTGGCACATCATGGTACCTTGACCCGCATCAACCATAAATGGTTTGGTCAACAAGCAGATAGCCCGCTGCTCAAGTCCCTTAAAGCCAAATAAGTAACTTGGCCATCAAAAAAAGCTCGACCCTCATTCGGCTCAAGCTTTTTTTATTTAACCACGACAAAACTCTGATCCGGCACCCGCACGAGATAATAATGCATGGCCAACTGACCAGCATGGAGGCCTAACCCGTTCTGCCAATTTTCACGATACCAGGCCCGGTATTCGGCCAGATAGGCCTTTTGAAAATGATGATCCATTTTAACCAGTGCCGTCTTATCATATGGAATATGCTGTGCGTCAACGGCAAGTGGCTTCACGTCATCGGCAATGCTGGCCATCGTACTTGGCAGTGATAAACGTTTGCCAGCCACATAAACCGTGTAAGTCTGAGAACCATGCTTCGTTTTCTGAGCGCTAACCGCCACATAATTCGATTGGCCGCTATCCTTATCTGTTGTCACAATTAACGGTCGATAAGTCACTTTAGCAAAGATCCGACCCCGATCTTCCAAATTAGGGTTATCTAGCCAAGCGGCATTGATGAGTGACCCAAAGGCCATTACTAAAACCACTAATTCGATGACATCAATTCCTAAATTTCCCCAACTAAAGCGTCTTTGCTGCTTAATCAATAATCTGATGCGGCGCTGGCGAATGTTTTGCACCACAAAAATCAAATATAAAATTAGCATGACCCATAATAAGACGCCTAACATATTCCAAGTCAACATGGTTATTTCTTCCTAGTCGTTTTTGACTTTGTCGTACTGCGTTTTTTGGTAGCCGTTTTTTTAGCGGTTTTCTTAGTCCTCCGTTTAGGCACCTTTTCGGTAGTTACCGGCTGCGCCTTAGCAGCTTCTGCGGCTGTCTTCGCGTTATCAACAATCATTTGAAATTTAGTTAACATTTCGTCAGCCAAACGCTCAGCGAGTTCCGCCTGGTTAGTTAAAACTTCAGCGGCTGGCGCAAAGTAATCAATCCGAAAGTGTGAAGCGTTTAAATGTTCGGAACTCGTTTCAAAATATAGATTAACCTCATAATCTGTCGTTTCATCACAAAAATTACTGATTTTTTTGTAATTGGCATACGGCAAGTTGATGATGTTGAGCTCAACGCTAAACGTCACCGGGCGCATCCCCGTTACCACTAACTGTGTCTGCATCAACCGTCCTCGCTTAATTGCCACCGCTAGCTCAGCGAGCATCTTTTCGGTATATGGTAACAGCTTGCTTTTCGCATGACTCACTTCCGCGTATTTAACTGTCTCCATGTCTTGCAAATAATCAGTTTGACTTAATTTATCCATTAACGTCTTTAAAGTTATCTTCACAATGATGTCCTTATCTTTATCGGATTCGTTCAGTAAATACGATACCTATTTTTAGGTTCAAAAACAATTAAATACCCATTTTTTCATTAAATCAATCAGTAACAGATTAATACGCGTTTCTCTTTCAGCTTATTTTACTTCATGTTATTAGCCTCACAACCTAGTAGAATGGTCTTTTAAAATAACTAAAGTAATCATTATTTCAAAGTTGTGTTGTCAGTGTTAGTTATTTAACTACTAGCTCGCTTTTTCCCCTTTACAAGCGCTTCCTTACCGCTTAAAGTTATAGTTGTAAACGGGGCAAATGTCACGTCATCATGGGTGAAAGGATTATACTAATGTCTTCACAAGATAAAATATACACCGATTACTTCTATCATGAAGTAGATTTTGACAAAAATCATTTTCGTTATCAAGAATTACATATTCCTGCTGGTGTAGCGCCAGCACCACTGGCTGTGCCGCCAGTGCTCAAGCCAGACAAGGTGGACGGCAATGACGTGTGGTTCACGATTGAATCACAGGCCGGCGAAAGCCAAATTTTACCTGGCCACAAGACGAAGACCTGGGGTTACAATGCACCACTGCTCGGTCAAACGTTAGTGCTCAAGACTGGACAACATGTGCACGTGGCCTTAAAGAACAGTTTACCAGAATTAACGACCTACCACTGGCATGGCATGGAAGTTCCTGGTCCAATTACCGACGGGGCTTGTCATGCACCAGTCTATCCTGGCGAAACTAAAAATATTGAGTTTACGGTGAACCAGCCCGCTGCCTTAACTTGGCTACATGCGCATCCATGTCCAAGTACCGCCGCCCAAGTTTGGATGGGGCTCGCCATGGGCGTCGTGGTAACCGATGATAACGAAGCCAAATTACCAATCCCAAAAAGCTATGGGGTTGACGAGTTTCCAATTATCCTTCAAGATCGTTCTTTCCATGAAGACAATCAGCTCGATTATGAGCGTGATTACGACCCGATGGGGGTATTTGGTAATGTGCCGATGATTAATGGTGTGGTACGCCCTTACGTTGACGTGACGACCCAAAAGGTACGTTTACTCTTCCTTGGCGGTAGTAACCGGCGAGAATGGCGTTTGCACTTTGACAAGGACTTAGTCATGACCCAAATTGCTGGGGATGATTCGTTCTTAGCTCACCCCGTTAAGATGACCAAACTCTTAGTCGGTCCTGGTGAACGACTACAAGTGGTCGTTGATTTCAAAGACTATCATGATGGCGATGTGGTTAACTTATACACTGACGACTTCAAGCTGATTAGCTTTAAGATTCATCAATTTGAACCAGATTATAGTGTCATTCCTGATACCTTATTTGAACCCGTTGACCCAGTCGTTGACCGTGACCGCGAAATTCGCTATATCACCATGGATGAACATAACATGATGAACGGTAAACAATTCTCTATGTCACGCATTGACCTGAAGACGGAGGTCGGCAAGGCTGAATATTGGGATGTTAAGAACACCAATACGAGTGATCAGGGGATGCTACACCCCTTCCACATTCATGGTGGGCACTTCTTAGTCATTTCACGTAACGCCCACGAACCAAACCCGAATGAAATTGGGGTTTACAAGGATACGGTTGAAGTGGCACCAAAAGAGACAGTCCGCATCAAGGTCTTCTATCCACTGACCGGCATTTTCATGTACCACTGCCACGTCATCGAACATGAAGATGCCGGCATGATGGCCCAAATTCAGGTCTACGATCCTAAAGAACCAGACAAGCACTATCACTTAATGGATATGGCGACGCTGACTAAAGCATTTGCTGAAGAGCGCGGCATCAAGGAGAGTGAAGTTTGGATGCCAGGCATGTGTACAGAAGGCTTTGGCCCAGAACCAACGACTAGTGCCAGTACCGGTGCCAGCATGCATCATGAACATCACGCGATGAAAATGGCAATGCCACATCACGAGGTGAATGCCAGCAGTGGTGCTAGTAAACACGAAGCACCTAAGCCGGTGGTAACGCCGCATCATGAACCCGACACGAGTTCTGCTGCTAGTCATCACTAATCCTAATTGAAATTAAAAAGCTAATGATGAAAATTCGTCATTAGCTTTTTTGATATGAATTAAGTTAGTCACAATAATAAGGCTGGGGTCTGATAGCTCTGAACAATGGTACCAAGTGTCACTAAGAGCTTGCAGTCATGGTGTCATCCAAACCGCCAGCTGTAATGGAAGCCGCAGTCGCGCCAGTGATCGTACCTCTGAAGAATTTGTCATACTTTATGGCTGCAGCCGAATCGTATGAGCTACGGTAGCATCAAGTGCCAGCACTTGCTGATCTGATGCTAGTAATAGCTGAGCACGGTCGTTAACGCCTAATATGCGCCCAGCAACAGCCTTACCTGCGACTTGCGCCGTGACTTGACGCGCATACCACAAACAGTGTTGCCGATAGGTGCTTAAGATGGCGGCCGAATCAAACTGACGATACAACTGACAACACTCCGAATAAATCGCGGCAATCAATTCATTCCGTGAAATCGTCATCGGAACACCGATACCACTAATCGGTTGATCTAATTGCGCCATTTTGGGGAGCTGACGCACATTTAGCCCAATCCCCACAATGAATTGATGCGTGCAATTAGTATCATCATTAACCGTTTCAATCAAAATTCCCCCACACTTACCGGCGGGAAGATACAGATCATTCAACCATTTAATGGCCAGCTGGATCCCACTCACACGCTTAATTGCACGAAGAACAGCCACTGCGACGCTTGCAGTTAAGACGCCAGGATTCTTTAAATGTTGGGCGTAAGCTGGTAACACAAACGTTAAATAAATACCCGTATCCGCTGGAGAAACAAACCGGTGACCGCGGCGGCCCTTACCAGCAATTTGCTGATTAGCCACAACAATTGCCCAATTTGGCAAAGCATGTTCACTCGCATACGTATTAGTTGATGCCAATTGATCAAACACTTGTATCTGCGGCTGCCAAGTGGTGGTCATAAATTTTATTATCTGGTCACTATCAAGTGGATCTGCTTCTGGTTGCAAATTAAGTTCCCATCCCTTCATATCATCTTATTCGCAATTTTAACACCAAAAGACCTTGCACAGCAGCTGACATTATTGCCACCTCCTGTACAAGGCCTTTTAAGTTATAAACTGAGCACAATTACATTAAGTGGACACCTTTATCCACATAAATAATGTCACCAGTAATCCCAGTTGATAAATCACTCAATAAAAAAGCAGCGGTATTACCAATTTCGCTCGTTTCGACTGACTTACCGTCAACGGTACGATCACGTGACATCTTAAGTAAGGTCCCATGATTCTTAATACCCGTAACTGCTAAAGTCTTAACAGCACCAGCAGAAATAGCGTTAACCCGAATATTAGCGGCACCTAAATCACTAGCCAGGTAGCGGACACTGGCTTCAAGTGAAGCCTTGGCAACCCCCATCATGTTGTAATTCGGGATAGCCCGTTCAGACCCAAAGTAAGTTAAGGTTACTAAACTGCCACCATCTTTCATGACTTGACTGGCATAACGTGCGACCGAGATAAAGGAATAAGCACTAATATGTTGTGCTAACGCATACCCATCGGCTGTAGTATTCACAAGACCAGAAGTTAAGGTTGCTTTATCAGCATAAGCAATCGCATGAATAACGCCATCGACTTTGCCATATTTCGTGGCAATTTCTTTAAAGGCTGCCTCAACATTTTCGTCCTTGGAAACATCGCAAGCCACTAACGCTTGATCAGGTCCAACGAAACGCTCTAAACTGGTCTTTAAGCGATCATTTTGATAAGTTAAGATGACCTTAGCACCTTGCGCTAATAAGGACTGCGTGCACCCCCAAGCAATACTACGTTGATTGGCAACACCCATGACAACAAGTGTCTTACCGGTTAAGATTCCTGACATTCTGTAAATTCCTCTTAGTTTCTTTAAAATTGACGATAACGTGCTTGACGGGCAGCCAGCAATTCAGGTACGGAAAGTGCTTGTAATTGCTGCAGCTTTTGACATAAAGCCTGTTTAAAACTAGCCAAACTAGTGGCATCCGCCACTTCTGGAATAATGCGATCAATAATCCCGGCGGCTTTGAGTGCCTCAGGTGTCAACCCCATTTGCTCAGCAGCTTCGGGGGCTTTACGGCTATCTTTCCATAAGATGGTCGCATAGCCTTCTGGTGATAAGATCGAATAGACACTATTCTCAAACATCCAAACGGTATCACCCACAGCTAAAGCGAGGGCACCACCACTACCACCTTCGCCCACGATAACACTAATATACGGGACTTTCAATTTGAGTCCAGTAAGTAAACATTGGGCAATCGCCGATCCTTGGCCGTGATATTCTGCATCCACTCCCGGAAAAGCACCGGGGGTATTAATGAGGGCCACAATTGGCCGCTGAAACTTCTCGGCTTGCTGCATCAAGCGCAAGGCTTTGCGGTAACCTTCTGGTTCAGCACAGCCAAAATGACGGGCATTATTTTCAGCTAAATCATCACCCTTTTGAATACCAACCACGGTCACCGGTTGCTCGCCCAAGAGGCCAATCCCGCCAATTACCGCTGGATCATCCCCAGCGGCGCGATCACCGTGAAAAGCCATAAAATCATCGCATAAACCATTAATGAGGGCTTGAATACTGATTTTAGTAGCGTTTCTGGCGGCTAAAACCCGCTCATAAGCGGTTAATGAACTGCTCATTCTGCTTGACCTCCTTTTTGGTGCCAACGAAGCAACTTCGCCAAGGTCGTTTTGAGCTCCGCCCTAGGCACAATTGCATCCAGAAAACCATGCTTGAGGAGCGTTTCAGCACGCTGAAAGTCAACTGGCGGTTTCTGATGAATCGTCTGTTCAATCACGCGCCGACCGGCAAACCCAATTAAGGTCCGCGGTTCACTCAGGATAATATCAGCTTGCATGGCATAGCTGGCAGTCACCCCGCCCGTAGTTGGATCAGTTAAGACAGCTAAGTAAAGGAGTCCCGCCACGCTGTGTTCAGCCACTGCTTGGGAAATTTTAGCCATCTGCATTAAGGAATGAATTCCTTCTTGCATCCGGGCACCACCTGATGCTGTAAACAAAATGACCGGTAATTTTTCCCGGGTACACTTTTCAAATAAGCGTGTAATCTTTTCCCCAGTAGCACTACCTAAACTCCCCATAATAAAGCGGGAATCCATGACACCGAGGCCAAAGCGTTGCTTGCCTGTCCGGGCAATTCCCGTGAGGACACTTTCGTTCAACTCGGTTGCTTGGCGCGCCTTAGCTAACTTCGCCAGGTACTTGGTATCTTGAAATTGGGTTGGCGCCTTCAGGTCCACATCAATCGGTTCGAACTGATCAGCAACTAGTTCCACCCGCTTTTGTGCTCCCAAGCGGAAGCCATAACCACATTCAGGACAAACACCGGCTAGGCCTAATTTCTTTTCATAAAAACTCTGATGACAAATCGGGCATTGCCGCCAAATATGATCAGGGATTTTATCCATCCGAAAACTAATTTCCTTCGAGGTCGGGGCAGTAAATTTACTTAGTGGCATGTTGTGCAACCCATCCTTTCAAAAATCCGGTTTCTAGGTAATTGTTATTAAAGGTGCCCTTAACGAAGACGGGATCAGATAACAAATCATATAAGAAGTCACGATTAATCTTAACCCCTTTAATACGAACTTCTTTCAGCATCCGTTTCATCTTGGTCACACCGCGTTCACGATCTGGCATATGCGCTACTAGCTTCGTAATCATCGAATCATAGTAAGGAGAAATCATGCTATTAGTCGTGACGCCAGAATCAATCCGCACGCCGAGCGTGCCATCTGGCATGAATAATTCTTTAATGCGACCCGGTGATGGCCGGAAATCATGGCTCGGGTCCTCGGCGTTAATCCGGCATTCAATGGCATAACCCTTAACGGCCGCATCAGCTTGCGTGAACGGCAATTCACCACCAGCTGCGACAATAATTTGGGCCTTAATCAGTTCAATACCCGTGACTTCTTCAGTCACCGTATGTTCAACTTGCAACCGAGTATTCATTTCCATGAAATAAAAATGGTGACTTTCATCCATTAAAAATTCAAAGGTCCCAGTATTTTCATAGTGAATGGCTTTAATCGCTTTAACCACGACTTTACCTAAAGTCGCCCGTTCAGCTGGACTAATCAACTGGCAAGGACTCTCTTCAATCACCTTTTGATGATTACGTTGCATTGAGCAATCACGTTCTGGCAAATAAACCACATGACCGTGGGAATCTGCAATAATCTGCATTTCGATATGCTTGGCATGGTCAATCTTTTTTTCCATGTAGAGCCGATCATCACTGTAGGAAAGTTTCACTTCATGTTTATCTTCAGCATAAGCCTGCTCGAGTTCGGCGTCATTATACGCTTGGCGAATCCCTTTACCGCCACCACCGGCAACAGCTTTCAGCATGACTGGGTAACCAATCTTGTGGGCTAATGCTAAGGCTGCCTCATAATTCGGCAAGCAGCCATCACTCCCAGGAATGGTTGGCACCCCGTTAGCTTTCATGGCCGCCTTGGCATTGGCTTTATCACCCATTTGTTCAATTGATTGATAACTGGGACCAATGAACTTAATCCCGCATTGTTCACATAATTGGGCAAATTCGGCATTTTCTGATAAAAAACCGTAACCAGGATGAATGGCCTCACACCCCGTTAAGGTGGCAGCCGTAATGACAGCTGACATATTCAAATAAGACACACTAGGCTGCGGACCGCCGATACAAACCGCTTCATCTGCCATTTTCACATATAAGCTGTCTTTATCTGCGGTTGAGTAAATCGCAACCGCTTTAATGCCCATCTCATGCAAGGCACGAATGACTTGAACGGCGATTTCACCACGATTGGCAATTAAAACTTTAGAAAACATGTCTACTCCTCTACGCTGATGTGACCACAAAGATTAAATCAGCGGCACAAATTTCTTGTCCCTCTCGAATAACCACGCCATGGCCAACACCAATTTGATGACGAATTTTAACTAATTGAACTTGCAAGGTTAAACAATCTCCAGGCCGAAAATCATCCTGAAAAGTCGCTTGCTTAATACCACCAAAGAAGACATTTTGGCCTTCATATTCGGGCATGGATAATAAGGCGGCAACCCCGGTTTGTGCTAATGCTTCAATTACCAAAGGACGTGGCATCGCTAGCGGTGCCTGTTGCCGCTTAAAGAACCACTCATTAATCGTCACGAGTTTGGTCGCCTGTGCACTTTTTCCAGGAGTCACTTGGTCTAAACTGTCTAACATTTCAAACGGGTAACGCTGCGGAATAAAAGTTCTAACGTCCAAAGCCATTATTTTGCCTCAACTTTAAAGATCGGCTCATCAAATTCAACCATGCTACCATCTTTAACGAGCACTTTCTTAATGACACCATCTATCGGACTCTTGACATCATTAATCATCTTCATGGCTTCAATGACACAGACAACTTCACCCTTTTTCACGGAATCACCCACCTTTTTAAAGACAGGACGATCTGGACTTGGTGCAAAGTAAACCACCCCAACGAGTGGTGCTTTGATTTCAGCCAGTTCATCAGGCTCAGAAGCGACTGGGGCAGCAGTTGGCAGAGTAGCAACTGGTTCACTGCTAGTTACCGTCGGAGCAGCTACGGCTGGTGCAGCAATTTGACTTGCGACAGCAGAAACTGGGGTGGCTTCATTCCGTTTGCTCAATTCGAGCTTAAAATCTTTATCCACTAAGTGGAGTTCCTTCAAGCTTGATTGATCAAATTGCTTCATTAACTGTTGAATTGCTTTATCATCCATCTTTAATTCCACCTCTTGAATGCTAAGACCGCATTATGGCCACCAAAGCCAAAGGAGTTGCTGATGGCATATTTCACTGGTGCTTTCGCATTCGCTGCTGTCACTAGTGTAACTGGACATTCTGGGTCTTGGTTTTGCACCCCAACATTCACCGGCATTTGGTCATGGATCATCGCACCGATGACCCCAACGGCTTCAAGGGCACCAGCAGCACCAAGGGCATGACCAGTCATCCCTTTGGTGCTGCTGACTTTCACATGATCATTGTCCTTGAACAAGTGAGCAATTGCGGCAGCTTCAGCACTGTCGTTAGCATGCGTACTCGTCCCATGGGCATTAATATAATCAACTTCGCTTGTTGCAATGCCACCTTCATCAATGGCTTGTTTCATCGCCTTATACGCACCTTTGCCCTCAGGATTTGGCGCGGTAATATGATAGGCATCACTAGTGGTACCGTAACCCACCACTTCAGCTAAAATTTTGGCACCACGAGCTTTAGCATGATCGTAATCTTCCAAAATCAAGGTTCCGGCACCTTCACCCATGACAAAACCATTACGATCTTTGTCAAACGGAATCGAGGCTTTCATCGGGTCATCAGCTTTAGACAAGGCCGTTAATGATGCAAAGCCAGCAATCCCAATCTCATTGACTGAAGCTTCCGTTCCGCCAGCAATCATTACCTTGGCTTTACCAGCCTTAATGTATTCAAATGCATTCCCAATGGCATTAGTTCCCGAAGAACAAGCCGTCACAATACCCTGACTCGTATTCTGAGCATGGAAATGAATTGATAGGTTACCAGCAGCCATATTAATAATGGAGTTAGGAACAAACAATGGTGATACCCGCTTAGGGCTCTTGTCATGCATCTTAATAACTTGTTCTTCAATCGTGGTCAAACCACCAATCCCAGAACCATAAATGACGCCAAGATCGTCGGGATCTACACCACCATCAATTAAGCCAGCTTGCGTCATCGCTTCAACGGCACTATACAAGGCATAGCAAGAAAAAGCATCCATCCGCTTAACCGCTTTTTTATCCAAGCGCTTAGTTGGAGCAAAGTCTTTAACTTCGGCTGCGACATGAATACCAGTTTGACTGGCGTCAAATTTGGTAATGGGACCAACACCCACTTTTGAAGCCAGCAAAGCCTTAATATAAGTTGGCGCATCGTTTCCGATTGGCGTAACGGCACCTATTCCTGTTACCACAACTCTGTTCATCAACGAGAACCTCCTTGATTCTGCTAAATCGTCAATCCGCCATCGACGGTAATCACTTGACCAGTGATATAAGGATTTGAAATTAAAAATGCCACGGTTTGGGCCACTTCATCCGCTTCGCCAAACCGGTGCAATGGAATTTGCTTGGTAATTTCAGTCTTAATACGATCACTTAACTTGTCAGTCATCGCAGTGGCAATCATCCCTGGTGCTACGGCATTACAACGAATGCCGCGCAGAGCTCCTTCTTTGGCAGCTGTCTTGGTTAAACCAATCAACCCCGCTTTGCTAGCGGCATAGTTGGCTTGACCAATATTGCCATTAAGCCCAGAAATGCTAGCTAAATTCACAATGTTACCACTACGCTGTTTTTGCATCACTTTCATGGCATGTTTAGTCATATTGAAAGCACCAACGAGATTCGTCTGAATTACTGCGTTAAAATCAGCCGCACTCATCCGACTTAATAACTTGTCACGGGTAATCCCGGCATTATTCACCAGCACATCCAAACGACCAAACTTCGTCATCACTGCTGCAATCATGGTCTCTGCTTCAGCTTCATCTGCAACTGACCCGACTAAATATGATAATTTCGGGTTACCAGCTTGAATCTCGGCCCAAGCTTCAGCTGATGGTTCACGATGGGCATTAATGACAACTGTCATGCCTTGCTTAACTAAACGCTTGGCAATTGCTAAGCCAATCCCTTTTGCGCCACCCGTTACCAGGGCAACTTGTTCTGCTGCTTCCATTACTCTGCCACCATTTCCAATTTCTGACGTAACTTGGTTAAAGTCGCCATACTATCCACATGATAACTTGCTAAATCACGCCCCAGCGTCTTGCCCGCAAAGTGCGTCAAGGTCTCGCCTGGCCCTAATTCAATCATGGCATCAGGTTTAACTGCTGCTAACTTTTGCAAACAAGTACTAAAGTGCGTTGGTTGCACTAATTGCAAAATTAATGTGTCCTTCACGCTTGACGCCGTAAAAGGTACCGTCGTCGTATTACTGAAAACTGGTACTGCTGGCTCGGCGAAATGAACGCCAGCCATACGCACGGCCAAAGCATCACTCGCTGGTTGCATGAGCGGGGTATGAGAGGCCACACTAACCTTCAAAGGCACCACGCGCTTAATGCCGTGGGCCTTCAAATAATGAGTAGCTTCAGCTACCGCCGCAGCCTCGCCACCAATGACCACCTGTTCAGGGGTGTTGTAATTAGCGGGGTAAACTTTGCCGACCGTTTGAGCTGCTTCACAAGCTTGCCCCACAAGATCATAGCTAGTCTTGAGGGCTGCTGCCATGACACCTGGATTTTGCTCAGCCGCTTGCGCCATGTAACGTGAGCGATCTTGAACAAGCTTCAAACCCGTTTCAAAATCTAAAGCTTTCGCTGCCACCAAAGCGCTATATTCACCTAGGCTCAGGCCTAGCATCCCCTCAGGTAGTGGCAAGTCTTGCGCCAAAACGCGGTACAAACCAACACTCATGGCTAAAATCGCCACTTGCACATTCTGTGGGTCATCAAAGACACTAGCATCCTTCAAATCTAACGCTAATACGTCAGCTGCCTGGTCGATTGTTTGCCGGTACAACGGTTCCTGCTTATACAGGTCTTGTCCCATCTGCGGAAACTGCTTGCCCTGACCACTAAATAAATAAGCTAATTTCAAAATATTGTGACTCCGTGCCTATTTGGCGTTAACTTGCTTTTCAACGTAATCCACTAATTGACCAACAGTTTCAATACCTTCATCAGTTTCAATTTCAATATCAAAACCATCTTCAATTTTGTCAACCACTTCAAAGATATCCAAACTATCTAAATCAAGGTCTTCCTTAAAGTTAGTCGTTGCTTCAATCTTGCTAGCATCAACTTCCAATTGGTCAACAACGATTGCTTTTACCTTGTCAAAAACTTCTTGCTTAGTCATGTTAAAAAATCTCCTATATAATCTCTAATATCTAATAATTACTGTCCCGATGGTCAAACCACCGCCAAAACCACTCAGTGCCAGGACATCCCCCCTTTTAATTTGCTGATTAGCAATTAATTCAGCTAGCAAAATTGGTTCACTGGCCGCTGCCGTATTCCCATAGCGGTCAATATTCATCGGAAACCGAGCTAACGGTAGTCCCATCTTTCCAGCCACACTGGTAATAATTCTGGCATTGGCTTGGTGTAAGACAAAATGATCAATTTGATCTGGCCGCAAATCTGCTTGCGCACACGCACGCGCAATTGATAGCGGCACATTTTTGACAGCAAATTCATACACACGGCGCCCATTCATCTTGAAAAAAGGTGAATTTTCAGTTTTAGCCGAATTAAAAACCGGTTGTGCTGGCATTTGGCCAGCAGTCAGATAATGTCCTAACTCACCTAAAGTGCGTAAGTCACGACCTAAGACCTGTCCTTGTTGAGCGGGATCACGGCTTAACCAAACCCCCGCTGCACCATCACCGAACAGTACAGCTGTCCGGCGATCATGCCAATCAACCAGACGACTTAAGACTTCGCCACCAATGAGCAACCCATTTTGATAAGCACCCGTCTGCATTAATTGTTCAAACAGATTAAGACCGTAGACGAATCCGCTGCAAGCTGCATTTAAATCAAAAGCGGTCGCATTGGTCGCCTTAATCTGCCCCTGCACACTGGCCGCAACCGATGGCGTATGATAATCTGCCGACATGGTCGCCACAACAATCAAATCAAGTTGATCAGCACCAAGGCCCGTTTGAGCTAATAATGACTTGGCCACTTCAGTACACAGTGACGTCGTAGTTTCAGTAGTCGCAACATGACGGGTTGCAATCCCGGTCCGCTGCCTAATCCATTCGTCCGAAGTTGGCATCAGCTTAGTTAAAGCTTCATTGCTAACAACTTTTTCGGGAACAGCTTTTGCAGCTGCCAAAATAGCAAAATGCTTCATTAATTCGTCGACAGCTCCTTTAAAAATTTCTCTAAGTTAATCAAGGCTTTCTTGATAACTAGAACTTCGTCTTCATCTAAGTTAGTCAAAAAACTTTTAACTAGTTGTTGGTGAATCGCATCATGAGCTCGATAAAGCAAGCGTCCTTTGGACGTTAAGCCCAAATTAATGACTCGGTGGTCAGTTTGATTGGGAATTCGCACCACATAGCCCTTACGCTCAAGTGTCTTTAGATTAGTGGTCAGTGTCCCTTTAGATAAATGCAATTCGCGTGCTACTGCCGAAATCATCTTGCGGTCATGCAAACCAATGGTATGAATCAAATGGATATCACTTGCTGAAATATCTTGAAAAGAACTGCGCTTCAATTCATGTTTTTCAATTCGCAGAATATTGTCATAAACGTCAACCAGTGCATCCTTAATAAATTTATATTCAAGCCGATCGGGTTGATTCCCCTCAGATTTCGTGTTTTGCATAGCGCTCTTGCTCCTTAAACAGCTCGCTTAAAGCTTCTTATCTGCAGCTGCAACGATAAAGGTCAAATCAGCTTCGCAGACCTTCTTATCGTCAACTGATGCATAACAGTTGACAATGCCCATGTTATCGCGTTGCTTGGCCATCGTAATATGAAGCTTTAAGACGTCACCTGGGCGAACTACCTGACGGAACTTGGCATTATTAATGGCACC
>DIDI01000030.1 GCA_002418055.1 Lactobacillus sp. UBA5804 | reverse complement strand
GTGGTAATGTCATGGACCTAGCGGTTGGTGTGATTATGGGGTCAGCGTTTACTGCCATTGTCACTTCATTGGTTAAAAATTTGATTAACCCTTTAATCGGTTTAATTATTGGTAAGATTGATCTTTCAAGTATGATGTTCCGCATTGCTGGCGCTAATTTTAAGTATGGCGCATTTATCAGTGCTGTGATTAACTTTATCATCATTGCTTTAGTGGTCTTTTGCTTAGTCAAAGGGATTAATCGCTTGATGCCAAAACATGAAAAAGTTACGGGTCCCACTTCTACAGATTACTTAGAAGAAATCCGGGATTTGCTCAAAAACCAAGCCAACCAATAAAAAAGGCGCCTAGCTCAGTTCACTTCCTAGTGCAACTAGCTTAGCGCTTTTTTTGTGTCTAAAATACCCTAATCGGTATATTGATCCAAAATGGTATTCAACTTTTCCTTAGGGGTATAACCCGTTAAACGGTCGACAATCTGACCATCTTTCTTAATCAAAAGTGTCGGAATAGCCATAATCCCCAAATCTTTGGGAGTCTTTTGATTCTCATCTACATCCATCTTAGTGAAGCGCACGTCTTGTCGCTCTTCTGACAGCTGGTCTAAAACGGGTGACTGCATCTTGCAAGGGCCACACCAAGTTGCCCAAAAATCAGTTAAAACAACACCTGACTTCGTCTCCTCTTCATAACTTTGGTCAGTAATTACATCAACCATTTGGCTACCTCATTTCAACTTATTAGCATGTGATTAACTAAAATCAGTATATCAGCTGTACTTACTTTTTACAAGTCTGAAAATTGCTACTTCAAACTCACTAAAGTAGCACCGGTCCCGCCTTCATTGGCAGGTGCATAATGATAATCTTTCACGTGACGATTTCGTTTTAAATAAGACCAGACACCCTTCCGGATGGCGCCTGTTCCTCCACCATGAACGATAACCACACTATCAAGTCCAGCTAAAAGAACACTGTCAAAGTAGCGATCTAGACTGGTCATTGCTTCATCGTAACGCTGTCCGCGCAAGTCTAATTTGCTGTGCACGGTACTACGGCGCAAGCCGCTCGTAGCACGCACTGGTGCGCTAGCATGCTTTTTAGCTGTTAGCTTCTCTAAGTCACGGTCACTAGCTTGCATCTTGAGAATGCCTAACTGAACTTCAAACTCATGCTCAGATAGCTGCTTGGTAACTGTGCCCACTTGTCCGTAAGATAAAACTTTAACCTGATCGCCCACTTGAACATGATGCCGCCGCTTTTCGCGTTGTAATATTTTGTTATGTGCTAAATCATCATGCTGTAATTGGTTGAATTGCCCCTTAGTGGCAATCAGCTGATCTTCACGGACTTTGCCTGCTGGCATCGCTTCTAACTGTTTAATGAGTTTTTCAGCTTGCTGACGCCGTTTAGCCACAATTTCATTGGCACGTGTTTGCGCAAAATCCAATTGTTTTTGAACACGTTGGCGATACCAGTCAAGCCCTTTAGTGAGCTGATCTTCAAGCTGCCTAGCTACAGCTAAACTACTTTGCAAATGTTCTCGGGCCGTCGTCGCCTGTTTAGTCTGTTCGTTCAACCGCTTAATCATAGTGTTAATATCAGAGCTAGAATCGTCTACTAACCCCTCAGCCTTTTTCACAACATCTTCTCGCATCCCTAGCCGCCTAGCAATCGCAAAGGCGTTACTATGACCCGGAATTCCAATCTGTAACCGATACGTAGGTGATAAGGTCTTTAAATCAAAAGCCATCGAGGCATTGGTAGTGCGCTCGCGGTTATATCCGTAAAGTTTTAATTCTGGATAATGCGTTGTGACCAAGATTTTAGCTTGGCGCTGCCGCAAAAAGTCTAAAATCGCCATCGCTAAACTAGCCCCTTCTTCTGGATCGGTACCAGCGCCAATTTCATCAATCAGGACTAATGTGGTTGCGTTAACTTGCTTCATAATCGCCACGATATCATTAATATGTGACGAAAAAGTACTAAGTGATTGCTCAATGGATTGCTCATCACCAATATCGGCAAAAATATTACTAAATACCCCCACCTTACTATCTTCTGCAGCGGGAATAAATAAGCCACTTTGTGCCATAATTTGTAATAGGCCGACAGTTTTTAGAGTGAGCGTTTTACCACCGGTATTAGGACCAGTAATCAGCATCGTATCGAAATCATGACCTAGCACGATATCATTGCTAACGACGTGTGCTGGATCAATCAGCGGATGACGGGCTTTGCGCAAATCAAGTGATTGGTCCGTAGTGAGTTTGGGTTCAACTGCATGCATTTGTTTAGCTAAGCGCGCTTTAGCTTGTAGAAAGTCTAGCGCAATTAACCCGTCAGCTAAATTATTAAGCGGAGTGATTTCAAGCTTGGCAAGCGCTGAGAGGTGCTTCAAGATACGTTGAATTTCTTGTTTTTCCTCTGCCAACAAATTTTGCTGACGATTGTTAAGTTCCAAAACAGCCGCCGGCTCAATAAAGAGCGTCTGGCCACTCGCACTCTGATCGTGGACTACCCCACCGAATTTAGCTTTATATTCCTGCTTGACCGGAACAACATACCGGCCATCCCGGATTGTCACAATTGCTTCCGACAAATATTTACTACTAGTGCGAGCGTAAGCCGCCATTCGTGCCTTAATGTCAAGTTCATTACTTGCCAAATCATGACGCAAACGGGCCAACCGTTCAGAAGCAGTATCTAAAACTGTGCCATCAAATTCAATGGCATGTTTCAGAGCTTGATATAACTTGGTCGGAACAGTTAATTGCGTCAAAATTGTCTGAATTGACGCTAAATCAACTTCTGCTTCACTCGCACGCGTCACAAAGCCATTTACATCGGTGGCTAACTCTAACACTAAGCGTAAATTGCCAAGCTCAGTGGTGTTTAAGTTAGCTTCAATTGCCAGTCGTTTCGTACTAGGGCGTACATCGGCAAAGTTGGTCAGAGGCAACCTGCCACGCAACCGCATCAAATTAACCACTGCTAAAGTTTGTTGTAATTGGTCCGCCACTACGACCGGGTCGGTACTTGGCTGCAATTCTACTGCACGCTGTTTAGCCGGATCGGTAATGGCTAACATTTTCAGCCGCTCACAAATCTGTCCGAATTCCAACGTGATTAATATTTTGTCATTCATTTTTTAAAACTATCCCTAACAAAAAGGACCGGCAGTGCCAGTCCTTTGTTTATTCACCACTTAAGCGATCATCATCGATGAAGGTATTTAACACCCCTTGCACCATATCCCATTCCTCATCAGAATCAATCTCATGCAAATCGCTACTCGTTACCTCGCCGCTCTCGTCAGCATCATAACTAAAAGCTTGTACTTCCACTTCATCATTATCTTCACCCGCTGCAGGGTAGAGCAAGACGTATGACTTGTCATAGTCATCAGAATGGAAAGTGAATAAAACTTCAAATAATTCTTCGTTTCCTTGTTCATCAACTAACGTTAACTGACGATTATCGTCATCTGGGTGATCAAACTGATTAGCCATCATTGTCCTTTCGTTGCAAATCCAAATAGGTTTGCAAAATCAACATTGCGGCCATCTGATCGATGACCTGCTTGCGTTCTTTACGGTCATGAACCCCAGCATCAACGAGAATACGACGCGACTCAACCGTGGTTAAGCGCTCATCCACATACGAAACTGGTAGCCCAAATTTAGCCACTAAACGTTGACCATAAGCTTTGCTTCTAGCCACAGAAGGGCCTTCAGAGCCATCCATGTTTTTAGGCAAGCCCAAAACAAAACCATCCGCTTGATACGATCGCACCAATTTCTTCAATGGGCGCATCCCAAAATTAAAGCGGTCTTCATCAATTGGAATTGTGGTCACTTTCTGAGCCGTGTAACCTAGCTCATCCGATACCGCCACCCCAATGGTTTTAGAGCCTACGTCTAACCCTAGCAAGCGCATTATTTGTTCTTACCCAAATAACTTTTGACCAATTCTTCAATAATCTCATCACGCTCATGTTTCAAAATCAAATTACGAGCATCATTATGACGTGGAATATATGCAGGATCGCCAGAAAGTAGGTAACCAACAATCTGGTTAATCGGGTTATAGCCCTTTTCTTCAAGGGCGCTGTAGACATCTTGTAACGTGTCATAAACATTCTTGCCTTTATTTTGATTAAAGTCAAAATGCATGGTCTTATCTAGCGAACTCATCTTTGTTCCTCCTGTCACAATTTTACTTGAAAAGTTAAGGAAACTCAATCAATTAATTTTGGGCGATGGCGGCTAGCACTGCTTTAATGGCGTCTGCTAAGCCAGCTGGATTTGATCCACCAGCCTGCGCCAGATTAGGACGGCCGCCGCCGCCGCCACCAAAGACAGGAGCTGCAATCTTAATTAAGTCGCCGGCTTTGAGTCCTTGTTTGAGTGCTTTATCGCCTAAGGCAATAATCATATTAGCCTTACCCGCATGTTTAGCAGCCAATACTAGCACATCTGACTTAGCGCCCTGCTTCCAAGTATCTGCCAATTCTCGCAAGTCAGTAATTGAAGCCACATCCGCAATCGTGGCAATGACTGATAAATCACCAACTGTCTGCTGCTGATCAAATAGGCTGGTAGCCTTTTGCTGATTAATGGTCAATTGCAATTCGGCTACTTGCTTTTGGCTATCATGCAATTGACTCTCCATACTTGCTAATTTTTCCGTAATGAGTTCAGGCTTGGTGGCTTTTACCAGTTCTTGAACTTCACCGACTAAATCAGCTTGCTTAGCCAAAAAGTCATAGGCCTTGCGTGAGGTGACCGCTTCAATTCGGCGCATACCAGCCCCAATCGCAAATTCCGACGTAATCTTAAAAATACCAATTTGAGCCGTATTATCAACATGGGTACCACCACAGAATTCACTTGAAAAGTCACCCATTTGTACGACCCGAACTTGATCGGCATACTTCCCATCAAAGAGGGCTAAAGCGCCCATGGCTTTGCCATGTTCAGCATCGGTAACCGTCGTTTTAACGGCAATGCCAGCCCAGATCTTTTCATTGACCAAGCGCTCCACAGTTGTAATTTCGCGGGGCGTCATCGGATCAAGTGCCGTAAAGTCAAAACGAAGGTAGTCAGGTTCAACTAACGAACCAGCTTGATGGGTATGGGCACCTAGCACCTCACGCAATGCTGCATGTAACAAGTGAGTCGCCGAGTGGCTATGACGCAAGCCCGCACGGCGTTCATGATCAACTTCAAGGGTATAAGTTTGCCCTTGTTCTACTGGCAAAATTAAATCCACAAAGTGCAAATTTTGATCATTTGGTGCATGCTGGACATCCGTCACCCTAGCAACCAGTTCATGCTCGGCATTATAAATCCGTCCATGATCAGCCACTTGACCACCACGTTCAGCATAAAATGGGGTCTTATCAAAGACTAAAGTTGCTGTCTCACCATCAGCTTTTGCAACCAATTTATCATCAACTAGAATATCAATTAGCTTGGCCTGGTCAGCTTCAGTACCGTATTCGAATTGACTCTTATCTTTCAAATTCATGAGGGTCACATCTTGTGCCCCCATGGATTGCAAATTTCCACGAGCTTGACGTGCACGCTCTTTTTGGGCTGACATTTCAGCGTCAAAACCAGTCTTATCGACTTTCAAGCCAGCATCTTCAGCTGATTCAACCGTCAATTCATAAGGAAAGCCATAGGTATCAAATAATTTGAAGGCCGCTTTTCCAGAAATAACCTTATCATTTGAAGCCTGTGCTTTGCTAATTAAATCATCTAGCAAGCTTAATCCAGATTCAAGCGTCACTTGGAAACGTTCTTCCTCATTGCGAATAACCTTGGCAATGAAGCTAGCTTGATCTTGCACTTCAGGATAATGTGAAGCCATAATTTGACCCACGATTGGTACCAGTTGATACAAGAACGCACCGTTAATCCCTAAGCGTTTCCCATTTAAATCAGCCCGGCGAATTAACCGCCGCAAAACGTATCCACGACCGGAATTAGAAGGCAAAGCACCATCCCCAATCGCAAAGGAAACAGCCCGGACATGGTCGGCAATAATCTTGAAAGCAACCGTATCCGCAGCCACCTGGTTGTATTTTTTGCCGGCTGATAAGCGTTCAGTTGCGTGAATGATCGGCAAAAATAAGTCGGTTTCAAAGTTAGTTGGTGCATCTTGCAGAATCGACAAGACCCGCTCTAGCCCCATCCCAGTATCAATATTCTTATGTGGTTGATCGACACGCTTACCACTTGGTAAGTGGTTATATTGTGAAAAGACGATATTCCAAATTTCCAAATAACGTGCATTTTCACCACCAGGGAAGTTTTCGGGATCATCTTCAGCCACATCATTGTTTTCGGGGCCACGATCATAAAAAATTTCAGAATCCGGACCACATGGACCTTCACCAATATCCCAGAAGTTATCCTCAAGCTTGACAATATGGTCTTCCGGCATCCCGGCAGCTATCCAAAATTTACGTGCATCTGGATCCTTCGGGTAGACGGTACAATACAGATTTTCTTTAGGTAAAGCTAACCATTTAGCGCTCGTCAAAAACTCCCAAGCCCAGTTAATAGCTTCCTCTTTAAAATAATCACCTACGGAGAAGTTCCCGAGCATTTCAAAGAAAGTCTGGTGCCGAGCCGTTTTGCCCACATTTTCAATATCATTCGTCCGAATGGATTTTTGTGAGCTGGTAATCCGGTGGTTCTTTGGTACTACTGAGCCATCAAAGTATTTTTTCATCGTCGCCACACCGGAATTAATCCACAATAAAGTAGGATCATCCGCTGGAATTAAACTCTGAGATCGGTCTCTTATACACACCTGACGCTGCCGACGAAGCACATAGTGTAT
>DIDI01000041.1:3577-5260 GCA_002418055.1 Lactobacillus sp. UBA5804 | reverse complement strand
ATCAAGCAGTACTAATAGCTGATATTTCCGCAGCTTACCAGACGGTTGTCCGGGACCTCTATGATGCGGGTCTACGGGTATTGCAATTAGATGATTGTACGTGGGGAATGTTAGCTGGTTTTGAACATGATCGCGTGCATGGTGATCCCCGGTTTAAGGCTGACCAAATAGCCGCCGATAAGGAACTATATGTGACTGCCAATAATGCTGCCATCGCCGGCTTTCCGAAAGACTTGCGGGTAACCACTCATGATTGCCGCGGCAATTATCATTCAACTTGGGCTTCAGTTGGTGGCTATGATAGTGTGGCTGATCCACTGTTCACTCGTGAGCAGGTTGATGCTTACTTTCTTGAATATGATAGTGATCGGTCAGGTAGTTTTGCACCGTTAGCCCAAGTTGGTCCGAAGCAATTGGTGGTTCTGGGGCTGATTACCTCTAAGGATGGCAAGCTTGAAGATAAAGCAGCCGTTATTGAACGGATTCATGAAGCAGCTAAATACGTGCCACTAGACCGCTTATGCTTGAGTACGCAGTGTGGTTTTGCCTCGACTGAAGAGGGGAATGAATTAACTGAAGCCCAACAATGGGCTAAAATTGCCTTGGTTAAAGACATTGCCGAAACGGTCTGGGGTTAAAGCACTGACGGTAAAGTTTGGATAAAACGCAGCTGTCCTTGCGCTACTAAGGAATTAGGACTAGATCCGGGTTCACCATTGGGAATGGGCAGTCCTAATTGGTCATAATATTCCTGCCAGTCAGGTAAAATGGTACCATTTGGACCAAAGGTCATCGGCGTTAAGTGGAAACAGTGGAGCGGGGCAAAGACCTCGCAAACGAATTCGGAACAATAGTAGCCTGGTTGTTTTGCCCAAAAGCTGGCATTGTAAGGTGTACCTAGACAAGCTTGAGCCCGCTGAGTCAGTTGCTCCGGGTGGTGTATCGGCTGCTTAAGGCGATAAAGGTCAATATCGGCATCTTCATCTTGGCTAAAGGCCGTTAAAGTTTGTTTGCGGCAGCCATGCTTAGGACTGGCATCATAGCAGAACGTACCAGTAGCCGTTTGTACGATTAGTGCAATATGTGTGTAGTTAGTCTTAAGCTGTTTAGTACTGGCGGCAATGAGCTTGGAAAAATTTTGATCAGATGGCCGAACTAATAATAGGTCTCCTGTTTTAAAGCTTGACAAGGATAAAACTCCTTCAAATAAGTCATCATTTTGGCGTACGATAAAACTATCTGTTCAATCATAGCATGATTGACTAGGAATGGAGGACTGATGATGGCAAATCAATTGCCAGTTATGTTTACTAAGATTAATCAGGCAATTATGCAAGATGCACAGAATGCCGACTTTAGCGCACAAGGTATCAAGCCCCTGTATGCCGTCTCGTCAACTGCTAAACTGCTCATCATTGGACAAGCGCCAGGTAAACGGGCACAAGACAGTCATATTTGCTGGAATGATCCGAGCGGTGATCGTTTGCGTGATTGGCTGGGCATTAGCCGCACGGAATTTTATGATCCGAGCCGGGTAGCAATTTTACCGATGGACTTTTATTTTCCCGGAAAAGGCCGTTCAGGTGATTTGCCCCCACGCAAGGGTTTTGCCGACAAATGGCATCCGCAACTGCTCGCACTTATGCCCCAGGTGGAACTAATTGTTCTCGTGGGTGCTTATGC
>DIDI01000041.1:0-3445 GCA_002418055.1 Lactobacillus sp. UBA5804 | reverse complement strand
CGTCAATTGCTCGGATAGGGTTATTTTTTAAAATAAATGTGGTCATTTAGCTTGACAAGCCCCCCTCATTATCAGTAAGATAGTCGGTTATCTATTAATACGAATGGATGACGAGCTTTCATGGATAAGGAGATTATAAGACAATGAAACGTGATTTGTGTACGGCTAGACGTTATCTAAAAAGTCCAAATGTGAAGACGCGTGCTAGAGCTTTGAAATTAATTCGTGAATTAAAACGCGGTCGGCGTTAGCTGAGAATGGGGAAAATCAATGGCTAAAAAATCAAAAATTGTGAAGGATCGACGCCAGCGAGAGCTGGTTGCTAAATATGCAGATTTACGCCGAGAGTTGAAAGCTAAAGGTGACTATGTTGCTTTAGCCAAATTACCGCGTAATTCGAGCCCTGTACGGCTCCATAACCGGGACCTCTATGATGGCCGGCCACATGGCTACATGCGAAAATTCGGAATGTCACGGTTGAATTTTCGCCTTTATGCACATGATGGTAAAATTCCTGGTGTGCATAAGGCCAGTTGGTAAAAGTAAAGTGTCTTCAGCTAAACTGAAGACACTTTTTTGTTGCTCTGTTGCTACTAGTTAATTGGTTGACCTTGGTGCCGAGTAAGCGTACGATAATAATGTAAGCGGTTACTCTTGTCTGTGTTTTAGAAGAGGAGATTATCTGATGAAACAAAGAGAACAAACAAATGTGCTGTGGTTCGATGAACTGCACCGCGATGATGTCAACTTAGTCGGTGGTAAATCAGCATCTTTAGGTGAACTCACAACCCTAAAAGATATCCCAGTTCCTTATGGGTTTGCGACTACTGCCCATGCTTATCGTCACTTTATGACAGCAACGGGTTTAAAGCCTAAAATTGCTAAAATCTTGGCGAATATTAAAAATTATGAGGATTCCCATGAATTACAACAAGCTTGTTCCCAAATTCGCCAACTGATGACTTCAGCAACGATGCCTGCTGATTTAGCAGCTAGTATCAAGACGGCCTACGAGACTTTGGCCGCTAAAGTGGGGCAAAAGGCCCCGTTTGTGGCGGTTCGCTCTAGCGCTACGGCTGAAGATTTACCTGATGCGTCCTTTGCCGGACAACAGGATACTTATTTAAATGTTCGCGGTAGTGCTGAAGTAATTGCTAAAGTGCAGGCCTGCTTTGCTTCGCTATATACTGATCGCGCTACATACTATCGGCATAAGCAGCAATTTCCAGAAGATCAGGTAGCCTTATCGGCTGCTGTTCAAATGATGGTCTTTTCTAAAGAAGCCGGCGTGATGTTTAGTGTGGATGTGACCAATGGTGATGATCATAAGGTCGTGGTTGATGCGATTTGGGGCCTGGGTGAATATATTGTTCAGGGAACGGTCACGCCAGATGATTTTCTGGTTGACAAGCAAACGATGAAAATTGTGTCCAAGCGCCTTACCCCCCAGACAATTGAACTCGTGCGCTTGCCAGATGGTGGTGTCACTGAAAAGGCGGTGCCGGCTGAGCAAGTGAAAGCACAAGTGCTATCTGATGAGCAGGTGCTTGAATTAGCAGGGTATGCCAAAGAAATTGAGCAACATTACGGCTGTTATATGGACATGGAATTTGCGGTTGATGAGCATCAAGTGTGGGTTGTGCAAGCAAGGCCAGAAACCTTCTGGTCTCGTCATAAAGCTAACAGTCATGCAATTAGTCGTCAGCCCGCTAACACTAACAGCGAGATTTTAACGAAAGGGCTAGCTGCTAGTCCTGGCGTAGCGACTGGGCGAGTACATGTGATTGCGGATCCTAAGGATATTGATCAATTTCAAACAGGTGAAATTTTAGTCACGCAGATGACGTCACCGGATTGGGTGCCTGCGATGAAGAAGGCGGTTGCGATTATTACCGATAATGGTGGGATTACCTGTCATGCTGCGATTGTCTCACGCGAAATGCAGATTCCATGTATTGTGGGAACAAAGAGTCGTGCTATAGCTGCCACTGAACTGCTTAAGACCGGGGATGAGATTACGGTTGATGCCAAGAATGGGGTTGTTTATGCAGGGCGTGCTGCAGCTGTCCTGGCACCAGCAAAGGCTGACCAACCAGTTGTTGCTAGCGGCCAGAGCGAATATTTCGCCCCAACTGCCACTGGCGTCATGATGAATTTAGGTGATCCTGACTTGGTCAGCAAATATGTCAATTTACCGGCTGATGGGATTGGGCTCATGCGTGAGGAATTCCTGTGGACAACTTATATTCATGAACACCCGCTTTACTTGATTGCGCAAGGTCATCCTGAAAAAGTGGTCGATGACTTAGCGACTGGCATTGCGAAAGTTGCTCGTGGGATGGCGCCAAGGCCAGTGATTCTGCGTTTTTCAGACTTTAAATCCGGCGAGTATCGGCATCTCAAAGGTGGCGAGGCTTATGAACCAAGGGAGTCAGCGGATTTGCTAGGCTGGCGTGGTGCGTCGCGTTATTATGATTCGAAGTATCTCGCTGCCTTTAAGTTGGAGCTAGCAGCCGTCAAACGCGTTCGCAATGATTATGGCCTGAAAAATTTGCAGGTGATGATTCCATTTGTGCGGACGGTTGGGGAATTGGCTAAGGTAACTCAAATTATGCAAGCAGCTGGGTTAGTCCGCAGCGCTGATTTTAAAGTGTACATGATGGCTGAAATTCCAGCCAATATTATCTTAGCGGATCAGTTTAACGCCTATATCGATGGCTATTCGATTGGCTCCAATGATTTAACTATGTTGCTCCTAGGCTGCGATCGCAATAATGATACTGTTTCTGGATTGTTTGATGAACGTAATTTAGCGGTTAAGCGAGCAATCGCGCATTTAATCAGGGTGGCCCATCAAGCTGGCAAGACCGTCTCGATTTGCGGTCAGGCGCCATCAGAATATCCCGAGTTTACGAAATTCTTAATTTCGCAAGGGATTGATTATGTCTCGGTCAACCCTGATATGGTGAAAGCGACTAAGCGTAACGTGGCTCATTTTGAGCAGCGGTTGTTACTTGATCATGTTACGGGTAAAGGTCGTACTAGTGAAACAATGACTTGGTAAGTCTTAACTGATTACAGCATAGAAAAAAGCTACTGGCGTTTAGGCGTCAGTAGCTTTTTGTTGAAATTTATCCCTAAGCTGGTTGTTTTTGCCAGAAGTGGCTCATCGCATATAAGATGATAAAGCTGGCTAATGCCGTACACATGGAAACCCGATAACTTGGTAGCACAATCAGTAAAATGACGACTGCGCCGAAGAAGGCAAGGAGTAAGTAATCGGTGAAAGGAGCTAGTGGCAAGCGAAACTCTCCTAATTGTTCAGCTGACGTCTGCTGGCGGTAAACGAGGTGCGTTAGCACCATTAACAACCAAATGAGCAGGAACATACTGGTACACGTGGCTGAAATGAATTTAAAGGCCGCGTCCCCGATAATCAAGGTGA
>DIDI01000009.1 GCA_002418055.1 Lactobacillus sp. UBA5804 | reverse complement strand
ATACTGGTGACGGGATGTTGACCGGCTTGCATTTACTACTCGTATTGAAGAAAACGGGTAAGAGTTTAGCAGAACTATTGACCGACTTTAAGGAATATCCGCAATGTCTAGTTAATGTTCCGGTACAAGATAAACAAACTTGGAAGCAACATCAACCGATTGTCGATGCCATTGCGAGTGTCGAGCAAGCAATGGGCGATGATGGTCGCGTACTTGTGCGTCCGTCAGGCACCCAAGATTTATTACGGGTTATGGCGGAAGGTCCAACCCAAGCTCAAACAGATGCATGGGTAGATCAAATCGTTAAAGTTGTTCAAGCTGAAATGGGCAATTAAAGTATGCTAAAAAGGATTTAGCTTGGGGCTAAGTCCTTTTTTTGTCGATTGGTATACACCTATACCGATTTTTGAATCTTGGTTGACAGTCTTTTAATAAAAGGCTATCATTTCAGCTATAGCAATAAATATAACTGTTAGTGCAATTGGTATTATTGCACTAGACCAAAGGAGAAACAATATGTGTGGAATTGTCGGAGTTGTTGGTAAGCCAGCCAAAGAATTAATCTTAAATGGATTACGCAATCTTGAATATCGTGGCTATGATTCAGCCGGGATGTATTTGAATGACCTAGCGGGACATGAATACCTGACTAAGGCGGTTGGCCGCATTAAAAACCTAGAGGAGAAGTTAACGCCTGACGAACAAGGTCTTGTTGGGATTGGTCATACGCGCTGGGCTACCCATGGTAAACCAACCGTTGATAATGCACACCCTCATTTTGACGAGACGAAACGTTTCTTCTTAGTTCATAATGGGGTTTTGGAAAATTATCTCGACTTGAAAGCTAAATATCTGGCCGACACAACTTTTAAGTCAGATACAGATACGGAAGTTGCGGTTCAATTAGTGGCTAAGTTTGTTTACACTGAACATTTAGACACTTTTACGGCCTTCAAAAAAGTTCTGAAATTAATTCGCGGTTCGTATGCCTTTTTATTGGTGGATAATACCGAACCAGATCATATCTTTTTAGCTAAAAACAAATCACCAATGATGCTCGGCTTAGGCGATGGCTTTAATATTGTGGCTTCAGATGCCATTTCCGTTTTGGACCAGACCCGTAAGTTCATCGACTTAAACGATGGTGATGTGGCAGATGTGACCAAAGATAGCTATCATATTGAGAATGCTGCTGGCGAAGTCGTTCACCCAGCTGCTCATATTGTTGATATTGACCCTAGTGCAGCTTCTAAGGGAACTTATGAATTCTACATGCTGAAAGAGATTGATGAGCAACCAGCCGTTATTCGGCGCTTATCATCAGCTTACTTGGATGAGAATGGTCAACCTAAATTTGATCAAAAGCTGGTCGCTGCCATTAGTAAGGCAGATCGGCTGTACATCTTTGGTGCTGGGACCTCTTATCATGCAGGCTTTGTTGGCAAGGAATACTTTGAGAAGTTGACTGGGATTCCAACTGAAGTTGATTACTCCTCTGAAGCTGGCTACCATTTCCCAATGCTATCCAAGCATCCGTTTTTCATTTTCTTGACCCAATCAGGTGAAACGGCTGACTCACGAGTTGTTTTACAAGAGGCACGTAAGCGGAACATTCCAGCTTTGACTTTAACTAACGTCCAAGGTTCAACATTGTCACGTGAGGCTAATTACACGATTTTACTTAAAGCTGGCCCTGAAATTGCGGTAGCTTCCACGAAAGCTTACACTGCGCAATTAGCTGTTCAGCTCGAATTGGCTAAGGCGATCGGTTGCTACTTAAAGCAGGAAGTTGCCATTAAGTTTGATTTAAAGAAGCAACTTGCCTTGGCAGCTGAAGGGATGCAACGGATTATTGACGGTAAAGCGCAACTTGAAACATTAGCTAAAGCCGATTTAGTTCATTCACGTAATGCCTTTTATATTGGTCGCGGTTTAGACTATGCGGTTGCACTGGAAGGCGCCCTGAAGTTAAAAGAAGTGTCATACATTCAAACTGAAGGCTTTGCAGCGGCAGAGCTAAAACATGGTACCATTTCATTGATTGAACAGGGGACGCCAGTGATTGCGTTAATCAATGACCCAGTCACTGCTGGGTTGACCCGTGGTAATATCCGTGAGGTTGAATCACGTGGTGCTAAAGTGATTTCAATTGTCGGCAGTGAGTTTGCAGTTGACCATGATGATATTGTCTTGCCAGCTACCGACTACTTGGTATCACCTTTCTTAACAGTTGTACCAACCCAATTACTTGCGTACTATGCTTCTAAGAACAAGGGCTTAGATGTTGATAAGCCAAGGAACTTAGCTAAGAGTGTAACAGTTGAATAGTGGCAACGAATGAATAGTTAATCCTTAGGTCGCGAAGAAATTCGCGACCTTTTTTGTATAATGCGTGGTAACTGGTAAAATATAAGAGAGGTCATGGTGATTACCATTGCCGCGCTAACAGCCCAGCTTGCAGACAGTAAGGAAATAGTGTGATGAAAATAAAGTTAATCGCAGTTGATTTGGATGGCACATTACTACGATCAGATCATCAAATTGGTGAAAATACGCAGCAGCTACTTAGTCAGCTGTCAAAGACTGGTATTAAGATTGTACCTACGTCAGGTCGCCCCTTGACTGGGGTATTGCCGTATACGGAAGCATTAGACTTAACCGGTGAAAATTATGCCGTGTTGTATAATGGTGCCCTAGTCCAAAATTTAACAGGCAAAACGTTAGCGCGTCATGGGCTAGATCAAGCTAGCGCAATAGCGCTGCTGAAAGTGCAACAACTTACGCAAAGTAATTTACACTTTATGCGGGAAGATGGCTTTTTTACCTTAGATCATCGACTATCATTGCAAATGGCTAAATCCTCATTTTTAACCAGCTTGCCGCTAATTATCATGCCGCAAGTACCGGCTGATTTTAGCTATTTAAAGGCGGAATTTACGGGGACACCTGATGAAATGGATCAATTGGGAGCTGCCTTTCCTGCATGGCTTAGTGAACTTTACAATGTGGCACGCTCAGATCCACAAATTTGGGAATTAAATGCGCCCTTGGCATCCAAGGGCAATGCGGTGCACGAACTAGCTGCTCGTCTTGGCATTAAGGATGACGAAGTGGTTGTTTTTGGTGATCAGGGTAATGATTTATCCATGTTTCAAAATCCTAACTTTTTTAAAGTGGCGATGGGTAATGCCATCCCCGCCCTTAAGGAAAGAGCCAATTTAGTGACGAAGACAAATGATGATGAAGGGATTTATGATGCCCTGGAGAGGTTGATGGCGTAATTAATGGAAATTAATGTAGCGGCAGACACGATTTCCGCCGCCGAGTGGGAAGTCATGCGGATTGTTTGGACGGTTGACCGAACCAACGCCGGGGAAATCATTAAACAATTACAAGCTAAGAAACAATGGTCAGAGTCGACAATCAAAACGTTGATGCGGCGGTTAGTCCAAAAAGATTTGCTCTTAACTGAGCGTGATGGTCATCGCTTTTGGTATTCTGCCCATTATGGTCAGAACGAAATGATGCTGCAAGTAACGACTAATTTGTTCGGGCACATGTGTGACATGCATAAGGGTCAGCTATTGCTCAGTTTGCTCAAAGCAACACCACTGTCAACTGGTGACATTGCTGCTTTACAGGCTGAATTGACGCAGAAGGACAAGACGGCACCTGAAATGGTTCCATGTGATTGCCTATCAGAAACGGGTTGTTGAGATGATTAATAAAGTCATCAGTTGGCCGGTTCGGCTGTTAGCCGTCATCGCAACGGCGCTAGTTGTTTATTTAATGACGACTGGTCTGGCTGTCGTTAAAGTTAATCAGACGCATCAGTTAGCCGAAAACGTCATTAAGGAAGTTAAACATTCAACCCATAGTGATACTTTGAAGCTCGGAATCGAAGTGATGGAAGCAACTGGGGTTGAGCGGGCTTATATTGCCAGTCTACCCAAGCAAGTTAGTTTAGGATTTTCTTTAGGTGATTTGTATCGATTGAGTGTTCGCTATGACCAGAATGGGCGTATTTCGCAACAAGATTTAGGACTAACACATCGTAACAATTTACAGCGGATTTTAAACCAAGTCCTGGTCTTAGAATTAAACCGAAGTATTGAAAACGATCGTAGCACGACTTATCATGCGCTCAACGCTTATCGCTATTCTTTTGTCTTTTTGTTAGTGCTTTATTTACTCGCAATTGTTTTGTTTTTATTAGGTCGAAAAATAGCAGTTCTGCCGTTATTGCTAGCAACGGGTGGCTACTTTAGTGCCTTGTTCTATTTTCAAATGAGCTTTAATCAGAGTGTCCATCATACCTTCCTACAGCCAATGCAGGTTTTCTTACAACCGCAGGTGTATCTTAGTTTGAGTTTAAGCGTGATCCTTGGGGTTAGCTGGATTAGCTGGTGTTATTCCCAGCAGAAACGATTACTACGGAGTAAGCAATGATTAAAATAATGTTTGTTTGTCACGGCAATATTTGTCGCTCACCGATGGCAGAATACGTGATGAAACAGTTAGTCGCTAATGCGCAGCAAACGAGCAATTTTCAAATTACTTCGGCTGCCACGAGTCAAGATGAGATTAGCACTTCTGGCTTAGGTAATCCGATGGACCCGCGAGCAATGGCGCAATTGAACGATTTTGATGTGCCATTTAAGTCCCATCATGCCGTGCAATTTACGAAAGCCGATTATGACCAGTATGACTGGCTCATCTGCATGGATGAAGCGAATTTTCTGGATATGAATTGTATTACGGGTGGCGATCCAGCGCATAAAGAGTATAAACTATTAGCTTTTACGGATAACCCGCAAGATATTGAAGATCCTTGGTATACTGGTGATTTTAAGACCGCATTGCTGGCAATTAAACGTGGCTGTGAAGCGTTTTATCAATACCTGCTAACGCATACTGATGCCGGTAAGGAGTAAGATGATCACATTTAAGTTTTCGCGACATGAAAAAGTAGCACTGCTGGGTGTCTTACTGATACTAGGCGTGCTCTTCATTTCTAGTTCGATGACCTATCATGAGCAGGAGTTACATCCAGCGTTCATCCAGCATTACCTTGGCTTTTTAGAGCGTAGCATTGGTCACTGGCAGTTTTATTATGCTGGCCATTGGCAGAGTTCGGCTAGTGATGGTGGGACTGCAGGAATGACGGAGTTTGTGTTACGTAAATTCGCCCATTTTAGCACTTACTTTGCGCTGGGTGTTTGCGCTTTTCTAGGGTTTAAGCGGCTGAGTCGGATTTCCTGGTTAGCACCGGCGATGATTTGGTTCTTTTGTATTGCGATGGCCGCTTTTGATGAGTACCATCAATTTTTAACAGGCGATCGCACACCTAGTGTTCATGATGTCATGTTAGATAGCGTCGGGGCATTGTGCGGCATTGCGTTAGCGCTGATTGCATACCGTCTTTACCATTTTTATCGAAAAGCGCGCATAATTCGTCGCGTTAGTTGAATTTAAGGCGTTCCTGCGTTAAAATATTTACGTTAATCTATAAATGAAAGAAAGAGGGATTCTTATATGTCAGGACATTCAAAATGGCACAACATTCAAGGCCGCAAGAATGCACAAGACGCTAAGAGAGGTAAGATTTTCCAGAAATTATCTCGTGAAATTTACATGGCTGCAAGGAGTGGTGGTCCTGACCCTTCAGGGAATCCTAGTTTACGCTTGGTAATGGATAAGGCACGTGCCGTTAATATGCCGAAAGACAATATTCAGCGTGCCATCAAAAAGGCCGAAGGCAATTCCGAAGAGCATTATGATGAAATTATCTACGAAGGTTATGCACCAGGTGGTATTGCTGTTTTAGTTGAGGCTTTAACCGATAATAAAAATCGGACGGCTTCAGCTGTACGAGTTGCCTTTACGCGTAATGGCGGCTCAATGGGCGCAACTGGTTCCGTTTCTTACATGTTTGATCGACGTGGGTATCTAGTAATTGATCGTTCAACCACGGATGCTGACGAAGATCAGATGCTCTTAGATGTCATGGACGCTGGCGGTGACGATTTACAGACTGGTGATGATGCTTATGAGGTCTACACGGATCCGAAGCAATTTGCTAAAGTTCGGGATGCTTTAGAGAAGGCTGGTTATAAGTTGGCGGTATCAGAGTTAACGATGATTCCTCAAAACACCACGCCAGTTCCTGAAGATAAAAAAGAGCAATTTGAACATCTTGTTGATCAACTCGAAGACGATGATGATGTTTCGAATGTTTACACTGCCGCTGAAACTGATAATGACTAATTTCAGGCAATAAAGGAAAAAGACTACTAGTTGGTAGTCTTTTTTTTTTACTCTTTTTTCAGCTGGTCTGCGTACTGTTAGGTATGGACATCATCCTTGAACTAACAGGAAGGAAAGTTTACATGCAAGTAGTTGATAGTAGTCAGGCTTTAATTGCTCGTGCTGTTGCCGTGCATGCCAGTGATATTTTTATCTTGCCAAGTCCAGCAGGATTCGAATTTAAACTGCGTCACGATCGACAGTTGGTTGTACTCGAGTTAATGACTCAGCAGGAGGGACAAGCACTCATTAATCATCTGAAATATGTGGCTCAAATGGATGTTGCTGAGCACCGGCGCCCACAAGTAGGTGCTTGTGAGTATGAAATTGCAGATGCCAGGTATGCTTTACGATTATCCAGTATTGGTAATTTTCAAGATCGTGAATCTTTAGTGATTCGGATTATTTATGGGCTCTCTGAGAGTCGCTATTTTTTACCTGAGCAATTTCAAGAGCTGTGTGCCTTAGCGCCTCGAAGAGGGCTTATTTTAACAAGTGGACCCACTGGATCGGGGAAAACGACCACGATGTACGGTCTGGCTAAGCACATTGGTCAGGATAAGTTAGTGATGAGTATTGAAGATCCGGTTGAAATTAATGAAACCAATTTTTTGCAAGTGCAGGTTAATGATCGTGCCGAAATGGCCTATGAAGCCTTGTTAAAGGCAGCTCTAAGACACCGGCCAGATGTCTTAATCATTGGTGAAATTCGTGATCCTGGTACTGCTAGGCTGGCAGTTGATGCAGCTTTAAGTGGGCATTTGGTATTAGCAACGGTGCACGCAAAATCAACTTTTCAGACCATTGCTCGGTTAGCCGGATTAGGGATTTCCCAGCCAGATTTGCGTAACTGTTTAACGGCTATCTCTTATCAGCGCTTACTGCCGAGTGCGCAGGGGATTGCCTGTCTGCTAGATATTGCTGGACCAGCAAGGCTGATTCCAGCCTTACAGCATCCCCAAGCCCAAGCCTTTGTGGCTTGGCAAACCAAACTACATGACTTATTTCAAGAGGGAATGATTGATGAAACCACTTATGAGACCTTCCAGAACGGCTAAATTAAACCGTAAAGATCAGCTCTTGATGTTATCTTATCTAGCACATAGTTTAAAAAATGGCTTTTCACTGCAAGCTAGTGTGACATTACTACCCGTTTTGTGGCCCAGACAGCAGGTACTAATGACATCGGTTGTGACTAAAATGACTCGTGGTGAGCCATTAGCACAGGTGATGTTAGCGTTAGGATTTTCTAAAACAGTCGTTACCCAATTGGTGATTGCCCTAGAGCAAGGCAACTTAGTAGAATCTCTGGAGCAGCTAACCCAATTAACCCAATTAAAAAATGCGCAGCTACGTAAGTTGGGAGCCCAACTGGCTTATCCCTTGGTCTTGGTCATAATGATGGTGACATTGCTCCTCTTAATGCAAAACTTGTTATCCAGTCAATTAGTTAATCATGAAGAACACTTTGGCGATTGGGTCTTACTGGGGCTAGCAATCCTAGTGGCTGGGGTGGCGGGCGTCGGTTTGCGCTGGTTTTATCTCATCAACCAGCAGAATCATCAATCATTGGTGAAATTAAGTCGGATGCCCGTGATTGGCCCGGTAATTCGCCTCTATATTCATTATTTAGTGGTTTATGACTTAGGGTTAATGTTAGCAAGCGGCTTTAGCCTGAGTAAAATTTGCGAATATGCCAGTCATCAAACACCGGGAAGTTTACAACAAATTTTGGGTGTCCAAATGCAGCGGCGATTACAACGCGGTCAGCAGCTGGACAGGCTAATTCGTGAGGAGCCATTTCTACCTAACCAGCTTGTATTACTGATTAAAACTGGTGCTAATCGCACTGAACTGAGCCAAGGCTGCCTGTTATTGGGTCGTACGTTATTTTTGGAATTAACCCAACGAATTGAAGTCATGGTGGTCAATATTCAGCCCATTTGCTTTGTTTTAATTGGTATTTCCATTTTAGGATTATATTTAAAATTACTTTTGCCCATTTATGGCATGATGCAACAACTGTGAGGAAAAATATGAAGACAACTGTTAAGCATTATCTCGTTAACCTAATGAAAAAAGGCCGGCGTCAAGCTGGCTTCACCTTGATTGAAATGATTGTGGTGATTGCTATTATTGTTATGCTAGTGCTGCTGATTGCACCGAATCTCGTGGCACAAAAACAGCGGGCGCAAACCGTTTCTGAGGAATCATTTAAAATAACTTTACAGACACAAGTCGATTTGTATGTTGATGCTGGAAGCAAGGAGCCGACTTTCGATAATTTAGCATCAGCTGGATTTTTAACGAAAAAACAAGTCGAGCATGCCCAACGTAGCGGTTACCGGATTGCAGTGAATAATAGTACCAATCAAGCCGTTTGGACAGTCACTGGTGGTCCTGGAAAAGCAACTGGAGGTGATTAAATTTGAAGCGGCAGGTCAGCGCCTTTACGTTACTGGAAACGATGATTAGTTTAGTCATCACCGCCCTAGTACTTACACTAGGAACGATGACACTGAGTTACTATCAAGAGCGACTGGCGTTTACGAATAGTGCTAAAACGGTCGTGATGGCGGTTGAGCAAGCGATGCGGGTAGCGACAATTAATCAGCATGCAGTGGTGATAACACCTCTAACTGGAGCTATTCAGGTGCGAGGAATTGACTATCATCGTCAAATTAAGATTGATCCTAAAACTCGGGTTGAATTTAGTACGCATCAGCACGGCACCTTAGTCATTACTTCATCCGGGTATGTGGCACCAGGAGCCATTACGTTTATTCATAAGCACTTTTCACCGATAACCTATAATATTCAAATGAACTGGGGAAGGATTAGTCTAGATGAGACAACGCGCTAATTGGTCAGGTTTTATCTTAGCTGAGAGCATGGTGGGATTAGCCATTGCTGTGATTTCAGTTTCACTATTGGCAACGGTGATTATTCCGGGACGGCAATTCGAACAACGACAAGAACTGCGTTCAGATCGGGCTGATGCTTGGTATTTGCTACAGAATGGCGCACTCAAACAAGTGATGATTCACGATCACTCTTATCGACTCGGGCATGAAAATGAGGTGGTTGAAATTGCGACTGGCAAGCATTATCAAGTCAAAGAATAATGGCTTTACATTGGTGGAAACCATGATGGCCTTAGTGGTCACAGTGATGGTCTTAAATATTTTTACCCATAGCTTAATGACTTTACGAACGGTTAATCGGCTGCATCACCGGATAAATGCGGTCGCCTTTGCGCAGGTGCAATTTGAACGATATTTAACTCAGCGTGATACTTTGGAACGATATACCTGTCCAGAGGATGCGGATACGCAGCATGCGGTTTTTTTCCGGAAGTATTACGACAACCAGGACCATGTTAAACAACAAAAATTTAAGTTGGAATTGGTGAAACGAACACTGCGGATGACAACTTTATCGGATGGTGGTTATATGCCATTATTACTAGGGGTGAGCCAAGCCCGTTTTAAGACGACGAAGCAGTATATTTTGATTACACTGACTGAAACAGATGGTCGCACGTCAGAGCTGTTTTTTTCGTTTCCAGAGCGCAAGGAGCCATAACATGAAATTACGCGGAAGTGCCATGGTAACGAGTTTGTTAATCTTAACAACGTTGCTCTTGCTTTTAAGTTATTATCAGCAAACTTATGAGCAAGGGATGGAAAATAACCAATTACTCATAAAATATTTTGTGACCCATTGAGATAACTTGCATGCAACTGGGCCTTTCTCTAAAATATGAATATAAACAGAAGGGTGATTAGTGACATGGAAAATATTGAAAAAGATTTTAATCAACTGTTACAGGCGGTTACTATCTTACAAACAGCATTGAATGTTTCGTTTAGCGAAGCGTTAACTGAAACTTTTGATAATTTGGAGACTAATCGAATTAAAGTAGATTTGGGTGCACCCGATCAGGCCACGGTGACTAAATTGAGCCAACTTTATCAAGCACTTGATTATGATCATTGGCGTATGGGAAGAAAAGTTAAAGGGTTTACGTTACTGAGTTTAAAGGCGGTTAATGAAGACGGCCTGGACGCTAATCAGATGCCAACGCCACCGGCAATTGCCACCGTAATGGCGCTAATCATGAATGTCTTGCTACCTAAAACACCGCAAACAATTGTTGATCCTGCGATCGGTACTGGTAATTTACTCTTCTCCGTGGTGAGTCAATTAGCCACTGCCAACCATTCTAAGAATGAATTTAAGCTGGTTGGGATTGATAATGACGAAAAGATGCTTAATTTGGCAGATGTAGCCGCTCACTTGCAACAATTGCCCGTTGAGTTGTATTGCCAAGATGCGTTAACGCCGTGGATGACTGACGCACCAGCAGCAGTGGTCAGCGATTTACCAATCGGCTATTATCCGATTGATGAGAATGCCGCTAATTTTGCGACTAAAGCTTCAAAAGGACATTCGTTAGCCCATTATTTATTAACGGAACAAATTATTAAGAATTTACAACCAGCTGGCTGGGGCTTTTTGTTAGTTCCTAAGGATATGATTACTGGTAGAAATTCACAAGATTTCATGTCATGGCTATCCAAAAAGATCTTTATTAAGGCTTTAATTGAGCTCCCTGACGACTTATTTAAAAATAAATTTAACCAAAAAGAAATTCTGGTTTTCCAAAATCATGGCAATAATGCCCGTTCTAGTGAGGTTTTACTCACTAAGATTGCATCGCTAAAAAATGAAAATGCCATTATCAAGCTTAATGTTGAATTACACGAGTGGTATACTAAGAACTATCGTTAGTTTGTGAAATAACGAAAAGATAGTCGGAGGGAAAATCTATTTATGGGCAAAGTATTAGCTATTAATTCTGGTAGCTCATCATTTAAATATAAGTTGTTTCAATTACCAGAAGAAAATGTAGTTGCGAGTGGAATAGCAGACCGGATCGGAATTGCGGGTTCATCATTTGAAATTAAGTTAGCAAATGGCGAAAAGCATGTCACTAAGGTTGCAATACCAGATCAGGAAACTGCAGTTCAGTTATTACTAGATGACTTAAAGAAATATCAAGTCATTCAAGCGCTGACCGAAATTGTCGGTATTGGTCACCGGATTGTAGCCGGTGGTGAACTTTTTAAAGACTCAGCGATTATTGACGAGAGCAACTTAAAAAAGATTTTTGATTTGACCGAATATGCACCATTACACAACCCTGCCGAAGGGAAGGGCATCCAAGCCTTCATGAAGTTGTTACCAGGTGTCCCACAAGTGGGTGTCTTCGATACTTCTTTCCATCAGACTTTAGATCCAGTTCATTACATGTATTCCATTCCGCATGAATACTATGATAAGTACGGCGTACGTAAGTATGGTGCTCATGGGACTTCAGTTCGTTACGTGGCCAATCATGTTGCTCAGATGATGCATCGCAATTTGGCCGATTTGAAATTGGTCGTCTGTCACTTAGGTTCAGGCGCCTCAATCACGGCTGTTAAAGACGGTAAGTCATTTGATACTTCAATGGGCTTCAGTCCATTAGCAGGAATCACCATGGGTACACGTTCAGGTGATATTGACGCTTCAGCGGTCGGTTTTATGATGGAAAAAGAAAACCTCTCAATGCCAGAAATGATTGATGTTTTGAATCATAAATCTGGCTTACTTGGTATTTCCGGTATTTCTTCAGATATGCGTGACTTAGAAAACAACCCAGATAAACATGCTATGTTGGCACGTCAAATCTTTGTTAACCGGATTGTCCGTTATGTCGGTGGTTATATCACTGAAATGGGTGGTTGTGATGCGGTGGTCTTCACTGCCGGTATTGGTGAAAATGACCAAGGCATTCGTTTGACGGTTATGAATGCGTTGAAGTTCTTGGGTCTGGAACCAGATGAGACTGCTAATCAAACTAATGGCACGAAGTTTATTTCGAAGCCAGATTCTAAGATTAAGGCTTTAACAGTGGCAACGAACGAAGAATTAATGATTGCACGTGACGTCATCCGTTTAGCTAAGCTATAGAGCGATTAATCGCCTTTTCAAGTCGAATCTGTTATACTAACAGCGTACCCCAATTGGGGATGTTTTGGGATTCGACAGGCGTAGATTCGCACTAATTGCGGTTCGTAGGTCACGTCTACGTTAAAACGTCACAGTTTTATAACTGCAAATAAAGAAAATTCTTACGCATTAGCTGCTTAGTCAGTTAGCGTTGCCTTGAGTTGGATTGCTTGTGTCTGGTTTAAGGTATCAACTTTAGCAAGTTACGTTTAACTATCTCACCTAAATAGTTGAAAAGAGCCTGATTAGGTTAGCTCAATTGCGCTAGCCCTGTTATATGGCGTAGTGATTGAGTGAACTTTTCAAGTAATATAACTATGATCGTAGAGGTTAGTGACGGAATGCGGTTGGACAGGGGTTCAATTCCCCTCATCTCCATTACATACACGCTAGAAACGTTGATAAATCAACATTCTTAGCA
>DIDI01000007.1:3288-51436 GCA_002418055.1 Lactobacillus sp. UBA5804 | reverse complement strand
AAATCGAGCTTATTAGTAACCGCTAAAGTCGTGATGGCCTTAGGGTCACCTAGAACAATCGGCTGAATTAATTTTTCTTGAGCGAGCTTCGCGACTGCCGCTAAAATCCGCAAATCGTCTCCCTCAGGAAAAACAATTCGCATTGGTGTTTTGGCTGCTTGAATGTGAGCAGTCAGGGTTTTAAAAATTGACATGATATCCTCCTAAGGTCGTCATTACGACCTAATCAACTTTTACTGGTAATTGCCAGTCAATTGGATTTTCGCCATAACTTACAAGCGCATCATTACAATGAGAAAATGGTCTTGATCCGAAAAAACCATGATTTGCCGAAAAAGGACTGGGATGCGCTGACTTAATAACCGTATTTCGTTGTAAGTCAATTAATGGTATTTTATTTTGAGCAAAACGTCCCCAAAGAATAAAGACAACCTGGCCACGTTCACTGAGTGCCTTAATCGCACCATCAGTGACCACCTCCCAGCCCTTTCCTTGATGACCATTGGCATGACCATAAGGAACGGTGAGCACCGCATTTAACAAAAGAACACCTTGCTTAGCCCACTTCGTCAAATCTCCATGCGTCACAGGTTGCGCGCCAACATCGTCATAAAGTTCTTTGTAAATATTAATCAGTGACGGTGGCAGTTTAATACCAGCTTTGACTGAAAAGCTCATGCCATTTGCCTGACCCGGATTATGATAAGGATCTTGTCCTAAAATAACCACTTTGGTCGCTTCAAAACTGGTTAGCTTAAAAGCTGTAAAAATTTGGTACATACTTGGGTAAATCGACTTTGATACATATTCGGTTTTTAAAAAGGTGTGTAATTTCTGGTAGTCAGGACCATCAAAAATTGGCTGTAAAACTTGGTCCCAATCATTTCCAATTAGCGCTTTCATTTTTGCCTCCTCAGAATCATCTTTATGTTATCATGAAATTAGACAAAATTGGGAGGTTTAAGGATGATTAAACTTGTTGCCTGCGATTTAGATGGCACACTATTCAATCGAGAAATGATCGTTTCTGACACAAATATCAAGGCCATCCGCGATGCGCAAGCCGCTGGAATTGAGTTTTTAATTGCCACTGGCCGCGCACCACTTGAATCAAAGACCGTGATTGCCGCCACCAAGTTAAAAACTGGTTTCATTAACCTCAATGGTGCCTTAGTTTTTGATGCCGAGGGTAAACTGATGGTCAAACATGCTATCGCGCGCACTCAAGTGAAGCAATTATTTGCCTTACTACGTCAAACCCATTTTTATTTTGAAGTCATTACTGTGGACCAAGTTTATACCGAAGATGTTAATGCCCGAATTACCAATATTGCGCACTTACTAGTCGATCTTAATCCTGGGATGGACTTTCGGACTGCCGTCAGTATTTCAGCTGGTTCAAAAGCCATCATGACGATGCAAGCCATTGACAGCTTTGACAAACTACTGGCACAACCTAACATCGAAGTATTGAAAGTGATTGCTTTTGATGCACGTGGACGCGAGGTATTTGCCAAAGTCATCCCCCAAATTAATCAGCTGGGATTAACCGTATCAGCGAGCTCAGCGACTAACATTGAAATCAACGCAGCCAAGGCACAAAAAGGTATTGCGCTCTTAGATTACGCACGTAAAAAAGGCTACAAAGTCGCTGAGACAGCAGCAATTGGTGACAACTTAAATGACCTTAGTATGATTAAAATGGCTGGTATTGGCGTTGCTATGGGTAATGCAATTCCGCTTATTAAGACGCAAGCCAACTTCGAAACCAAAGATAATAATTCTGACGGCGTGGCTCATATCCTCAGAAAGTTTATGCAAATGAATACCCGAGGCTAAACTAATGAAATTCAGACTGGTCTTGACACAGGAACATGCCTATGGCCAGATTCCTGTTATAAATGCTAATGATAACATCCAATTTTTTATTCAAGGTAATCTTGATAATCCAAATCATACCTTATATTTGTATGAACTAAACCATCATGAACTCGGTCGGCTTTTTCGTGATGGATCAGGGCTCATTGTGTCCTTTACGATTGACGTCATTAACCATAGTTTAGTGCACATTAAGAAACCAAATAGTCCATTAACCGACGTATTCTACCTCTCCGGCTTAAACTACTTTGTTTATGGTAATGTTAAACAGGGGCATTATACTTTTCGCTCCGCCTTTAAGCGGGTTGCCACTGTCAGTACCCATATTGAACCGGCTGGTGTTACCTTGCACTGCGAAATTGCTAAACCAGAAGATGTCCCATTCATCTTACTGACGACTATTTTACTCACACAGTGGCATGTCACACCACTGAAACTACCAACCTTTCCGCCAATTGGCCGAACTTGGTCCACTAGCCCTAATTAAAGTGCTAACCCAAGATGTTCATAGGTCCGTGTACCAATGGTCATTTGTCCCATTGACTGGTATCCCTTATGCTTATAAAGACGTATGGCGCGTGGATTTTCTAAATCAACATTAAGTGTCAGGCGTTTGAAGCCATGCGAGTAGGCAACTTTGATCGCATAATCGAGTAACTGGCTCGCAAAGTGTTGTCCCCAATAAGCAGGTGCGACAGCCAGGGCATCAATGTACCACTCTCCTGGCCAAGCCTCTTTATCTGAAAAAATCACCGTATCAGTTGGTAAGCCTACTTTAGCATAAGAACTGATTAGGACTTGATCAATCACGTCTTGATCGCTATCAGGGTACATTACCAAAATACCAACCACTTGATTGTCAACTGGTGACGTCGCAACCCAAATCCGGCGATAAGCGTAACGATAAGCTTCAGTTAAAAAACCTAAGCGCATTAATTCATAAAATTGCTTTGGTGGTATTGCGGCAATGGTTGCTAGTGCCATTTCATCAAAAATCTGCTTTAAAATAGGAAAAACAGCTGGAAAATCTGTTTTTTTCGCTGGCCGAATCATCTCTCATCACCTCATCTTTTAGACTAACAAAAAAGTCGCTACGATTGTAGCGACTTTTTATGGCTTAAATTAAAACTTAATCTTGAAAGTTAACCAGTGCCAAATAAGATTCAGGTACTAATGAAGCACCACCAACTAAGCCACCATCTATGTTAGGCTTAGCCATTAATTCTTTAACATTGGCAGGTTTAACAGAACCACCGTACTGAATACGAACGTTTTCAGCAGTTTGTTCATTGTACAAGTCCTTTACCGTTTCACGGATAGTCTTGCACATTTCTTCAGCTTGATCGCTTGAAGCTGTCTTACCAGTTCCAATTGCCCAAATTGGTTCATAGGCAATCACTAATGAGCCAACTTGTTCAGCCGTTAAGTCCTTTAAAGCAGCCTTAATTTGACCGACAACCCATTCAGCTTGTTTACCAGCTTCACGAGTTTCAAGTGATTCACCACAGCAAATAATCGGTGTCACTTGGTTAGCTAATAAAGTTTTAGCCTTTTTATTAATGTCTTCATCAGTTTCGTGGAAGTAACCACGGCGTTCACTATGGCCAATGATACAATATTGGATACCCATTTCGCGCAATACTTTGGCCGAAGTTTCACCAGTAAAGGCACCTTCGGTTTCAAAATAAGCGTTCTCGGCACCAACTCGTAAATTAGTCCCCTTAGCAGCCTTACGCAAAGCGTCAAGGTCCACTGCTGGCGCACAAATTAATGATTCTACTTTGTCAGCAGCTGGCAATTTATCAGCAACAGCCTTCACAAATGCAACAGTTTCTTCTGGATTTAAATGAAGCTTCCAGTTACCAGCAATAATTGGTACACGCATTAGTTCATTAGTCCTTTCTTACTTATCTGAGATACATGCAATACCAGGTAAAGTCTTACCTTCAAGGTATTCAAGTGACGCACCACCACCAGTTGAAATATGGGTGATTTTTGGTGCAATCCCTAACTTCTTAGCAGCAGCAGTTGAATCACCACCACCAATAATGGTAGTTGCACCCTTCAAATCGGCCAAAGCACGTCCAACTTCTAATGTACCTTCAGCAAAATTAGGCATTTCGAATGCACCCATTGGCCCATTCCAGACAACCGTCTTAGCGTCTTTTAAGACTTCCTTGAACTTCTTGATTGATTTAGGACCAATGTCTAAGCCCATCTCGTTGTCAGGAATATCATCGCTAACAACTTCATGACTGGCATCATTTGAAAATTCAGTCGCAGCAATGTTATCAACTGGCAAAACTAACTTATCGCCAGCTTCAGCTAACAACTTCTTAGCCAAATCAAGCTTATCTGCTTCAAACAATGATTTACCAATCTTATGACCTTGAGCAGCTAAGAAGGTGTAAGCCATCCCACCACCGATTAAGATATGATCAGACTTAGGAATCAAGTTCATGATGACGCCAATCTTGTCAGAAACTTTAGCCCCACCCAAAATCGTTACAAATGGGTGAACTGGATTAGCAACCGCGTTACCTAAGAATTTGATTTCCTTCTCCATCAAGAAACCAGCAGCTACCTGCTTGCCAGCAGCCTTCATGGCCGTTGCAATACCGACATTGGAAGCATGATTACGGTGAGCAGTCCCAAAGGCATCGTTAACGTAGAGGTCACCTAAACTAGCCCAATAAGCGCCAAGCTTAGGATCATTCTTTGATTCACGTTTACCAAAATCATTGTCAATATCTTGGAAACGGGTGTTTTCAAGAACAATCACGTCGCCATCTTTCATATCAGCAACTGCTTTTTCGACTGCAGCACCCTCATTAGCTGGGACAAAAGTAACAGGGCGCTTCAATACTTCGCCAAGACGTTTCGCAACAGGGGCTAAAGTCAATTCCTTCTTATCAGCATCGCTCTTAATCCGACCTAAGTGACTAAGCAAGATGGCTTTACCGCCATTATCGATAATGTACTGAATTGTTGGCAAAGCAGCCACAATTCGATTGTCATCGCCGATTACACCGCCCTTAATTGGGACGTTGAAGTCGACACGAACTAAAACTTTTTTATCTTTGACATCAAGATCAGAAATAATTAATTTAGTCATCGAATTTCCTCCGAATAAAATAAATGTTATTGGTTAAACAAAAGAGAGCGAAGGGAAGATCTCCCTTCGCCCTCTTCATAACTAAGCTATAATCTTAGATTAAAATTAAAGCGTAGCAAACTTCAACAAAGTACGAACCATTTGGCAGGTGAAGCTGTATTCGTTGTCGTACCAAGCAACCGTCTTAACAAGTTGCTTGTCGCCAGCAGTGGTGATCATAGTTTGAGTTGGGTCAAAGATTGAACCAGCAGTCATACCAAGAACATCGCCTGAAACGATTGAGTCAGCGTTGTAAGCAAATGAGGCACTTTCGTACTTCTTCATAGCTTCGTTAACTTCGTCAGCAGTTACTTTCTTGTTTAAGATAGTAATTAATTCAGTTTCTGAACCGTCAACAACTGGAACACGTTGTGCGTGACCATTCAATTTGCCGTTCAATTCTGGGATAACAAGACCAATGGCCTTAGCAGCACCAGTTGAATGAGGGATAATGTTTGATGAAGCGGTACGAGCAGCACGAAGGTTACCACCACGAACTGGGCCATCCAAAACCATTTGAGTTGAAGTAAAGGCATGGATAGTAGTCATGGTACCAACTTCAATACCAAATTCTTTGTTCAAAGCATTAGCCATAGGTGCTAATGAGTTGGTAGTACATGAACCAGCTGAAACAATCTTATCATCAGCAGTCAAAGTGTTTTCGTTTACTGAGTAAACAATCGTCTTTAAGTCGTTGCCAGCAGGTGCTGAAATCAAGACACGCTTTGCACCAGCGTCAAGGTGAGCTTGTGACTTAGCTTTTGAAGTGTAAAAGCCAGTACATTCAAGTACAAAGTCAACGCCATTTTCTTTAACCCAAGGAATGTTTTGAGCTTGTGGTTCAGCGTAAACACGGTATTTCTTACCGTCAACAACAATTGAATCTTCGGTTGCTGAAACTTCGTGGTTGAAAGTACCATGAGTTGAGTCATATTTTAGTAAATGTGCTAAAAGTGCTGGGGTAGTCAAGTCGTTGATAGCAACAACTTCAATATCTGATGACTTTTCGCCCAAATCCATAATACGACGGAAAGCTAAACGACCAATTCGGCCGAAACCGTTAATACCAATTTTAACTGTCATATTCTAAAGTCCTCCTTAAGAACTATAAACAACATTTATTTTAAAAAAGAAGCTTTACTTCCCCCTTAAAATCACTTTTGAGGCACCTTCATCAGTAATCAACCAGGTTTGATGAGGCGCATTGGGCATATATGCTTGAATAGCAGTGGCCTTTTGATGACCACCCGCAAAGGCAAATATGCGGGGTATTTTGTTGAGATTTTCGAACTGCAAGCCAACCTGGGTAATGCGGTCCACAATCTTGCCCTCGCCATCGAAAAAACACCCAAAACATTCGGTGACTGCGTGCTTCTCACGTAGCTCTGAAAGCTTAATTGAATCATAGCCCCTGCGTCGTGCCATGTCTTGAGCTAACCCAATTCCATGAATCACGGCATCGCTTTGTGAGATATCTTGTAATAAATCAGAAATCACTGGCTCACGAATCAATGAACGATACGCGAGACTCGAAACTTGCTCTGGTAAATACAAGGTCTTATAAGTTCCATGCGTTCTAGCCGCCATTGCTTGCACAATCGTGTTACTTTGGGTAGCAACATTCTCACCCAAAGCACCACGGCCAGGAATAAATTCTAAATGGCGATTATTCGCTAACTTCGGTGACAGTGCTTTGGCACCTTTAGCTAACGCAACCCCACCAAGCACTGTAATAATCGAATGCCCTAAGGGCAACAATAAATCTAGTGCTGAGCTGAGTTGTTCACCCATCTGTTCATAAACCCGCGCTTGCAAATCACAATCACCTGGAATAATAATTGTGCGTTCAATCCCCAGCTTTTGGGCGAGGTGAACTTCGGTTGCATCGGCATTAAACCAACGATCCATTACCGGTGCTGCGTCTTGTAAAACTTGTACGCCCTTATCACTCAAAAACATACCAAAGCGTTTCGTTTCAATTAATTCTAACTGTGTCAGATATTCAGTTTCTGTTCTGACATTGCGCTCTGATAATCCCAGCTTTTGAGCCACTGTCCTTCGCCCCACTGGGGCATCCAAACTAATCTGCTCAAGAATAAGGTAGCGTTGTCGAAGAATTTTTAGAACATCAGGCACTAGGGCTTTAATCAGGGAAAAATCTGGCTCCATGAAAGCTCTCCTTGCCATGGGACACTATCCGTCCACCAGTGTGTCATAAAGTGTCCCACAATGGCTAAAAATATATGAGAAACGCAGAATCTATTATGTTAAGACCTCGCTATTTCTCATTCGACACTGCTAGTATATCAATCTGAATTCACAAATACAAGTTAAAAAGACGCTTTTTATTATTTTAGCGAATGTCAAAATCTCTTTGCATTACTACCACTTTTTGGTTATACTGTAAAAAGTGCATGGGTCCTTAGTGTAATGGATCGCACGTAAGATTCCGGTTCTTGAAATCTGGGTTCGACTCCCAGGGGACCCATTATTAAAAAGCGGCAGGTCACTTAAGACTTGCTGCTTTTTTATTCTAAAAAACAACCCCAAAAGGCGTTCCTACCATTCGAGGAGCTCCCTTGTTCATTAATGACGCTCCTTCACTAAATAAAGTGGGCGACGCTTGACTTGTAAATAAATTTTCCCAATATATTTGCCGATAATACCAATACATAATAGCTGTACCCCACCAAATAGCATAATGATACAAATTGTCGACGCCCAGCCTGAAACTGAGGAAGCAGGAACGAGCACGTAACGCAAAATAATATATAATAACCCAATCAGCGACATCACAAAACTAGCTAGTCCTATCCAGACCGATAAATCTAAGGGCAGTTGGGAAAAATCAAAAATACCGTCAGCGGCATATTTAAAGAGATTCCAAATATTCCAAGAGCTCTCACCGGCTACGCGGTGCTGATTAGGATAACTTACATAGGTGGTGCGATAGCCGACCCAACTAAAGATTCCTTTAGAAAAGCGGGTATATTCCGGCAAAGCTAAGACAGCGTCAACCATTTGGCGTGTCATCATGCGAAAATCGCGCACACCGGACACGAACTGTGTTTTGGAGGCGTGATTAATGACTTGATAAAAGCTGTTACTCAAAAAACTCCGTACTTTTCCTTCACCGCGGCGATCAGTCCGCCGGGCAGCCACACAATCCCAAGCGCCTGACTGCAATTTAGTGAGCATCTGTGGCAATAATTCCGGTGGGTCTTGTAAATCTGCATCCATCACCACCACATAAGCGCCCGTTGCGGTTTGCAGGCCAGCATAAAGGGCCGCTTCCTTACCAAAATGACGCGAAAATGAGAGATAATGAACCGCCGTATTTTTCGCTGCTAAAGTTTTCATCACGCTCAAAGTGGTATCAGTTGAGCCATCATCCACTAGCACATATTCAACCCTAACCGCTAATGGCAGGCATTGCTGCTGCACCTCTTGATACAGTTTAGGCAGGGTAACCGCCTCATTGTAGCATGGTACGACAATCGATAATTGTTTCATTTGGCATCCCCCATCGAATATCCGTTAGCATCTTAAAGGCCTTTAATCACAACTGTTACTGGGTCATTTTAGCACAATTTCAGAATAAGTATTTAATGGCTCCTTGTGCTAAAATCAAACTAGTTAGTTAGAAATAGGAGCATGTCTGCCTAATGGATTATATCGCTAAAGCCACTGAGGTTATGCATCAGTTTAATCTGAAAGCAACACGACCCCGCGTCGCTATTTTGGCTTACCTCATGAGGCACCATAACCACCCTACAGTTGAAGTAATTGCCCAGCAATTGCATGGTGACGGTAAGAAATTAGCGACCATCTATAACACTTTAAAATTATTGGAACAACATGGTGTTGTGATTGAATTACGAAATGGCGATCATTCAACGCATTATGACTACTTTTCTCATCCCCATTTTCATATCATTTGTGCCAAATGTGGCAGAATTGCTGATGTTGAATATCCAAATGCCGACCGCGTCGAAACTCAGATGTTAGCTGAAGCTAACAAACAAACTGGCTATACTTCGCAATGGTCACATGTTGAGATTTATGGTTTATGTCCAGCTTGTCAAAAAAAGCAGGTTGCGCATGAGAGTGCTCAGAAACCCGAATAAAAAAGCGACTTCAAATCTAAGTCGCTTTTTTATTTCTAATTAATGAGCCGAGGCACCGGAATCACAATCGGTTGTAACTGCCTGCATTTGATTTTCTTGTGTAATCGGATAAGCCTTACGAACTGACGGATCAGTGTTTGAAGGTAGATTATCTGCCGTATAAGGTAAATGACGGATATCAGCACGACGAATATCAGCAATTGTCTTGCAGCCCGTTAACTGCATCACAATTTCCAATTCCGTGTTGAGCTGACGAATCACTGAGGCCACACCTTTAGGACCACCTAACGCCAAGCCATACAGATAAGGACGACCAATACCAACAAGGTCGGCACCTAATGCCAAAGCCTTAAAGACATGTGAGCCACGACGAACACCAGAATCAAAGATGATTGGAACACGGCCAGCTACTGCCTGAGCAACTTCTGGAAGCATGTCAATTGTAGCAGGTGCCGTATCCACTTCACGACCGCCATGGTTAGTGACCACAATACCATCAGCACCACTCCCCAGTGCCAAATAAGCATCTTCAGCACTCATAACACCCTTAACAAAAACAGGTAACCCAGCAATGTCTTTTATTTTCAGAATATCAGCGGGACCAATCTTTTGGGCAGAACTAGCATACATTTGCGCCACACTTTGACCTTCACCAGCGCCACCCAAATAACGTGTAAAGAAATCTAATGGTACTGGATAGGTAAAGTTGGTTCGTAAATTCGCTTCACGATAACCTGATACCAGTGCATCTACCGTTAGCAGGATACCTTTGTAACCCGCTGCTTTCACGGCCTTCAAAATCATCTCATTAAATTTCCAATCTTTGCTTAAATAAAGTTGGAAAAATCTTGGTGAATCTCCTGCTGCAGCCGCAATGTCCTCAACACTCCTATTGGCATAAGTACTTGATGTGAACAAAGCACCAGCAGCCTTCGCACCCAAAGCTGTCGCTACTTCAGCATCTTGATGTGCAATACCGTGACAAGCAATTGGCGAAATCATTACTGGCGTTTGTAAATCTAACCCCATAAAATTAGTTGCCGTAGAAGGATGATCGATATTTCCTAACGCACGTGGCACAATCTGAAAATGATTAAACGCGGTTGTGTTGTTCCGCCAAGTCCACTCGTTCTCAGCACCACTCGCAATATAATAATACGCAGCTTCAGGCATTACCTGTTTTACTTTTTCTTCAAGTTCGTCAACATTGACCATCTTTAAGTCTTCGTTACGATCACTTTGTGGAAATCCTTTAAAATATACAGTCATCATTAAACCCCTCACATCTTACAAATAACAGCCTTATTTTACACGTTTTTAAAAGCGCTATCAACAGCTTGACGCTAATAATTAATGACAAATTAGATAAACTTATCTATCAAACTTTTTCCAGCCTAGTAGTTGTTCAGACTCATTTGAACGGAATAATTGACATCACTCCCTTAGCGTGTGATAATTAGCACTGTACTAATTAGACTGCTAAAAAATATAGGAGGCTTTATCAATGCTTGTACCTACAGTTATTGAGCAAACTGCTCATGGAGAACGTGCATATGACATTTACTCACGGCTTTTAAAAGACCGAATTATTATGTTGAGCGGTGAAATTAACGATCAAATGGCCAATTCAATTATCGCCCAATTGTTGTTCTTAGATGCCCAAGATAATACTAAAGACATTTCATTATACATTAACTCACCTGGTGGTGTGATTACTTCTGGCTTAGCCATCATGGATACGATGAACTTTATCAAATCAGATGTTTCAACGATTGCCATTGGGATGGCCGCTTCCATGGCATCCATTTTACTAACTGTTGGTGCCAAGGGTAAACGGTTTGCATTGCCAAATTCAACGGTTTTAATTCACCAACCACTAGGTGGTGCTCAGGGTCAACAAACTGATATTCAAATCGCTGCCACCCAAATCTTAAAGAGTCGTCGTGATATTAACCAGATTTTACATGAAACAACTGGTCAGCCACTCGCCAAAATTCAAAAAGATACGGAACGTGATAACTATATGACTGCGCAAGAAGCCAAAGATTATGGCTTAATTGACGATATCTTAGTCAACAAAAGAAAATAACACAGTCAGCAATTAACATCAAAAAGACTAGCCTGAAGGCTAGTCTTTTTGATTGGGGCGATACATATCGGCCAACTCTTTTAATTTTTGAAAACGATGATTAATGCCGCTTTTGGAAATGGGCCCGTCTGGCACCTCGTCAGCTACTTCCTTAAGCGATAACTCGGGATGGGCCACGCGAAAGCGTGCTAGTTGTGCCAATTTTTCAGGTAACTCATCCAATCCCTGCTCACGCGCAATGAGTTGAATATCCTCGACTTGTTTAGCAGCCGCAGTAGCCGTTTTACGTAAATTAGCAGTATCACAATTAACTAGTCGGTTAACTGAATTACGCATATCTCGCATAATTCGTAAATCTTCGAACGCCAACATTGCATTCAGAGCACCAACCACATGTAAGAAGTCACCTATCTTCTCAGCTTCCTTCAGATAAGCGATATAACCTCGACGCCGCTGAGTGGTTTTAGCATTAAGATAAAAATACTGGTTCATCAGCGTTGCCAAATCTTGATTATGGTCCTCATACGTTGAATAAATTTCCAAATGATAGCGACTAGTAGCGGGATTGTTAACACTACCCCCTGCTAGAAAAGCACCGCGCAAATATGACATCGCACGCTGGCGACTGGTCATAATTTTTTGTGGAATACGCGTATTAAATCCGACGGTTGCATCCCATATTTCCAAATCGACTAAAATTTGATGAACATTCTGTCGCAGCCGTACTAGGTATTGATTATTTTTCTTCAGTTTCATTTTGCGCGAAACAATTAGCAAGGGTTCGGCATGATAAGCAATCTTAAGCAATGAAAAAATACGGCGGGCAATGGCGGGATTTTCCGTAATAATATCCAGGCTCACTTGATGATCATGTAAATTTAGAACCCCGTTCATTCTTAAAAAGGCCGCTAATTCTGCCTTGGCATGCTCAGCATGCACCTCTAATGAGGTAAGCTCTTTCTTAACATCACTCGCATAACTTGCCATCTGCTTTACTTATTCCTCTTACATGACATCGCTGCTAAAGCTAAATTGATAATCTCTTTAGCAACCTTCTTACCATCATGGAACACCAGACCACTATGCTGATCAATAAAATCAGCGGTAATCACACGGCAATCTTGCGCACGCAAGCCCTTGAAGTCATTGCGAACTGGCTCCAAATAGGCATCATAATCTTCAGGATGGAACTTAGCCATATCAATTTTTGCCCCATTCACAAGAGCTGTATCAATATAGTGACCACCTAAATGATCATTAATCACCCGCACATGTTCAGCATCAGTAAAATGATCCGTTTCGCCCAGCTGGGTCATAATATTACAAATATAAATTACCTCGGCTGGCGTTTCTCTGACCGCCTGACCTAATTCTGGAATCATCAGGTTAGGTAAAATCGAAGTAAATAAGCTCCCCGGTCCGAGCACCACCGCATCAGCTTGCATAATCGCAGCTAGCACTGGTGTGACCGAATTAGGGGCTTTGCCCGACTCAGTATTCGTCACCCAGACACGTTTAATCCGTTTATCCTTGCTGGTAATTTCAGTTTCGCCATGCTCAATCGTCCCATCAACAAATTCGGCATGCAAGGTAAGTGGCTCATTCGAGGCTGGGAACACGTTACCATCAACATGCATCATCTTTGAAAGGGTTTGGACTGCCTCAAAAATATTGCCGTGCATTTCATTTAAGGCCGCAATAATCAAATTGCCAATGGCATGACCGGCAAAGAAAGAATCGTTGGATTCAAATCGATACTGGAAAATATCCTTCTGTTCCCGTGACATATCACTAAGTGAGACCAAGACATTCCGAATATCACCAGGTGGGACGACGTTAATAAAATTGCGAATGGCACCAGATGAACCGCCATCATCTGAGACCGTTACAATTGCAGCAATTTCGGCATTTTGATCCTTCAGGGCATTTAAAATGACTGGCAATCCAGTCCCACCGCCAATGACTACCACGCGGGGGCGACGTCCTTTGATTACCCGAACAATTCGATTTTCACCATAAGACATTGTTTCACCTATGTTATTTTCTAATATAGCGACTAATTTCCCGATGAGTCATATCAACCGGGTAATCTTTAGCTAAGTCACGCGCTAATTGTTGCGCTATGGAAACACTGCGATGTTGACCACCGGTACAACCAATCGCAATGGTTAGCTTTTCTTTTCCTTCTTTGACATAGCCAGGGATGGCTGTTTTTAAGAGATCTAAGAGTTTCTGATAAAACACTTTGGTGACTGGCTTGTCCATCACATAATTAAAGACTTTCTTGTCCAGGCCAGTAAATGGACGCAAAGCCGGAATATAGAACGGATTCGGCAGGAAACGCACATCCACGACCATATCGGCATCAATTGGCATCCCGTACTTAAATCCAAATGACATCACTTCAATTTTAAAAGGTTGATGGGGTTGCTCCGAAAAATCAGTCATAATCCGCTGTTTTAATTCTTTGGCGGACAAGCGAGACGTATCAATAACAAAATTACTACGATTTTTAATGCCCGAAACAATCTTGCGTTCTTCTTCAATCCCGTCAAGCAAGCGACCATTATTAGCCAGTGGTGGCAGTCGCCTGGTTTCCTTATAGCGCGCCACCAGTGTGTCATCAGAACAATCTAAAAATAGAACGGTTGCTCTAACTTGGCCGTTATCTTCCAGTGAATTAATTTCCTCTAGCAAAGTTTTATAAAATGATTTTGACCTCAGATCAATGATCACCGCTGCCTGACTAAAATCATCAGAACTAGCCATTAAATCCCAAAAATTACCAAGTAACTTTGGTGGTAAATTATCAACCACATAATAGCCAACATCCTCCAAGGCATGAGCAGCAACCGTCTTACCGGCACCACTCATCCCTGTCACAACCAGCAATTGTTTTACGGTGTCCATCAGCTCACCTCTCCCTACTATCTATTATAGCATACCGGGTGTTTCATTTATGTGACTTGCGGTTAGTTTGTGCCTGCAGCGTTAACGCATGGTCTCGTGCTAAAACAGGTTTTAAGTATTGCCCAGTGTAACTAGCAGCGACTTCTGCAACTTTTTCTGGGGTACCAGTCGCCACGATTTCACCGCCACGCTCGCCGCCCTCAGGGCCTAAATCAATCAACCAGTCCGCATTCTTAATTACATCAAGATTATGTTCAATGACGAGTACGGTATTTCCCTCATCCACCAGCCGCTGCAAAACTTCAAGTAAATGTTTAATATCGTCCGTATGGAGCCCAGTAGTCGGTTCATCTAAAATATAGAAATTTTTACCGGTGGATAATTTCTGCAGCTCAGCTGCGAGTTTCATCCGTTGCGCCTCACCACCAGATAAGGTCGTAGCCGATTGGCCTAATTGTACATAGCCTAAGCCGACATCAACAATTGTCTGCAATTTGCGCGCAATCTTGGGGATGTTTTGAAAGAATTCAGTGGCTTGTGCAATCGTCATCTTGAGCACTTGGGAAATATTCTTTTCGCGGTAGGTAACAGCTAGGGTTTCTGAATTGTATCTCGCCCCATGACATACCTTGCAAGGAACATAAACATCAGGTAAAAAGTTCATCTCAATTTTAATGATGCCATCACCATGACAAGCTTCACAGCGGCCACCCTTCACATTGAATGAAAAGCGTGCCTTAGTATACCCATGAACCTTCGCTTCATTAGTTTGCGCAAAAAGTGTCCGAATATCATCAAATACGCTCGTATAAGTAGCAGGATTGGAACGTGGGGTACGGCCAATCGGGCTCTGGTCAATATCGATAATTTTTTCAACCGTCTGATAACCCTTAATCGTACGATACTTACCAGGCTTTTCCGAATTATGATTTAACTTTTGGGCTAACGCACGCTTCAAAATACGATTGACCAAGGTAGACTTGCCCGAACCCGAAACACCGGTAACGACTACGAATTTTCCTAAAGGAAAATCAACCGTTAAGTTTTTAAGGTTATTCGCTTGGGCACCTGTAATCGTAATCTTATGACCATTGCCACGCCGCCGCTTCAGCGGCACCGGCACAAATTTTTTACCAGCTAAATACTGACCAGTCAACGAACGCGGATTAGCCATTACTTCAGCTGGCGTTCCTGCAGCGGTGACGTAGCCACCATAAACACCTGCACCAGGCCCCATATCAATCAAATAATCGGCACTACGCATGGTTTCGTCGTCATGTTCAACCACAATTAATGAGTTACCCAAATCACGCATCTGTTGCAACGATCTAATTAGTCGTGCATTGTCACGTTGGTGCAAGCCAATTGATGGCTCGTCTAACACATACATAACGCCTGACAAGTTAGACCCAATTTGGGTCGCCAAGCGAATTCGCTGTGCCTCGCCACCAGATAAAGTATTAGCTGACCGTGATAACGTTAAATAATCCAATCCTACTGATACTAGGAAAGACAAGCGATCACGGACTTCTTTTAAGATTGGTTTAGCAATCAAGGCCCGCTGAGAATCAAAATTGAGCTTCTTAAAGAAGTCCAAAGCACGTGCAATTGGTAAATCAGACACTGCTGCAATATCCTGCCCAGCGACTTTGACTGCTAATGCTTTTTCATTTAACCGTCTTCCCTGGCAAGTTTCACAAGTCAATTCGGTCATATATTTACCAATCACATCACGCATAAATTTTGACATCGGGTGCTGATACCGCCGGTTAATATTGGCAATAATCCCTTCAAATGGCACCGTCGTATCATTGACGCCAAAATCACCAGATACATGAAAATGTACCGGCTTGTTCGAGCCATGCAAAATAGTCTCCTGCTGTGCTTTGGTTAATTGCGCAAATGGCTTATCAAGTGGAATTTTCAGTGTTTCACACGCCTGCTCAAGGATGCTGTTATAATATTTAGACGTCTTCCAAGGCGCTAACGCACCCTGACGCAAACTCTTGCTGGTATCAGGAATCACCAAATCAACATCCACTGCTAACTTCATCCCGAGCCCACTACAATCTGGACAAGCACCAAACGGCGCATTAAAGGAGAAGAGGCGTGGTTCAAGTTCACCGACCGTAAAGCCACACAACGGACAAGCATAAAATTCAGAAAAATTAAGTGGTTCTTGCCCCACGACATCCAATTTCATGTAACCGCCAGATAGCCGCAGTGCAGCTTCAACTGAATCAAATAGCCGAGAGCGAATTGAGTTCTTCATAATGAGGCGATCAACCACAATCTCGATGGTATGTTTTTTATTTTTAGCTAATGAAAACTCATCACTAATCTCATGCATGGCCCCATCCACTAGGACACGCACATATCCGGCTTGTTGAACCCGCTTGAAGACCTCTTTATGCTCCCCACGCTTAGCACGAATAACGGGTGAGAGTACTTGAATCTTAGTCCGGTCAGGCAAAGCCATTACGCGATCAACCATTTGATCGACCGATTGGCGTTCAATTACCGTACCGTCATTGGGACAAATGGGACGACCCACCCGAGCCCAAAGAAGGCGTAAATAATCATTAATTTCTGTGACAGTTCCCACGGTTGAACGGGGATTATGAGAGGTCGTCTTCTGGTCAATTGAAATAGCTGGATTAAGGCCTTCAATTGAATCGACTGCTGGCTTATCCATTTGTCCTAAAAATTGTCTCGCATAGCTCGATAAACTTTGGACGTAGCGCCGACGACCTTCTGCATAGAGCGTATCAAAAGCCAAACTAGATTTACCAGAACCAGACAAACCGGTCACTACCACCAATTTGTTCTTAGGAATCGTTAGATTAACTGCTTTTAAGTTGTGCTCACGCGCACCACGAATCACAATTTGATTATTTGCCATTAAATGTACTCCCCTTTTTTGTCTTAGGTGCCCTCACACTATTTTGCAGTTCCATTAAAGCGTCACGCAATTGTGCCGCAGCTTCAAAGTCAAGCCGCTTAGCAGCATCTTGCATTTGTCCCCGTAAATTCTTGAGCATGGCTTGTTTTTGCTTTTTAGTCAGCTCGTCAAAGTTTAAATCAGCTAAGCTATCTGTCGGCTTAGCTGCATCATCAGTCTGCTTCAAGGCTGAAATTGCCGCTCTAATTGGCTTAATAATGGTCTTAGGAGTCATGTGGTGTTTAAGATTAAATGCTTGTTGTAATTTTCGCCGCCGATCCGTCGCTTTCATCGCTTGCGCCATTGAATCAGTGATTCGATCAGCATACATAATGACCTCACCATTTTGATTACGAGCAGTCCGTCCCATCATCTGTACTAGTGGCCGATAAGAACGCAAGAACCCCTCTTTATCAGCATCTAGAATCGCTACAAGTGAAACTTCTGGAACATCAATCCCCTCACGCAAGAGGTTAATTCCAACTAACACATCGTATTTTCCCAGCCGCAAATCCCGCAGAATCTGCATTCGTTCAAGTGTTTTAATGTCGGAATGGAGATAATTGACCTTAATGCCTAGATCTTTCAAGTAATCGGTAAAATCTTCGGCCATTTTTTTAGTTAGTGTGGTCACAAAGACACGCTCATTCTTGGCAATCCGGGCATTAATCTCACCAACAAGGTCGTCAATTTGTCCCTCAATCGGATGAACTTTAACCTTCGGATCCAGTAATCCCGTAGGACGAATAATCTGCTCAGCTAAATGAGACGTGCGTGACAATTCATAATCGCCAGGCGTGGCCGACACATAGAGTATTTGATGCACATGTTTTTCAAATTCAGCCAGTGTTAGCGGTCGATTGTCTAACGCAGAAGGCAAACGAAAGCCATAATCAATTAAAGTCTGCTTACGGTGGCGGTCACCATTATACATTGCGCGTAATTCAGGAATTGTGGCATGACTTTCATCAATCAAAATCAAAAAATCGTCCGGGAAGAAATCAAGTAATGTGTACGGTGGCTCGCCCGCTTTACGATTTTCCATATGACGAGAATAATTTTCGATGCCGTTCGTATAACCAACCTCACCCATCATTTCCATATCATAGGTCGTCCGTTGTTTAATCCGTTGTGCTTCGAGTAACTTACCTTTACCTTCAAAGTCTTTGACCTGAACCGACAATTCCTGTGAAATTTTCTTTAGTGCACGCTTTAACTGTTCATCATTAGTCATGAAGTGCGTCGCTGGAAAAAGTGAAACTACTTCATGCTCACCAATAATCTCACCCGTTAATGAATCAATTTCGACAATCCGATCAATCTCATCACCAAAGAATTCAACGCGATAAGCCCGATTCGAGTTTCCAGCTGGGAAAATTTCTATCACATCCCCGCGAACTCGAAAACATCCCCGCTGAAAATCAAGGTCATTGCGATCATATTGAATATTAACCAAATCACGCAAAAGTGTGTTACGCCCATATTCTTCACCCTGGTGTAGTGTAATCACGCTGGCCGCATACTCATGCGGATCACCCAGCCCATAAATACAGGAAACTGAGGCAACCACGACCACATCATTACGTTCCATTAAGGCTGAGGTCGTAGCATTTCGCAATTGGTCAATCTCATCATTAATGGCTGAATCCTTTTCAATATAGGTGTCTGATTGCGGCACATAGGCCTCTGGTTGGTAGTAATCATAGTAAGAAACAAAATACTCTACCGCATTTTTAGGAAAAAACTCCTTAAATTCACTATATAGCTGACCTACCAAGGTCTTATTGTGAGTGAGCACTAGTGTTGGTTTATTTAATTTGGCAATAATATTGGCCATGGTGAAGGTTTTCCCTGTTCCAGTGGCCCCTTCTAAAATCTGTTCGCGATAGCCGTGGTTAAACCCAGCCGTCAGCTTATCGATGGCTTGTTCCTGGTCACCCGCAGGCTGATATTTAGATACTAATTCAAAATGGCGATTTTTTTGGCGTCTAATCATCTTTTTACCTCGTAAAAAAAGTGGACAAATCGTCCACTTTGGTTAATACCTAATATTTTACTACATCGAACGCACTTTCGCTCTTTTTTAGTCTTACAAGCCAAGTAAATTACTAATTGCTTGGTGATACGTTTCGGCTTTTGCCTTGGCCGTCTCGTAATCCACCGCTAAGGTGCCAACATAGGCCTTAATTACTGGTTCCGTGCCTGAAGGTCGTAAAGCAACCCAAGTCTCATCATCTAAAAAGTACTTCAGGACATTTGACTTAGGAAATCCTGTCAATGGTTCACTACCAGCAGCAGTGGTCACCGTCTGCTCGCCAAAGTCTTCAGTCTTCAGCACCTGCTGCCCATTTAGGCGAGTCAGTTGATCTTGACGCAACTGGCTCATCACTTGCTGCATCCGTTTTTGACCATCAAGACCGGGCATCTCAATCGCCTTCGTAATTTCACATGAACTACCGTACTTATCCCAGATTTCATGTAAACCATCAAAGACTGACATTTCACGTGAAGCGTAGTAAGCTGCCACTTCAAAGAACATTAAAGCACCTTGCATAGCATCTTTATCACGATTGAAGGTCTTAAACAGATAACCGTAGCTTTCTTCAAACCCCATCAAAAACTTACCTGCATGTTGCGTCTTTAAGCGATCAATTTCTTCACCAATATACTTAAAACCAGTCAAAACATACTTGGTTTGAATCCCATAACTCTTGGCAATCTTGAATGGTAACGCGCTTGAGACGATGGAAGTAATCAATTCATAATGTCCATCTAGCTGACCTGATTGCTTCAGATTTGTTAACAAATAGTTACTAATCAGCGTAGCAATCTGGTTACCAGTCAGCACCTGAAAATCGCCATTAGGTTTACGAACCGCTGCACCTAATCGGTCAGCATCAGGGTCAGTGGCGACAATAATATCTGCGCCAATCCGGTTGGCCACCTTAACGCCTTCATCAAACACATCACGGTATTCCGGATTAGGCTTGATAGTTGTAGGGAACTCGGGATCCATAATGGCTTGACTTGGAACAATCGTAAAGTTTTTAAAACCACCTAACCGAAAAGCACGATCATAAATCATCTTGCCCGTCCCATGGACTGGCGTATAAACAATCTTCAACTGATCCGCCATATCATGAATTAGTTCATGGTTCACATTAATCGTCTTCAATGCCGTTAAGTAAGCTTCATCGACATCTTCACCAATTAACTGTAGCTGCCCACTCGCCCGTAAAGCTTGAATATCCGTTTTCGCAATGGCTAGTGGATCCGCTACCTGCTGGGCACTTGCAACCACAACCGCGGCAGCCTCAGGTGCCATTTGCGCACCATCATGACCATAAATTTTATAGCCGTTATATTGTTTGGCATTATGTGAAGCGGTAACCATAATCCCCGCATAAGTTCCTAGATGGCGAATAGCAAAAGATAGCTCTGGTGTCGGCCGCAATGAGTCGAACAAGTATACTTTAATGCCATGATGACCCAGTATTTGGGCAGCCAGCTTAGCAAAGTCTTCAGAATAATAACGCGAATCAAATGAGATGACCACCCCAGCTGCTTTAGCCGTTGGACCAGCTTCTTCCATCAATTGAGCCAGCCCTTCTGTTACCCGGCCAACCGTCACAACATTGATGCGATTAGTCCCTGGCTCTAATAAGCCACGCATCCCGGCTGTCCCAAAATCAATATCCGTTCCGAACGCATCAGCAACCCACTTGGGATTCTTGCCCAATTCGACCAATTGCTGGTGAAGATAAGGGGGCAACTGCGGTGCTTTAAGCCATACTTCAAAACTTTTTTCTACATTCATCCTGTAATAATTCCTTCTTCATAAATGCTTATATACAAATTTAAATCCAACTTTGATACATATTAGTTTACTCTTTATTGCTAGCGCTTGCACCGTCTTAATCATTTATTTTTAATACCTGGTCAATTGGTAACCTAGAAGAATGATAGGTATTAAAATGATGCTTGGCTTCATAACCTAGTCCAATTCCAATCGCGATGGCTTCGTCATCCGGGATGGTAAGAATGTTACGTAGCTCTTTGGGGAACCGGACGAATTCATATGCGACCATACTTCCTAGCCCCTCAGCCTGTGCCAATAGCATAATGGTTTGTCCAAAAGCACCTAAATCAAAAATTGACCAATTCGGTGATTGCTTAGGAATTGTTAAATATAAAACCACCGGAGCCTGGTACAACTGATGTTGCATTTCTGGCCAAGCGGTCCGCTCTGCCGCACTCAAATATTGTTCACGGTCGGCAGTGAGATGAGCCATCTGAGTCCGCGGAAAAATATTCCAGCGTTCCCGATGCCAAGTAGGCCAATCGGATTCACCACCAGCTGTAGCTGAATTGGCTAGATGGGCACGACGGATCCGCTGTAAACTTTTCCCAGCGGCCAAATAAACTTTCCAAGGCTGTGAATCCACCCACGATGGCGTCCGTTGCGCTTGGCAAATGATTTTTTTGACTAATTCAAGTGCCACTGGCCGTGAATCAAAGACCCGAACCGAGTGACGCCGACTGACTGCAGTCGCGACATCCATAATATTGCTTCCTCTTTGTAAGCTTTATTTAATTTTCCACATCAGTTTAGTGCCGGTAAATAGCGGCGTTTAATGGGCGCCGCCAAATCAAATAAACTAAAATCATCAGCGGTAATAAGAGCCATTCAACCCAGTAAAAGTCACGAATCGGTAAGAGCGCATCAACCATCCCACCAAGAATTGGTCCCAGTGCCATCCCAATATCAAGCCCTAGATAAAAAGTACTGCTAGCAAGTCCCTGTTCATCAATTGGTGATAATAATAGCGCCGTTGATTGCAGGACAGAGTAAATAACACCGTAACCCAACGCCAAAAAGACAGCCGCGCCTGCCATTTCCCAATCATTTTCCATGCTAGCTAATAAACTAATGCAAATAGCCATTGAAATCGTGGCTAACCAGAACCAGATGCCGAAGCGCACACTATCAAAATAACGTTTAAGGCCTAGTCGGATAATTAATAAAACGATCGCATAAATTAAGAAAAACGCCCCAACGGTGACTTTGCGGTCAGCTTGCCGCGCATAAGTGACAATATCGGCCTGAGTCGTGAAGTACGGAATCGCAAAGAGTGCCGTTAGTAATGCTACCGGTAGCGCGTTAAGTTCAATCAACTTGAAGTGATGCTTAAATTGTGCCGGTCGTGGCCGCGGTAATGCATGGTCACCCACAAACTGGATAGCAATGACCATTAATAAAGCAGCGACAGCCGCAATCATAATGGCCCGGCGATAACCAATTTTTTGATACAAATTAATAGAAATAGCTGGCGCCATTGCCATTGCTAGAGCATTCATGAGACCATAAAAACCCATTGCTTCGCCAACATGCGACCTCGGGACTAAGAAGGCTAACCAGGTTGTCATGCAGACCGTACATAGCACATACCCGGTACCGTTAATCAAGCGAAACAGTAATAACAGCTGACTATTTGGAGTAAAAACATAACCCAGAATCCCAATTAAAATCAAGATACCACCGATTAGGGACAGTTTAAATTTAGAAAATCGGTCTGTTAAATTACCAGCTGCTGGACGCAAAAGCATCGCAGCAACACTCATAATCCCAACAATCCAGCCGGCAAAGCTGGCACTCGCACCTAGTCCTTTTGCATACCCATTAATCAACGGGGTAATAAACATGGTGCCAAACATAAACAAGAATGACGCGGCCATGACAAGCAAAACGTCCTTAGAATAAACGGTCTTCTTTTCTTTCATTTAATCACGCTTTCCTCCTAAGTTATCTATTTTAGACCTTTTTAGATAAGAAAATCACTTAGGCAACAAAAAAGCGTCTCATTCAGCTGAACAAGACACTTTCCTGCAAAGATTCTTAAGCTTAATAAGCCATATATTGATGACGTTCCCAATCTGAAACACTTTGCGCATATTGAGACCATTCAAGAGACTTCGATTTAATGTAGCTCTCAGTCAAATGTTTGCCCAGCGCTGCTTCCATTAATCCATCCGCTTCAAATGCCTTAATCGCGTTATGCAATGTCGTCGGTAATGGCTTAATCCCACGCTCATCACGTTCTGCTGGTGACATTTCAAAGACGTTAGAAGTAACCGGTGCCATTGGTTCTTTAGCCTGCTTAATCCCGTCAAGACCAGCTGTCAAAGCAACTGCCAATAAGAGATAGGGATTAGCGGTTGGATCAGCTGAACGCATTTCTAATCGCGTGCCAATTTCATCGGCATCGGGAATTCTAACTAACGGCGAACGGTTTTTAGTTGCCCAAGAAATATAGACTGGTGCTTCAAAGCCGGGAATTAATCGTTTATAAGAGTTTACCGTTGGGTTACCAATAGCCGTAATCGCACGGGCATGAGTCAAAATCCCATTCAAGAAGTAACGTGCCGTGGCAGATAAACGATTACTGCTTGAAGCATCATAAAAGGCATTCTTGCCATCGTTTAACAAAGACATGTTTGTATGCATCCCGTTTCCTGCTTTACCAGCAAGTGGCTTTGGCATAAAAGTTGCAAACAAGCCGTGCTTACGTGCAACTTCACGTACCACCATCTTGAAAGTTTGCACACGATCAGCCGTCTTTAAGGCATCATCAAACTTGAAGTCGATTTCTTGTTGACCCTCACCAACTTCATGGTGAGCAGCTTCAACTTCAAACCCAACGCTTTCCAAAGTTTCCACGATATCACGGCGGCAGCGCGCACCTTCATCATCTGAGGTCATATCAAAGTAGGAAGCATGATCTGGCACTTCAGTGGTCCATTCGCCATCTGCTCCTAATTTAAAGAGATGGAATTCAGCTTCAAAACCAACGTTAAAGGCACTAAAGCCAGCCTTCTTCATTTCACCTAAGACCCGTTTCAGATTATTCCGAGGGTCACCTTCAAAAGCCTCACCATTAGTCTTATGAACAGAACAAGTCAAACGACCAATGCGAGCACCAGATGCATCTACCCAAGGTAAAACCATCCAAGTTGAGAGGTCTGGATATAACACCATGTCGCTCTCTTCAATCCTCACAAACCCATCAATTGAAGAGCCATCAAATCGGGTCTCATTGTGTAAGACCTTTTCAAGCTCACTCGTTGGTACTTCAACGGTTTTCATCCGACCATTAACATCGGTAAAAGCTAACCGCAAAAAACGAACGTTATTTTTCTTGACACTCTCGCGAATGTCTGCTGCACCATATTGTTTACTCATCTTTGACCCCTATTAAATCGCAAATATAATAATATTGGTATAGTCCCCATAGAGTCGCTTATTTATCTCTAAGAACTGTATCATACAATAGCAAAGCATCTGTCATTTGTCAAATTGGTATAGTAAAAAAAAGCGAATTTTTAAACTTTTTTCGCAGCACTTGCATGAGAACATATCGTTCATTGAAACTAGCTATTAAAGTAAAGTTTGGCGACAGTGTTCGTGATTGCCAATTTAATATGCGCAAAAGTCAAACCGCCTTGTAAATACAAGGCGTACGGTGGTCTGAGTGGACCATCTCCCGAAAATTCCATGGTAGCACCATTAACAAATGTGCCACCAGCCATAATAATCTGATCTTCATAACCATCTTGATTGCTAGGAATAGGTTCTACAAAGGCATTTACGGGAGAATTCTGTTGCAACACTTGTGCAAATTTAATCATCTTGGCCCGGTCGTTAAAGACTACCGTCTGAATCAAATCCGTTCTTGCTTCGTTCCACCGTGGCGAGACTGTTTCGCCCACTTCAGCTAGTAAGGCCGCGGTATAAACCGCACCCTTGATAGCATTGGCAGTAATTTCGGGTGCTACAAAGAGACCTTGATAATAATCTCGATTATTGCCAAGGCTAGCCCCTTCCTCACGACCAATGCCGGCACATGTTAAACGATTGGCGGCACGTTCAATCAATTTATGCTTTCCGACTATGTAGCCACCAGTTTTGGCATAGCCACCGCCACCATTTTTGATTAAGGATCCCGCCATCAAATCCGCACCGTATTCCGTAGGCTCATGTAGCTCTGAAAACTCGCCATAACAATTATCAATTAAAATAATTGTTTGCGGTGAAGCCCGCCGAACCAGTGCAATCAGTTCGCGAATTGCGTTTACAGTAAGACTGGGCCTAGTCGCATATCCCCGTGAACGCTGTATCACGACCATTTTAGGCTGACTGACAGTGACAACTTGCTGCACACGATCAATATCAACCGCGTCATCCTTTAACGGCACATAATCAAATTGAATCCCATAATCTTTCAGACTGCCGGGCTGATGACCGGCAATTCCAATCACCTGTTGCAAGGTATCATACGGCATCCCGGTTAGGTAAATCAACTCATCCCCTGGCAACAAATTGCCGCTCATCGCAGTTGCTATCGTGTGCGTTCCGGATACAAATTGTGACCGTACTAAGGCATCCTCAGTTTTAAAGATACGGGCCCAGATTCGATCCAATTTATCACGGCCTTCATCATTGGTCCCATATCCCGTACTACCAATTAAGTCGCTCTCAGCGACTTGCTCCGCCTGAAAAGCCGCTAATACCTTGGCCTCGTTGGCTAATGCCTGGTGGTCGAGTTCTGCTAGCCGTGGTGCAATCTTGCGTTCAAGACGCGCTACGATAATTTGTAGTGCTGTAGGTAAATTATGCATGTAACCATGCCTTCACTTTCTGGATAATTTCAGTTTGACAGTTGGCATCCGTTAACGGGTCGAACCACGTCACGGGTAATTGATGCTTGAAATAAGTCAGTTGGCGTTTAGCATAACGGCGCGAAGCAGTTTTTACGCGGGCAACACAAGTTGCTAAATCACTCGTACCCGCAAAGTATGGGAAGAATTCCTTGTAGCCGATTGCTTGCTTGAGCTGATAGGTGCGTGAACGCTGTTCATAAACCTGCTGTGCCTCAGTCAGTAAGCCTTGCTTCATCATTAAATCTACTCGGGCATTAATCCGGTCATAAATCAGTTGCCGATCACTTGCTAAGCCAATAATTAAATAATCATATCGTGGTTGAATATCTGCCTGCTGCTCTGAAAACTTCTGACCCGTTCGATCGATAACACTGAGAGCTCTAAGAACACGTCGACTATTGGCAATGGGAATTTTAGCAGCGGCAGCTGGATCAACTGCCGCCAGCTGTTTCCACACTCGCTGCGGTCCCACTTCTGAAAGTAAGGCTTCCCATTTAGGTTCAGTACCGGAGTTAATTGGTTCTTTTTCCCCAAGTTGTAATTTATTGACCAGTGCGCGTACGTATAAACCAGTCCCACCCACTAACATGGGTAATTTTCTTTGACTAGCAATTTGACTAATCGCCTGTGTCGCATCATCAACAAAAGCTTTAACTGAATAAGGTTCAAAAATTGAACGTGTATCTAGTAAATAATGGGGACAGGCACGTTGTTCAGCGGCGGTTGGCTTGGCCGTCCCGATCGCCACCTCGCGATAAACTTGCATTGAGTCACCTGAGACAATTTCAGTTCCCAGCACTTGCGACAATTGAATCGCAGTAGTGGTCTTACCGATAGCTGTTGGTCCTACAATGACCAATAATTTTTGCATTTGATTAACTCCGTCTTGCTTTGACTAGTTTCAATTAAAAGATAAAAAAAGCGCATTTAGCTACCTAAACGTGCTTCTATTTAATATTTAGAGGTCTTCGTTCGACCATCCCAATTTTCCATTCCTTGCTTCAAATAATGGATTGAGCCAAAACCCTTCTTTTTCAAAAAACGTGCCGCACGCAAGGTCACAGTCAACGAATCAGAATAGAGGAAAACCGGCAGATCTAACCGCAAGTCCTGGTACTTATATTTGAGCATCGCATAAGGAAAATTTCTAGCACCCTCAATATGTTTACGTTTAAAAGGAGCCGTCTCACGCAAATCAACGATTTGCGCCTTATGCATCCCGGCTTTAAACGTTTCATTGGTCAATTCGCCACCGATTGATTTTGCCGTAATGCGATTGAACAACCAGAAACCACCCATCAACAAAATAATAACCAGTAAGACAAGGTCAATAATAATTAAAACATTCGACATTACAAAAATCCTTCCTGATAGTACCTCAAAGTATGATAACGCTAAACTGACTGCTTGACTATCATTTTCCAGAATGTAACTCTAATTCGTATTCATGAGTCAAAACCATTTTTGCCAATAAATACGTCTTTTTATCAAGTAACCCCGCCTGATAGACCCGATCGAGTTCCAGTGCCATTAACTCAATATCCCAGATTCTTTTACCGACGTGAACGAGTACCCCATACTTCTCGAGTAATTGCTGTACATCATATAATGTTCTCATTAGTATGAAATCACCATGCCAATTCTAACGGTTACCACCACATAAAAAATCAGCAAAGCAGCTGCCACTACCCGAGCTTTACGTGGCCAACTCGCGAGCTCACGACTTCCTAGCAGAATAGCGAGCAGGAAGCCCGTAATCACACCGCCGATGTGACCCATGATATCGATGCCACTAATAAACACATCCAAAATAAGATTAATGGCAACTAACATGAATGCTTGGCGGCCTAAAAAGCGACTGTAGGGATTTTGCCGATTATGCCAGCTCATGGCCAGCATTGCTCCCAGTAATCCAAACAAAGCCGTTGAGGCGCCTGCACTAATGGTATTATCACTGCCAAAAGCTAGGCTTAATAAGTTGCCACCAATCCCAGCTAGCAAATAGAGGGTTAAAAAACGCCAATGCCCAAACAGCTGCTCTAATAGTTGGCCGAGATAATAAATAAAGACTACGTTGGAAACTAAATGCATCAGCCCAATATGCAAAAATTGCGCCGTAAATAGTCGCCACCATTGTCCCGCCGATACAACAATATAGTTGTTCATCGCACCAAATCGATAAAGGACCACGGAATTGCTAGATCCGCCAGCGATAGTCTCAGCTAAAAAGATAATAAATAATACCGCTACAATTCCAGTAGTCATATAAGTCCGTGATAATTGTGCTTTATTCATGATTATCACCTAAAATAGCAGTGGGTGTAATTAAAGTTTGTACTGGTATATCGAATGACTCAACTGGCCACGTAGACTTTTGAAACGCCATGACCTGATTGACCAAGCTAACCGTTTTAATTCCTGGATGTACTGCTAAAAAGCGATCGTAATAACCACCACCAAACCCAAGACGGTAGTGCTGCTGCAAATCATAGGCTAGTCCTGGGACAATAATCAAATCTAAATCATTCTTAATTTCAGCTGCCTTATCAACCACTTCCAAGACGCCCATTTTGGTAGGACGTAAACGGCTATTATAACGATATCTTACAAATTCTAGTCGCGCGTTTGCATTCACACGTGCCAAATAGACTGACTTCCCCTGTTCCCATAAAGTCGCAATCAATTGTGACGTATCAACTTCAAGCGGTAAACTGACCGTGACACCAATAGCGTGAGCTTGTGCCAATAATTTTGATTTTTTCAATTGTGCTAATATTGCTTGGTCTTCTCTGGCTTTGGCTGGGGTAGCGGCAAATTTTGCTAATGCTATGCGCAGATCGCGCCGTACCTGCTTTTTATCCATTTCGAGGCCCCATTTCCAATCTATACAAAAAAGCAGGCCTAGCAGCCTGCTCTTTTGGTCAATTACTTAGTTTCACGATGAAGGGTAACCTGTCTATCAACAGGACAAAACTTCTTCAAAGCTAAGCGTTCCGGATGCTTACGCTTGTTCTTTTTAGATAAATAACTTCTGTCGCCACATTCGGTGCATTCTAAAATGATGTTGTCTGCCATCTTTTTTCACCACCTAAAATATAATATTTAACTAGGATATTTTACCATTTTTATTTAAATTTGACTAGACTAATTCCTTACTTTATCCGATGCAATTGGAAATACTTAGTCACCATCGCACGTGCTACCTGTAAAGTAAATGTTCCTTCTTGTTCTGGATCAAGTCCAGGAAAAACAATCGCAACCGCTAATTTAGGATTTTTTGTTGGCGCATAGCCAGCAAAAGTCGCATTAATCAGTTCCGTATTATAGTTATGATTGGGATGCTTGGGATTGTAATAAAAGGTTTGAGCAGTCCCAGTTTTAGCTGAAATAGCTGGTTTAATATCCTTTAGCTTATGGGCGGTCCCCCATGCATTGGTCCCATGAACAACACGCCAAAGCCCAGTTTGTACGACATTTAACTCTGACTGTGTCCAAGGAATTCGTAATTGCACACTAGGCTTTTTATTGTAAGTCACATTGATTTGCTTACCATCACTACTGGTACGCCCCACACTTTGAACGATGTAAGGTTGCATCCGATACCCGCCATTGGCAATTGTTGAAATATATTGTACTAATTGAATTGGCGTATACGCATCATAGTTGCCATAGGATAAGTCAAGTACTGAACCGGACAAAATATTACCAGCAGTGTTGTAAGATTTCCCTTCGATTCCAGAAATTTCACCTGGTAAATCAACGCCAGTTTTAGCCCCTAAACCAAACATGGCAAAATTACGTCTTAATTTCTCAAAAGCATTGTTTGGCATAGAAATATAACGTTTAGGAACGTACTGCGCCTTTACCCATTTCAAAGCCAAATGCATCATATAGATATTGGATGAAACTTCTAAGGCGGTTTCAGCATCAAGCGCGCTAAAAGTTCCAATTGGATATACTGATTTTTTAACGGCTGATCCTGGTAGATAGATCGCTGTATCTGGCAGGGTATTATTGGTGGGGCTGATAACATGATTTATCAAGGCACCCGATACCATTGCCCCCTTAACGACTGACCCCATAACAAAAGATTGATTAATAACCCCTAATGCATTGTCCGTAATTTTGCCAGAATTAGTATCACGATTTAATCCGGCAATAGCTAATAAAGCCCCAGTCTGTGGATTCATCGCAATGGCATAAGCACCATTAGAATACTTCGCTGCACCCGATGCCACTGCACTACGAAAAACGCTACTCAAGCTTGCTTGAACTTCTTTTTGGTATTTAGCATCAATTGATAATACTAAACTCGCACCAGATTGCCCCGGATAAACCTGCTTGGTTTGTTGAATATCGCCATTACTTTTAGTAGTAACAGCACTCGTCGCCTTAGTTCCCTTCAAGAGGGCTTCATATTCTTTTTCAAGATAAGAGGTCCCGACCCGATCATTACGGGAATATCCTTGTGACAAGTAGTAATTTAAGTTGTCACTTGGTAGCCCACTTTTTTCAGTTGAAACCGATCCAATAATGCTTTGGATAGACGAACCATTCGGATAGTTTCGCTCCCAATCTGTTCCAATTCCGACTCCTGGTAAGGATGATAAATGTTCACCAACTGCCGCTAACTCCTTGGCCGTCAAATCTTGATTCTTTAAATAGATTGTAGACAAAGTATACGCACCGGAAATTTTATTATAGATTAAAGCAGCTGTGCGTTCTCGCCGATTCAGCTGAATTTTTTCCTTTTCAACTTGAGCCAGTAAATTTTTATAGAGTGTGGAAGCATCCAACTCATCACCACTATTGTCATAGCGCTGATGATTCGGCAATTTTTTTGTCTCGGCAGTATTATTTGTCGGATTTGCTAAATAATAGTCGGCAATTGCAGAATTTGACGGTTTTTCATTGTCAATTTTTATATAATGACTGAGAGCATTCGAAATTTGATAAATCTGTTTGCTTGTAGTCGTTGCACTCTTGGTATAAGTAATTGCATTATTGGCCTTATTCCCGACCAAGATTCGACCTTGCGAATCATACATAACACCGCGTGGGACCTGACTTGAGATTGTACTAGAGTCCGTCTTGCTAACTTCGGCCTTAAACTGCGCCCCATATCCTAATTGTAAATAGGCCAGTTGTGCGATTAATAATGCAAATAAAATAAAAATAACGCCCAATATGATTCTCATTCTAATTGGCGTTGAGGCGGCTTTCTTCGAACCTGTCCCGTTGTTTTTTCTAAAATAGTCCACGTGTCTTGTCCTTTGCTAAAGCTGTAAGTAATTTTAACAAAAAGCAGCTCGCAATGCTATCATTTCAGAAAGGCTTAGCGAATTTTTAACGATGTTTAAAATGCAAACCAATCATCAGATAGTCACTAAAATTACCCTTGGTCTTAGTTTCATTATCCCACTCATTATTTTCAGTAGTTATTTTCTTTATCATCATAGTGGAATTTTAACGGTTGATCTGGGCCAACAATATATTGATTTTTTATCATTTTACCAGCAAAACCTTTTCCATCAGCCATTAAAGTTCATTTATAGTTTTCAAAATGGCCTAGGAAATTCGATGTTAGGCACTAGTGCCTACTATTTGCTTAGCCCTTTTAACTTACTGTTATTACTATTTCCTACATCCCAATTACCAGCTGCTATTTTCTGGCTAATTGCTAGCAAAGTTGGTGCAATTGGCCTGAGCAGCTATTGGTATTGGCAGCATAAAACAAGCATGCCAATAGCGCTAGCCGCTAGTAGCGCTTTTGCCTTATCTGGGTTTGTTGTTGCCAATCATTTTAACTTGATGTGGCTTGATTCAGTGATATTACTTCCCTGTTTGATAGCAAGTCTTGACCAGGTCCTAACAGACCAACCTCAACATCTCGTGCTAATCACCTTCTTGCTTTGGGTGACTAATTTTTACACTGGCTATATGGTGCTGGTCTTTGGCCTTTGTTACTTACTAAGTCAGAACTTATTGCATGGTTGGCGCAATGCCAACTGCTGGCGATACCTTAAGTTAAGCCTGATTGGGAGCGCACTTGCCAGTTTTATACTGTTTCCTACCCTGATTGAATTACTCCAAGGAAAAGCAGCTGGGAGTACTCATTGGCAGCTCAGTTGGCAATTTCCATTAGCACACTTGTTGGGAAAACTGACGATTGGCAGTTATAGTTTTCACGAAATGGCGGCGGGACTGCCCAATATTTTCATCACTTCGGCATTACTGGTCGCGGCCACTGCCTACTTTTTTAACGCGCAAATTACCAAGCGCACTCGGCTGATTAATGGCTTGTTATTAGCCTTTTTAATTTGTTCATTGAGCTTCACACCACTCGTCTTAGGTTGGCAAATGGGGCAATTCCCAGTCTGGTATCCCGGCCGCTTTAGTTTTATTGTCAGCTTCTGGTTATTAGAACTGGCCGTCAGCCAACTCGGCCAACTGCCACAGTTCAGTTGGCGACAATTATCCGGATTATTAATTTTAGCAGCCGGCTTAATCAGCTATTGGCTGATTAAAAGGTCACAATGGCCCTATCTAGATCAGCATGAACTGATAATCACGATTAGTTTTGTCGTCATTGGGATTATTTTCATCAGCTTCCTACCACTCTCGCCACAACTATTTCAGGTATTAATTTTGCTGACCGTGCTGCTTGAAGCTGGCACTAATCTTTATTTCAGCTTGGATCACTTGTCATATCAGCGTGATGCGGATTACCGTAACTACACCCTAAACGTTAAAGCTGCTAGCGATTATCTGAAACACCATGATGCCAGTTTATACCGGATAGACAAAACCTTCTTTCGATCTGACAATGACAGTTTCTCTGGTAATTTCAATAGCCTTGCCAATTTTAACTCGATTACCAACCAGACTAGCTTAAAATTTATGACAGCCTTAGGTTATCTCCACAATAGTAATTCCTATACTAACCATGGCGGAACAGCACTAACTGACGCGTTACTAGGCGTAAAATACTATTTACAACCTAATTTTACTGATGAGCATTTGAAGCAACAAGATCGCATGACCTACAATAATCGCAATAATCGCATCGATGTGAATCAGCAGAAACTAATTCACACCCAGACGCAACTGCTACTCTATCGAGCAAGCGCCCTGCCATTAGTTTTTTTAAGTCAACCTCGCAGGTCACCACATTTTGAAAGCGACCAGCCAATCATGAATCAGCAGCGCTTTTATCAAACCATTTTTGGCAAACAAACCAGCTTAGTCCATCGCAGCCGCTGGCCACATGCAGTCCTCAAACATGCCAAGCGTGTGGCAAACCAACCGCAACATTACCAGCGGCAAGCATCGCACCGATTTGCGAGCGTCAGTTTAGCTTATCAGGTCAGAACCAGTGACACTTATTATCTAGAACTTCCCCGCCAATTAAATAGCACTAACCTGACCTTGACGGTCAATGGCGTTAAGCTGACTGACGAAGTTCGAGATGAACAAACCCAGTTGATTAATATTTGTCAGCAGGCTAAAGGTCAAACTTTAGCCATCAAGCTAACTTTTTCTAGCCCTTCATTAAACCTCACCACTATCAAGCTGTGGCGGTTAAAACAACGCGCGCTGCATCAACGGCTAAAGCATTACCGGTTAGCACAACCGACGACTTATGAAGTGAACCCACTACAATTAAGTGTCACTCCCTTCATGTTGAAACGAACAGAAATTGTTAATTCAACCATCCCTTGGAGTGCAAATTGGCTTGTCTTTGATCACGGGCACCTATTAAAAACTCAGCGTTTTCTCCATACGTTTGTTGCAGCCAAATTAGCGCCTGGAAAACACCATTTGACTTATTGCTATCTTCCGCGAGAATTACTAGTTGGCTTGCTGATCTCATTATTAACATTGCTCGTTTGGCTTAAATTCAAAATAGTGCTAAGCCATTAATACCACTCAAAAAGACCGATAGGATTTTCCTACCGGTCTTTTTTAACCATTACACAAGCTGACTCAAGTGCTTCTTAATCTTAGCAGCTGAAGCCGTTAATTTAGCTTGCTCATCACTCGTTAAGCTCAACGGAATAACTTCTTCAACACCCGCTTTACCAATAATAGCTGGATAACCAATGTAAGTTTTAACTGCTGGCACATAGACAGAAGCTGGCGCATACAACCGACTATTGGTAAAGACTGCTTGAATTAAGCGCGTCGCACAAGTGGCAATTGCATAACAAGTATAGCCTTTGCCAAAAGCGACTTTCATCGAATTCTTATTGGGTTGCGCCGATAAGCGGGCCTGAGTTGCTTCATCAAACAACTGGACCGCAATTCGATTATTAACTCGCACGGTTGACCAAGCAGTAAACTGACTAGAACCATGCTCACCAAGGACGTAACCAATCACATTCTTAGGGTCTTCATTTAGCGCTTCACCGACAATCCGCTGCATACGCGCAGTATCCAAAAAAGTCCCAGTTCCAAAGACATGTTGCTGCGAAAGACCAGTCGTTTCTTGTAAAATGGTGGTGATTGCATCGCAGGGATTCGAAATGTTAATCAGAATTCCATGAAAACCACTGGCTTTGATTTGGGCACCGACCTGCTTAGCATTCTTAGCATTAATGTCAAATTCCGCAAAACGGTCTCCCGTCTTAATCGTGGCCGCAATATCACCAAAGGCGGTAACCACAATATCAACATCACGTAAATCAGCCCAATTTCCCCACTTGAGTTGCACATGACTATCATTACGCGCTAAGGTATCACTCAAATCGTTGTATTCAGCTTCGACCTTTTGACGGTTTTGATCAAGTAATACCAATTCATCGACGTATCCATGCGTAAACAAAGTATACGCTACTGTTGCACCAACATGCCCTAATCCAATAATTCCAACTTTTCTCATTAGGAATCTCCTTCATTGTTAGCAAAAAAGGAGTAGAACATTCGCCCTACTCCCTTAAGGTTAACTATACATTTGCCTTAACATCCGTAATAGTGACATCAAATTGACCACCAGGGGTCGTAATTGTCACCGATTCACCCTTTTTATGCCCAAGCAATGCCTTGGCAATCGGCGAATCGTTTGAAATTTTACCGCTTAACGGATCAGACTCATCACTACCGACAATTGTATAAGTTTCTGCGTCAGTTTCTCCAGCTTCTAAAAACGAAACTGTCTTACTGATAGCAACTTCGTTGGGATCAACTGCATCCGCATCAACCACCTGAGCATACTTAAGCATCTCTTCGACTTGCTTAATTCTATCCTCAACATGGCTTTGTTCATCCTTAGCGGCATCATATTCAGAATTTTCTGACAAATCACCAAAAGAACGCGCAATCTTAATACGTTGAATGACCTCTGGCCGTTTGACTAATTTGAGCTGTTTTAATTCTGCCTCAAGTTTAGCTTTTCCCTCGGCAGTCATCGGATATGTTTTCTCTGCCATTATCTCCACTCCCATTTAGTTAAATCACTATGCACTGATAAATGATATTGGTTTCATGACGGTCTGTCAACCACTACCGAACACTTGCCTGTAAATTTGTTTCAAGTGCCGTAGTGACTGCAGCCATTTTTTCATTAACCAAATCATCAGTTAACGTAGCATTTTCGTTTAAGAAAGTGAGTTGATAAGCTAAGCTCTTCTTCCCAGCAGCCAGATGATCTCCCTGATAGACATCAATCACACTCAACTTAACTAAATAGTTGCCAGCCGCTTGACGAATAGCTGCCATGACACTCTGATTGCTTTGAGCTTGATCGACTAAGACAGACAAATCACGAGACATTGCTGGGAATTTCGGTGCAGGTTTAGCTTGCGTACTAGTCGGTAAGTAGTGGCTCAATTGTTCCAAATCGAGCTCATAGCCGTATAATTCACTATTACGTAGTGGCTTTTCCGTCTGAGTTAAGGTATGGCTAACCATCCCAATAAAGCCAACATAGTCACCCTGTACATAAATACCAGCTGTCCTTGTGGGATGCATCCCCGTAATTTTTTCAGCCCGATACTCAATACCAGTTAAACCAAGTGTGGTGAAGAGGTTCTCAAGTTGTCCTTTAACAAAATAAAAATCAACTGGGGCTTCATCATGCTCCCAATTATTGCGGTAAACATGCCCACTATATAAAGTAGCCACATGTTCATGTTCATTAAATTGACCATCTGCATGATCATAAGTCCGTCCTTGTTCAAAGAAAGCCAATTCCGTTTCCTTGCGAGCAAAATTATAGCTAGCAGCATCTACCAATCCGGTCAATAAATTTTGCCGCATAACCGAGCGACTTGAATTCAGTGGCATCTTAACTTCGGCAACTGGTTGGACGGCTTTGGTAAACAAAGTGGCCCGCGCTTTAGAAGTTAAGGAATAGGAGAGTGCCTCCATTAACCCTTGTCCCTGCAAGAAGTGCTTTACATGACGCATGAATAATTCAAAATTAGCGTAGCCCCCTTGCGTTTCGGCCAGTAATGGTTGCGTCGACTTCAAATTATCATAGCCATATAAACGGCCCACTTCCTCGACCAGATCAGCAGGAATCATAATGTCCCACCGTCTAGCCGGAACAGTAACAGTCAATTGATCCCTTGCCACTTGCGTCTCAAACTTAAGACGATTAAACAAAGTAACAACTTGATCAGTAGTTAGGGTGGTTCCTAAGACCTTATTTAAATAGCTAAACGTGGTTTTCACCGTTACCGGTTTGCGTTTAGTATCACTCCCCTTAAGAACACCATCAAGAATTGTTGCGCCAGCTTCATTTCTTAAAAGCAGTGCAGCCATATCAAGCGCTTTTTGGGTATTATCCCAATTAATCCCCTTTTCAAAGCGACTAGAAGCCTCTGTGCGATTGGCATGACGCAAGGCACTTTTACGCACAAGGGTCCCATCAAAGACTGCTGTTTCCAAAATGACTTCATGGCTATCTGGCATCACTTCAGAATTTAATCCACCCATGACACCAGCTAACATTACCGGTTGATCACCATCAGTAATCACGATATCAGCTGGGTCTAAAACGACTTTCTTCTCGTTAAGCAGCGTCAAAGTTTCATCTGGCTTGGCCAGTCGAACACTCAGTTTTCCGGTCTTGAAAGTCCTTGCATCGTAGGCATGCATAGGCTGACCAGTCAGCAGCATGACATAATTGGTGACGTCAACCACGTTATTAACTGGGCGAATTCCAGCATTCCATAAACGGGTTTGCAACCACAATGGGCTTTCCGTAATTTTGACTCCAGTAACTTTCCGCAAATAGAATTTGGGTGCTAACTTCGCATCGACCTCAGCCGTTAACGTACTCGTCCAAGCAGGACCATCCGCTTTTAAACTCACCGGCTCAACTTTAACAGGCTGATCAATAATTGCCCCAACCTCATACGCTGCACCTTCCATTGATAGGGTATCGGCACGGTTCGGCGTAATATCAAAGTCTAACAGGTAATCGTCCATCCCTAACGCATGATAGACATCTTCGCCAGGCTGGATGTCGCTTCCTTCAGGAAAGATAAAAATACCATCACGATACTTCATAGGCACAACACTATCGCTAAAGCCGATCTCTTGTAAGCCACAAATCATCCCATTTGAGACCATACCGCGAATCTTACCACGCTTAATTTTCTCATTACCAGCAATTCTAGCACCATGTAAAGCCACAATGACCATTTCATCAGCCGCAACATTCGGCGCACCACAAACGATTTGAATTGGGTCAACCTCCCCCACATCAACCATGCACTGGTGTAAATGTGTTCCCTCCAGCTTGACACAGGTAAGGACATGGCCGGCGACCAATTTTTTTAGTCCTGTAGCAGGATGCTTGACCTCAGCAATTTCCACACCAGTCCGCGTAATTTTTTCTGCTAGAGCATGTGGTTCTACTTCAAGCTTGACAAAATCTTTTAACCAATTATACGAAACTAGCATTACTTTTCCTCCTGACGAAATTGGGCTAAGAAACGAACATCATTCGTATAAAAATCTCGAATATCATCCACCCCATACTTCAAAATAGCAAATCGGTCTAAGCCTAAACCAAAGGCAAATCCGCCATAGATACTAGCATCAATCCCCGCATTTTCAAGAACATTGGGATGAACCATACCAGCACCTAGGACCTCAATCCAACCAGTTTCCTTACAGATTGAACAGCCCTTACCATCACAATTAAAGCAGGAAACATCCATCTCAACTGAAGGTTCAGTAAATGGAAAGTAACTCGGCCGCAGCCGTGTTTTGCGGTCGGCACCAAACAAATGCTTAGCAATCATTTCCAAAGTCCCTTTTAGATCGGACATCGAAACATTGCGGTCCACCACCAGTCCCTCCATCTGCATAAATTGATGGGAGTGCGTCGCATCGTCATCGTCACGCCGATAAACTTTACCAGGACCCACCATTTTTAATGGGCCTTGGCTAAAATCATGCTTTTCTAACACACGAGCCTGATCACCTGAGGTTTGACTCCGTAGCAAATTCTCATTGTCAATGTAGAAGGTTTCCTGCATATCACGGGCCGGGTGATCTTTAGGTAAATTCATCATTTCAAAACAATAATGATCAGTTTCAATTTCTGGCCCTTGAACTACCTGATAGCCTAAGCCAATAAACAATGCCTCTAAGTCATCTAAGATAAGATAGACTGGGTGTTTAGCCCCTAGACTAAGCCGCTTACCTGGCAAGGTCACGTCAATTTTTTCAGCCTCAAGTTTCTGGGCAATCAGCGCTTGGGCAAGGTCATGGCGTGTTTGAGCAAGCTGCTCATTGAATAAATCACGCACCTCGTTGACTAATTGTCCTACTTGCCGACGCCGTTCCGGCGCAACTTCACGCATCGCATGCAAAATTTCGGTTAAAGCCCCTTTTTTGCCCACTAGTTCCACACGTACATCATTCAATTTCTGTGTATCTGCCGCAGCATTAATCTTTTCCAAACCACGCGCACGCAGTTGGTCTAATTTTTCCAATAAGTCCATGGTGACTTCCCTTTCCAAACAAAAAGCCTCATCCCTTCAAATAGGGACGAGGCTTCGCGGTACCACCCTAGTTTAGTTTCAACTGAAACTACACTCAAGCATTCGATAACGGTGAATACCGGAATTGATTAAATTCTACTCACAAGATGAAATTCGCCATATCACTCAACATGACTCTCAGTCATTGATCATGTTCCCTGTTCGAGCTACCCATAGCTACTAGTCTTGATCTTAGTCGTTCATATCATAGAATACGGCAAACGCCAGTCGCATGCAAGCCTCTAAACCCATTTATCGGCCCAGTGATGCACTTGATCGAAAACTGGCTTTAAATCTGCTCCCTTAGGCGTTAATACATAAGAAATGATACCAGTACGCGTATCGACATTACGCTTAACAATTTGCTCTTGTTCGAGTTCTTTGAGCCGTTCAACCAGTACCCGATCGGAACAGGCCTCGATACAACGTGCTAAATCTCGAAAACGCATGTAACGGGTGTCACAAAGTGAACTAATGATGAGCCCATTCCATTTCTTGCCAATAATTTGAAAGGCATTGATAAAATGATGACACAGCTCATAATCTAACGAATTACAGCCTGAGTCTGCCTTTGTGTCTGCTTCTGCCATAGCTACCCCCTATCGCTTTAATGACGCTCTTGATGACCACTATTATAACGGGTTTGGCTTACTAAATACAAGTAAAAGCACCAAAATTAGGCAAAATGATAAATCATAATACCTGCCGCAACAGCCGCATTCAACGACTCAGCTTGACCATGAATGGGGATATACAACTTAGCAGTTGCTGCTGTTGCCACCTCAGGTCTAATCCCATGCGCTTCATTTCCAATCACTAAAGCTAACTCCGCTACTGGTTCAAAGTTAGCCAAAGATTGGGCTGACTCATCTAACACACTAGCATAAACCGGGATATCAGCTTGTTTAAATTGCGTGACCACATCCATCAAATCAGCACTCAAAAGCTCCAAGTGGAATTGACTGCCCTGCATGGCACGTTGAACTTTAGGATTATATAAATCAACACTGCCCTGTGCTAAAACCACCCCATTGAATCCAGCCGCATCTGCAGTCCGAATAATAGTGCCAACATTGCCAGGGTCAGCTAATTGATCAAGTAGCACCCATTTGCCATAATTAAAATTAAGTTGTTTAGGCTGCCCCATCTTTAAAACCATAAAAATCTCTTGACTAGTTTTAGTAGCGGCTAAATGGTGGGCAATGGCCTTATTGATTAGAATGATATTATCAGCTGCCAAATCCAACTGATAATCGGTCTCTGCCTGTTGCAAAGCCGGCTCTGTCCCTAAAATATAGACAGGCTTACGATGACTCTTTAAAGCTTCTTCGAAGAGGTGAAAGCCTTCAATGAGATAAAGGCCTGCCACTTCACGACCTTTTTTCTCGACTAATTTACTAAGCCGCTTAACCAATGGATTGTTAACTGAACTAAGTTGTTGCATAACGATGCTCCTTTCCTTCTAGTTTAACCAAAAAAAGCGGGTTTGAACATGGTAAAATAAAAACAACCACCAATAGCACCGATAGGAGGTTCAAGATGGAAACGGTCAAATTAACCATACACGGACGCGTTCAAGGCGTCGGCTTTCGCTGGAGTGTACAAACTTTTGCCACCGCTTTGAAACTCAACGGCGATGTTGCTAACAACGCTGATGGTAGCGTGACAATTCACTTACAAGGAACCCCGGAACAAATCACCACTTTTAAAGCAAAATTACCGCATCACCTTAGTCCGTTTGCTAAGATTACGGAAATTACCCAAGAGATTAGCTCAAATTCGCCAAAAATGGCTGATTTTCATGTATTATATTAACTATTGAACAGAAAGTGAGACACTAAAATTTAATGAAAAAAATACGTCAATATTTATTAATTGGTGGTAGTCTAGCTGGCGTCATGTTACTACTCTCTGGTTGTGCCAATGGTACTAATCAACAACAACTGCCAACTGGCTTGTTCGGTTTTGTCTATCACCTCATCGGACTACCATTGCAACATATTATGTTGCAGATGGCACACGCCATTGGCAACAATGGTGCAGGTTGGGCAATTGTCATTGTAACCATTATGGTGCGAATTCTCTTAATGCCATTGATGCTTAATCAACAAAATAAGAGCATCACCCAGCAAGAGAAAATAGCGCGCTTGCAACCACAAATGAAGCTAATCCAAGCGGCAATGCGAAAAAAGGATATCAATCGTGATCAGCAAATGCAACTATCCATGTGGCAACGTGATTTGTATCAGAAGAATAACTTGTCCTTAACTGGTGGCATCGGTTGTTTACCATTGCTACTACAATTACCAGTAATGTGGGGCATTTACGATGCCGTCTTCTATTCAAAAGCATTGTCAGCCGCTAGTTTCTTTGGAATTTCTTTAAGCCAAAAATCACTTTCATTAGCAATTGTGGCAACTGTGTTCACCTTAGCACAAAGTTACTTATCAACGATTGGGATACCGGCCGAACAAAAGAAAACCATGCAATCAATGTTACTGCTCAACCCTGTGATGACGCTATTTTTCAGTCTATCATTTCCAGGTGCGGTGGCACTTTACTGGACCGCTGCCAACTTTGTCTTAATGCTACAACAATTGATTATCACGTTCGTGTTAATGCCACGCGTTAAGAGCCGCATCGCTAAGGAACTCAAGGACACACCGGTTGTTGAAGTAGTTACCTCAGAAAAAATTTCAGACTTGTTTAACGGTTCAACTAAGAATCAAAACAATCAAAATAATACGAACTTACACAATAATCTCAGAAATCGTAATCAAGGTAAACAGCGGCATCATAAATAGCTAGAGAAAAATTAAACTATAATCTTCAAAAGATGCTGTTAAACAACTAGCTTCTTTATAAACAAATAGGACGAGAAACCGAATTTTGGTTGCTCGTCCTATTTGCTTATATCTTTATTTTTCAAGCTGGCCCCTAACATGACCAGTTTAGTCATATTTTATTTTCCATTATGGCGACTTATGTTGCAGCTTCTTTTTTACTTACTATGAAGACTTAGTCGTTTGCCGATCCTTGAGTTCAGCTAAATGACTGACTTCTTTATCGGTCAAAATCGGAAATGTCAGCTTAAATTGACTTCCCTGACCGACCGCTGACTCAACCCCAATCTTACCATGATATGAAGTAACAAGTTTCTGCGCAATCGCCAATCCTAAGCCATTACCACCTTTTTCTCGGGTACGTGCTTTGTCAACGCGGTAGAACCGATTAAAGATTTTCGCCTGATCGACTTTGGAAATCCCTTCACCAAAGTCTTGAACGATAATAATCACTTCTTTATCGGTAACACCAGCCGAAATATTAATTTGATGTCGTGTGGTGGAATATTTAATCCCATTATCAACCAAAATCACCAGCAATTGCTCAAGATGATCCCGATAAATTTGAATCTGGGTAGCAAGCGGTAAATCATCCAAATCAAGTTGCAACTTAAAATCTTTATGAACAAGGTCCAAATCACTGACCACCCGACTTAAGACCTCGGAAACATTAGTTACTTCATACGGGTAGCTAACATTAATTTGTTCAGCTCGTGTCAGATCTAGCATCTCTTGAATTAAATGTTTCATCCGATCAGCTTCCTGTAGCGAGGCGCTGATAGATTCATTTAAAATCTCAGGATCTTCTTTGCCCCACCGCTCTAGCATGCTGAGGTGTCCTTCAATGACTGCTACTGGCGTACGCAATTCATGTGAGACATCAGAAACAAACTCTTTTTGCTGCTCAATATAGCGCTGCATGCGATCCAACATTTGGTTAAATGAATCTGCTAAATCTTGCAGCTCATCATGGCGACGTGACCCTTTGATTCGCACATCGCTATTCGGATCTTGATTGACCTGTCGTGCCACTTTTGCAATTGCTTTGATTGGTTTTACCACACTCGTCACGACAAAGTAGGACACGATGGTAAAACTTAGAATCGCAACAATCGAAATAATAACCATCCACCGGAGTAAACTTGTCATTAAATGATTGTAGTCACTCATGTTATTAGCGACGACAATATATCCGGTTGTATTTCCCGTATCATTCGATTGTACAGAACTATAGGTATGAAGCACCATCCCACTGCTTGATCGCTGTAGCACCTTAGCACTGCTACGCTTAGCTGGCAGCGGTGGCGTCGTATTACCGGTTGCAAAAACTACTTCATGGTGCAAATTATAGACTGCAACACTAATATCAGGATTAGAAATGGACGATACTAAGTCATCGCTAAAGGCATTGCTACCACTTTTAGCCCCCGTAATAGCTGGACCACCACGCAATAAACGCCTCATACTAGGTGATAAGGCTGGTACCACATTAGCAATCTGCAATTCGCCACGAATGCTAGTCAAGCTATCATCCAAAGTCGAGACAACTTTACTGCTGACATCTTCTTGCTGTGACAAGCCTTGACGACTGGTAATTTTGTAAACCACAATCGAGAAAATAACAAAAGAGACCGTGATGGTCATCATCACAACAGTCATCCATCGGAAAACGATTGATGAGCTAGGGGTCTCTTGTCTGTTAGCCTTTTTCTTATTTTTTGGGGCTTGACTAGTATGTTGGTTATTGGACATCGTCTTCATCTCTCACCATATACCCTGTTCCACGAACAGTTTTAATATATGAGGGGCGACCAGGTAAGTCAATCTTATTACGGAGATAACGAACATACACTTCAACCACATTAGTTTCAATATTAGATTCTGGTCCCCAAATTTTGCTTAACAACTGTTCGCGGCTAACGACGTTGTTTTTATTCGCAATTAAAGTTGTCAATAAATTATACTCGCGTTTAGTCAAATCAATCGCCTTACCATCACCACGATGGACAATTCGATTAGCGGTCTCGATCGTTAAATCCTTGAAATGTAAAATCTTTTGTTGGTTAGCACCACTACCGCGATGCGCATCTTTTTCAATCTTGACCCGGCGCAAAACCGCACGTAACCGGGCTAATAATTCTTCAATGGCAAATGGCTTGACAATATAATCATCTGCACCATGATCAAGACCAGAAACACGATCAATCACTGAATCACGTGCAGTCATCATAATAATCGGCGTTGTTTTCACTTGCCGAATTCGGCGGGCAATTTCGAGTCCATTTAAATCTGGCAACATCAAATCAAGTAAAATAGCACTGAAGTCTTCTTTAAGTGCATCTTCTAATCCAGTTCGACCATTGTTCTCAACGACCACTTCATAATTTTCATGCTGCAGCTCCAACTCAACGAACCGAGCTAAATTCTTTTCATCTTCGATAATTAAAATTTTTGCCATTTGTGTGAGACCCTCATTTTTTAGGATAATACCCTAAATTTAAATTAAAAAATTCATATTAATTAAATTTTACTTGATTATAAAATGTTTTTCAAGGTTAAATCAATATTCTATAGTGATTCATCTGGTTACAGTACTAATCGTCCGGTTGATTCTTGAAAAGTGCTTCCAGTTTTTTAAAGGCTGGGTTCCCCTTAGCTGGCTTGTCTTTATCCTTAGCTTCTGAAACAACTTTCCAGCCCTTGCCAGATGGATATATATCATTTTGTGCTTCTTCTGGCGTCAGAATTGTGGTTGGAATATGGAGTAATAGGTTATCCTCAACTGCCCTTTGAACATCAATGATACCCTCATGAATCTGGACAATGAGCTGCTCATGATCATCCGCTTCCTCCTTTGTTGGCTCATGATCCGCATAGTCTTCAGCAAAAGAAAAATCCTCATTATAAGCGACTGGTGACAAACTACGGCTAGACGGCACTACTAAATCAGCGACGACATGGAACGTCCCACTCACAAACGGTTCAAGATATACCAGCTCACCGACCACATGAACATTTTTTGCTTGCTGTAGAATAGCCGCACTACGCTTAAAAAAAGCCGGTGACAACACAACTTTTTCATTGATAGCAGTAGGTTGCCCAGCGTTATTTTTAAGATTTAAATAATTAAATTTCAACATGTTATACCTCAATTGGACGGCGACCAAAGTTTTGATCTACCCCCATTAGTTGTTCAAATAATCGATCTACCCGAACTTGTAATTGTAAGGAACCCTCTCTGGCACGTTTGCGGTCAACTCTTGATATGAGTGTCACTTCGCTATGCTTGCGCAAATGGCGTAAATATTTACGCCCACGCTTACTGTAACCTAAGACACACAATGATGGCTGTTTTTCACTCATAGCGACATCTTCGGGAGTAACATTTAATAGCGTATACAAACAAAGCCGACGTAAACGTGAATACGTATAACGTTTTGACTTTACTTGACGTAAAAATTCGGTAAAATTACGTGCCACATGGATTTCGGCTTTCAGTTTATATTCAAGCCCCTCACTCATTTGATAGATAGTCTGTAGCTCAGTGATACTAGCCGTCTCCAAGCGATATTTCAAAAATGGAAATAAGCTATTCCAGCTCGGATACACCAGTTGCTGAAGTAACTGGGCGCGTTCTGTCGCAGGTAGCCAAGGCGCTAAATCCGCCGTTTGCCCTTGCTGTTGAATCAAATTGCGGATTGCACTAGCACTTTGCACCACACCACTACGTTCAAGCGACGCATCATGCCCGCCACCAATGCGATTCACAGCGATTAGCTGGAGTGGTTCCCCCAACTGATAATTACTGACGGCATAGGCCAACCCTAAGATAGCATTGGGCTGGCTCACTTCATACCCGACTTCACGTGCTACCATCTGATTATATTGGGTCGAATAAGTTTGCGTATAATCCTTAAAATCACGATGCTGCTGTGGAATCTCGGCAATCTTTTTGCCTAAATAGGGGAAATTTAAATTTGCATCTTCAACTCCAAAGGCAAGTCGGTCTACCCCGACCTGGGTCAAAGCAGTTACCGCACCGAGCGCAAAACGGTCAGCTGCTTGCACGGCACTCGCAAAGGGTAGTTCTAAAACTAAATCGGCGCCAGATTGTAGGGCCGCCTGTGCCCTAGACCACTTATCCATAATCGCAACTTCACCACGCTGAACATAGTTACCGGACATTAAAACCACAATCGGATCATTTTGGGCACGAAGCCGTGTCTGATTGAGTAGAAATTCGTGCCCACTATGAAACGGATTAAATTCAGCAATAATACCTACTGCGGCCATGCTAATCTTCCTTGATTGTCACTTGCTTACCATCAGCCCATAATTTTTCCAAATTATAGAAGTCACGGGCGTCTTTAGTAAAGACATTCACCACCACATCACCCAAGTCAAGCAGAACCCAATTAGAGTCTTTATTACCTTCAATTCGGTACTGCTCAAAATTATATTCATGACATTCTTCAATGATGGCATTAATGATTGCATGAAGTTGCCGGTTAGAACCAGCACTAGTTACGACATAATAATCAGCTAGGATGCTAATACCGCGCATATCATAAGCAGCAGTCTCTTCCCCATGAACATCACTAATAGCCTTTAAGACAAATGTTAAAACTTGTTCACTTTTCAAATTTATTCTCCCTTTTCTGCTCCCCAAACATTATATGCTAACAAAGTTTGTGGATAAATGCGAGCTCTCTTAGCTAGTAAAAATTCCAACGTATGGGTGAGCTCATAGCCCACACCAGCATCTAAATTTGCAAAACTGACCTGCCGTGCTTGATCGACGCCAGCAAACGAACGCCGTGGCTCGATATAGTCAGCCACAAAGACAATCTTATCGAGCGCTGTCATTTTAGGAGCACCAGTCGTATGGTACCAAACTGCTCGCAAAATCTCAGCGTCCATAATTTTTAAATCACGCTTAATAAAATATGTCCCCACAATGCCATGCCAGATCAGTCGATTCCACTTCAAGAGTTCTAAATCGAATCCCTGCGTTTTAATGGCTGCAATAAAATCGGCATCGGACACTTGCTTGGCGTAATCATGAATAAAGCCCGTTAATGCTGCCTTGTTTTCATCATAGCCGTTCAAGTGCGCCAAATGTCTCGCCGTCTCGCTCACCCCGATACAGTGCTCAAAGCGGGATGCATCCATATTCGCACGCGCTTTAGCAATAATCTCGTCACTGGTTAACGGTGAATAAGTCTCATCAAAGTGAAGCATTTTGATATAGCCCCTTATCTTTAATATACTGGCGAACCGGTTCAGGTACTAAATAGCGAATACTAGTACCTAACGATACCGCTTGACGAAGCTCCGTTGAAGACAATCGAATATCAGGGGCATCAACCCAAATCATTGGAAATTGTGGATCCTGGGGATAGCCAGGACGTCGAATCCCAACCAGCGTTGCCAAACGGGCAATTACTGCTGGCTCTTTCCATTTATGTAAGCTATTCACTTGATCACCACCCATAATCAAATAATAATGATTCTGGGGGGCTTGTTTAGTTAAATAGCGTAAAGTATCAACGGTATAAGAAACGCCACCACGAAACAGCTCAATCAGCTTCACGCGCAAACGCGGATTATCTCGCGTGGCTAAATCAAGCATGGCAGCGCGATCTCTTGCACTCGTCAGTGGTGCATCTTTGTGAGGTGGAATATTATCTGGAATAAACCAAACTTCATCTAAATGTAGCTTGGTCAAAGCCTGTTCAGCGGCAACTAAATGAGCGATATGAACTGGATTAAACGTGCCACCCATAATACCAATTTGCCGCGCTGCCAGCTTACTTTCAATTTCAGGTTTAAATGCAACTTGTGGTGCTTTAGTTGATAATTTAGTCATAATTTACCTCTAAATTAATGCCCGCCTAATTCCTAACCCAATTCCTGCGGGTGTATAACTCTTAACCACACAACCAGCTGGAATCGTAACAAAGCCAATTCCGCCAATGAGCAAATCGCTTTTATCTTGACTGACAAACTCTTGCCCCTTCAAAGTAGGTGCATTGGGTCCCATCAGAGCCGGACGCAATAAGCCTCCACGATGCTTTTCATAAAAGTCATCGGCATTAATCGTCTTAGTACGATGAATGAACAATGAACGCGACGCATAAACTGTAAAACTACTATCAGGCCCTTTCAAATAATCGACTCGGCCTAATCCGCCTAAAAATAAGGTGTTTCCAGGAAGCAACTGATAAGTCACAGGCTTTAAGCTTTTACGTGGTGAAATCAAATCCAAATCATCAGCCGACAACTTTGTCCCTAACTGATTGTGGGTTAACACACCCGGTGTATCAATTAAAAAGTGTCCATTGGCAAGAGGAATCTTAATTTGATCAAGCGTTGTCCCTGGAAAACGGCTTGTTGTAATTAAATCCTTAACCTCTCCCATTTGATCAACAATTGCGTTAATCAAAGTCGACTTACCAACATTCGTTGTTCCCACAAAATAAACATCTTG
>DIDI01000007.1:2831-3195 GCA_002418055.1 Lactobacillus sp. UBA5804 | reverse complement strand
TGGCAATACACTTCCAAGTCATCATCTGCTTCCGCCTGAGCCTTCTTAAGCGCACTAGCTGGCAAATAACCCGATTGTGACTGAGTGGTAGATTGTAATATTGCACCACAACCAATACAAATTACTGCTTCTTCCATGTTTCTAGCTCCTTCTTAAAGGCCACCCCGTGGCGATACCCCATGATCATAAAAATGATTTTTTCAAAAAAACGATTGATTCGAGTATTCCACTTATCAGTGGTCACTAGTGGCCTTACAAGCACTGAACCAACACCGGCTAAATTGCCAGCTTGGATGTCAGTAATTAGCTGATCGCCTACCATCAACACTTGGCTCTTGCTTAATCTCAGGTGTCGACGCTCCTT
>DIDI01000007.1:0-2724 GCA_002418055.1 Lactobacillus sp. UBA5804 | reverse complement strand
TCCGCAGCTGCCAGTCGCTCATGTAGCTCTGCCATCTTGGTAGCTGTTTCAAAATCATTCCATGCAAGTAACGTATTATCAAGATCAGAAAAGACGGCTTTAATTCCCATTTGTCGTAACTGTCCGGCATCAAGATGATAAATCATATCAATTTTAAATTGTGGTTGAAATAGCATGAACCCTTTCCCTTCGGTAAGTGACTACTCTAAATATAGCAGACTTCATTGCTGAACGTCAGTCTTTTTAGTAGCACTTTCGGATAAAACAAAGTCAGCTGACTAGCCGATTAACACTAGAAAGGGGACTTGGAATATCTCCAAGTCCCCTTTCATTCAAATAAGCTAATTTAAAGCCTTTTTAGCAGTTGCTGCTAACGTTGCAAAAGTCTTTGCATCATTAAAAGCAATTTCAGCTAACATCTTGCGGTTCATATCAACACCAGCAAGCTTCAACCCATGCATCAACTTGCTGTATGAAACGTCATTTTGACGAGCAGCAGCATTGATACGAGCAATCCATAATTTCCGATATTCGCTCTTACGCTTCTTACGGTCGCGGAAAGCATACTTGTAAGACACAAACAACTGTGTGCTTGCAGCCTTAAATTGTAAATGTTTGGAACCACGGTACCCCTTGGCAAGCTTCAAAACCTTCTTACGACGTGCACGTGTTACCGTTCCACCTTTAACTCTTGGCATCTAAAAATCCTCCTAATATCGTTGTTCGATCTAAATTAACGCATTTGGGACAGCATCTGTTTGATGCGCTTCAAGTCGCTGCGTGAAACCATAGTAGCTTTTCTCAAATGACGACGTTGTTTCTTGGTCTTGCCATGAAAACGGTGGCCAGTAAATGCATGGTGCCGCTTCAAGCCGCCGTTACCAGTTCTTTTAAAACGCTTTGCAGAAGCGCGGTGGGTTTTCATCTTTGGCATTGTGATATTCCTCCAATAGTTAATTAATTTTTCTTATCTCTATCAGTTTTAGGCGCAAGCATCAAGAACATTGAGCGGCCTTCCATCTTAGGATGACTGATCACTGTAGCAATATCAGCCGTAGCTGCTGCCATTTTCTCAAGTACCTTTTGACCCAATTCCTTATGCGTAATGGCACGGCCTCTAAAACGAATAGAAACACGTACCTTTGCACCCTCTTTAGTCAGAAACTTTTGTGCATGCTTCAACTTAGTATCGAAGTCATTACCTTCAATCGTGGGGCTAAGACGAATCTCTTTAACACTGACTGCCTTAGAATTCTTGCGCGATTCTTTCAGTTTCTTTTGTTGTTCGAAGCGGTACTTACCGTAATCCATCACTCGAGCAACTGGTGGCTTGGCATTAGGCGAGATTAAAACTAAGTCTAAATCTACCTTACCTGCTTCAAGTAATGCCGCTTGCTTACTCATCACGCCAACTTGTTGACCATCACTACCAATTAAGCGAACTTCGTGTGCACGTATTTGATCGTTTAAAATTAAATTCCTTGCTATGGCAATTCACCTCCAGCTATATTCGAGGACAAGAAAAGAGCGGGTTATTAGACCCGCTCCCAATCAATAGAATATCGACCAGCCTAGAGGTTAACTTAACTTAGGCGAGAAGCGGGTGGCTTCTTCTTGTTCTCAACTACTAAGGATTATACTAGCTTAGCTAACGGTCGTCAAGCCCTTTTAAGCATGGCGTGAATATGAACGCACATCATCCGTCAACTTAGCTAAGAACTCGCCAAAACTCATAATGGTTTGATCTTCTGAACCGTACAAGCGCACATTAACACTAGCAGATTTGAGCTCATCATCCCCTAATACCAAAGTATATGGAACTTTTTGAGTTTGGGCTTCACGAATTTTGTAACCCAATTTTTCATTACGTTCATCAACATGAGCTCTAAAGCCATGCTTGAGAAGTTCAGTCTTAACCTTCCGGGCATAGTCGCCATGAGCTTCTAAGTTAACTGGGATAATCGTTACTTGTTCTGGTGCTAACCAAGTTGGGAAGGCACCCTTATAGATTTCTGTCAGGTAAGCGACAAACCGTTCCATCGTGCCAACAATCCCGCGGTGAATCATGACTGGACGGTGTTCCTCACCATCTTGGCCGACATAAGTCAGACCAAAGCGTTCTGGCAACATAAAGTCAAGTTGAATGGTCGACATCGTTTCGTCATTGCCGAGTGCAGTCTTGGTTTGAATGTCAAGTTTAGGACCATAGAAAGCAGCTTCGCCCTCAGCTTCAACATACTTGAGACCTAAATCATCCATCGCACCCTTAAGCATCTTCTGGCTACGTTCCCACATTTCATCATTGGCAAAGTACTTATCCGTATTGTTAGGATCACGGTAAGATAATCTGAAGTAGTAGTCCGTGATATCGAAGTCCTTGTAGACATCCATAATCAATTTTAGAATTTTGGCAAATTCTGCTTGGACTTGTTCCAAAGCAACAAAAGTATGACCATCATTCAAAGTCATTTCACGGACCCGTTGTAATCCAGATAAGGCACCAGATTTTTCATAACGGTGCATCATCCCTAATTCCGCAATTCTAACCGGTAACTCACGATAAGAACGAATATGATGGTTATAAATTTGAATATGACTTGGGCAGTTCATCGGACGCAGTTCCAGCATTTCGCCATCACCCATATCCATTGGTGGGAACATATCTTCACGATAATGTGCCCAGTGACCAGAAGTCTTATAAGCATCTAAGTTCATCAAAACTGG
>DIDI01000025.1 GCA_002418055.1 Lactobacillus sp. UBA5804 | reverse complement strand
GGGACGAACATGACGACTCCCGCTAATAAATATTTACCAAAATCCGTAAACAGATGCTTAAATTCAAGTTGATGGCGAACCACATAGAGCTGATAAGCCGTCACCATCGCTTCAGAAATAACCGTTGCCCAGATAGCACCCATCAGCCCCCAAAGTTTAATCAAGGGGAAATTCAAGATGATATTAACCACGGCCCCTAGAGTAACCGACCAGGTGAAGTCTTTAACCCGATTGACGGGTAATAGATATTGCATCCCAATAACGTTGCTCCAACCGATCATCAAAATGATAATTGATTCAGCCACCATTGCTTGGCCTACTGGATCAAAACCCGGACCATAAAACATCAGTCCCAGATAACGACTAATGGCCATCATGCCAAACATCATGGCTACCGCTAATAGTGACACAAAGTTAAACGAGGCATACAACAAACGCTTAACTTGCCCCTTTTCGCCCCGTGCAAAGGCATTGGCAACATGTGGCAACATGACTGTTCCCGTTGCTGTCACAATTGCTAAGACCATTCTAATCATGGTATCGGCTTGATTGTAAAAACCAGCAGCCGTCGGACCAGAAAAAGCCCCTAGCATATTTTTATTCAAAATCAAATACACTTGGGTGGCAATTTGTGGGATGAACATGGCAATCGTGGGCCCTAGGTGAATTAGCGGCCGTAACCCTTTGAAATTAATGCCCGCCAGATACTTTGGTAGCTTTAGCCAGAGTGACAAGTTCCCCAGAATGAGTCCCACCGCTAAGAGCACAATGTAGATTCCGATATCATTTGGCGTCTTGACAAAAGTAAAGATTGCTACCATAGTCACTAGCTTTACGATGGTATTACGTGTGACTGTACTCTTGAAATCCTCAACTCCCATATAGAACCACGAAATATCTAGCACACCAGCCACCACATTCAGTGATTGGAGCCAAAGATACCAAGTATACTGACGATAAACACGTAAAAATATAAAGAATAAGATAAAAGCGACCACCGTGGTTAAAGTCTTAAGCAACTGAATTTCCCAAAAGGTCTGACTCAGCTTCACTTTATCCGAACGGACATAAGCAATCTGGCGATTCCCATAATAAGAAATCCCCACTCCTGCCAGTAACACAAACCATTGGATGATGGAGTTAGTATAGGAATTCACCCCGACCCCATAAGGCTTCAGCACCCGGCCAATATAAGGCGCCGTAATGAACGGTAGCAGCAACACCAATAACTGGTAACCTGCATTGTATAAGTAGTTTTTGATTAATTTCATTCAAGTCCCCATAACCATTAAGACATTCTGCAACAGCTACAGACTAGTTAATCGTTACCGGATTTAGGCCCAATTGACGACGTAATTTCGTACTAATGCGTTGTCGCTCAGCAGCTGAGACTACTTCAAAAGAAACGCCTGAAATATTGGCTGAGGTGCCTTGAGCAAAGGTGGAATCAATTTTACCAAGTGATGTCCGGTAACCTGTTGCTAACTTCAGCATCCGTGACATCGTTAAGTCCGTCTGCATCTGTTTAGAGATACCGTTTAGGAAGTCAGAATTAAGCACCGTACGATACGACGCAGATTCCTTCAGCAAGGCCATAATTATTAATCGTTGACGCTGCTGACGGCCATAGTCGCCATGTGGGTCAGTATAACGCATCCGGCTAAAGGCTAGGGCCTTAGCACCGTTCATGTGGTACGTTTGGCCCTTATTAAAGTGGTAGCCTTCATAATCAAAGGTTAGTGGGGAGGTCACATTAACTCCCCCAACTTGATCAATAGATTTCTCAAGGCCACCCATGTTCACCAAGGCATAGCCATAGATGGGAATCTTGAAGTGACTTTTGATAACTTCAATCGTCTCATCGACACCGCCATAAGTATAAGCAGCATTAAGCTTGGAAGGTGAATATTGACTATATCCTGGCAAATCAACTTTCATATCACGTGGTAAGCTGACAATTGTCGTTTTGCGGGTCGTTGGATTCAACACAATAATCATAATGGTGTCCGTCCGTCCCTTATAATCACGGCCAAGTGCGCCGGTATCAGTTCCTAACAATAAGAAACTGATTGGTTTTTTGGCATCCATTTGCCGTTCAATCCCGCTAGTCGTCTGATTAGACTTGTTATACATATTATCCGTGGCACTACGCAAATTATGCCAAGCAATCCCGGCAAAGATTGCGACAACCGCAACCGCTAAGAGCAATAAGCTCAGAAGCCATTTAAGCCACCGCTTGCTATGACGGCGCTGGTGATAAAGATGACGGGTTGGTTTAGTTGAAAGATTCTGATTTTTATCCAAAATGTCCTCCGAATCAATTTTTCTGAGATAAAAGCACTACTCTTTATAGTAGCCTAAAATTGGTCCTACCTTCAGAAAAATATTATAGTGGTAACTATCACAACGCGTTCCCACCAAAAAATAGTTACCTTCACAATTATTTTATCATATAAGTTAAGACAAGCATCAAAATAATTACTTGCGGTCGTTTCAGTTTAAAATTGGTCTAGTTAAAAAATGCTAGCAAAAAAGCCTTCAGAGTTATTACTCAAAAGGCTTTTAGTAACGCTAATCACTATGTTTTATTTTCTGCAGGTATGAAAAAGCATCCTGACCCGCAATACTACCATCACCAACAGCATTGGCAATCTGGCGTAAATGTTTGTCACGAACATCACCAATCGCATAAACACCTGCTAGCGTCGTCCGCATATTTTCATCAGTATCAATCCAGCCAGCTTCGTTCGTAATGCCCAGCTCTCTAAAGACACTCGTCTGTGGTTCAATCCCCACATAAATGAAGACCCCAGAAGCTGGTACGAGACCACTCTTATCAGTCAACTTGTCGTGGTAATGAACCCCACTCACCTTTTGACCATCGCCAGCAATCTCATCAGTCAAGGCATTCCACACGAAATGAACCTTATCGTTCTGCTTAGCCAAGTCTTGCAGCCACGGCTGGGCGCGTAATTGATCACGGCGATGAATGATGGTGACTGATTTCGCTAGTTGGGCGAGATAGAGTCCCTCCTCAAGCGCAGAATCACCACCGCCGACAACAGCGACGTCCTCATCCTTGAAGAACGCACCATCACAGACTGCACAGTAGGAAACCCCACGGCCAGCATAAGCTTCTTCACCTGGCACGCCCAAATGACGATGGGTGGCACCACTGGCAATAATTAACACGGGCGCCGTATATGCACCGGTATCAGTGGTGACCACCTTGTTATCGCCATCAAGGGTGACCTTTTGCACATCACCATATTCAAAATCAGGTTGAAATTTACCTAAAGTCTGGAACATCTTCTCAGATAGCTCCGGTCCCTTAATGTCCAGATAACCAGGATAATTGTCCACCACATCAGTATTATTCATTTGACCGCCGTATGGACCACGATCTAGGAGCAATACCTTTAAATTTGCGCGCGTGGCATACAAGGCAGCCGTCATGCCGGCTGGTCCAGCACCAATAATCATCACATCATAAGCTTTTGTCATCTTCTCACCTCTTCGGTAATCTTACTTTTAGTAAGAAAAAAGAGCAATATTTTTGCTTAAAGCCGAATTTCCGGCTTAGGACTACGACCCATCATTTGCTTGATTTCAGTATCAATGTCAGCATCTTCATAGCACACGCGGTAAACCGCAGCACAGATCGGCATATCAGTCCCCTTTTCAACACAGAGTTCATGCACGGCCTTAACAGTAGTGGCACCCTCCACCACTTGTCCCATCGTGTCGAGAATCTCACTCAAGTGCTTGCCTTCACCTAATTGTTTGCCAGCACGCCAGTTACGGGAGTTAACACTGGTACAAGTCACAATTAAATCACCAATACCAGATAAGCCACTAAAGGTGCTAAGTTCAGCGCCAAAGTACTGCACACCTAACCGGCCGATTTCAGCTAAGCCACGTGTCATAAGGGCGGCTTTCGCATCATCACCATAACCCTTACCAACTAAAATACCAGCAGCCAGGGCAATCACATTTTTAACTGCGCCGCCGACTTCCACCCCAACTAAATCAGAGTTGGTATAAAAGCGTACATAATCGTTTGAAAATAAGCGCTGAACCAGCTTGGCATTGGCCTCACTTGTTGAGGCACAAGTAATCGCGGTTAAATCCTTTTTCGCCACATTTTCAGCATGGCTAGGACCAGAAATAGCCACAATTTTATCCGTATCCTCAGGATAAACTTCTTCCGTTAAAATTTCGGAAATCAATTTTTTACTACCAGGTTCAATCCCCTTGGTCGCAGTGACGAGCAAAGGCTTAATGCCTAGTTTGGTAAGCACTGGGCGGAGCTGCTTAGCCACGATACGCACAGCAGCCGTTGGTAAAACAAGCAAAACAAGTTCAGCACCAGTTACTGCCTGTGCTAAATCGGCGGTCGCGGTCGTGGCCGGATTGAGCTGCCAATCCTTCATATAATGCGTGTTGGTGTGATACTGATTAATTTCAGCATTGACCTGATCATTGTTTCCGTAGAAGACCACGTCATTTCCATTATCAGCTAACATAGATCCTAAAACGGAACCCCATGAGCCATTTCCCAATACTGCAATTTTAGTCATTAGATGACACATCTTTCTGTTTAATCGCGGCGGTAAGGGTATTTCAACCCACTGCCTGCCAAATACCACTTCGGTTTAACATGTACCCGGCGATAAATGAATAACGCCGCAGCACCGATAAACAAGACTGCACTCAGTGCCTGCGAGACCCTGATGCCGCCCACAAGATACAAACTATCGGTCCGTAGACCTTCAACGAAGAAACGAACTCCACTGTACCACATTAGGTAAGCAATGAACACTTCCCCCTGCT
>DIDI01000014.1:9790-13110 GCA_002418055.1 Lactobacillus sp. UBA5804 | reverse complement strand
GTTTCTGAATTTTTGCCGCCACCGCCATCGTGGTAATGTCTGCTGGTAATTGTATAATTTGTTGTTTGAAGCCTAAAGCTATGGCCCGCCGCGCTTTAACATGCACATACACTTTGCTGGCAGGGTCTTGTCCAATATTAATCACACAGAAGGCGGGTTGAATTCCTTGCCGATTTAAGTCGGCGATCGTGGACTTTAATGCTTGACTGTGCTTTTTGGCAAATGCTTTGCCATCCAAAATAACTGTCACTATAACTCCTAACAAAAATAGCCGGCAGTTTGCCGGCTATCCTCTACTTCTTAACGAAGTTTGCGAGTACCCCATTAATAAAGGCTTTCTCTTTTGGATCTGCAAACTCATCACACAAATTTAAGGCTTCATTAACTGCTACCTTAGCATCAACGGCATCGCTATGATTGATTTCATAGAGTGCCACTTCTAAAATAGCAATCACGATTGGATTGATGCGCTTTAGCGTCCAACCTGAACGCAACTTAGCGACTAAACTCGCCTCTAATTCAACCCGATTTTCAATCACACCGGTAATGAGGGCCTTAGAATACGCAGGTAGTTCTTGCAATTCCAAAGTCTTCACAATCGTAGTCATGACTTCATCAGCAGATGCTTCTGGTTCCTGATTCGCCGTAAAAACAGCTTGCATCGCTACACGGCGACTCTCATGTCGATTCATTATTAGTCTTCCTTATCCTCTGGAAATAGTTCCGAGGTGACGCCTGGCGTATCTAATTCTTCAGAAAAAACTAAGCCAACGACATGAACATTGATGGTCTTTAAGACAAGATCAGTCATCTGTCGTAATTGTTCCTTCAGCTCACGCTGCAATTTGCTGGCAACTACCGGCACATTACTGCCACTCTTTAAATAAACATAAATATCAGCGGTTAACGCTTGATCAGCATCGAGGCTGATATCAACCCCTTTACCGCGATCGTTGCGACCTAAAACACGGCTTAAACTTGATTTCAAGTTGCCCCGCATGGCGGCAACGCCGTCAACCTTTTCGGCTGCAATTCCTAAAATGACTTCAATCACTTTAGGATCAATCTGAATTTGTTCATCGGCTTGTTCACCGCTTAAAAGAATTTTTGAGTTATCTGCCATTTGCCATACCTCTACTAACTACTTATTCGCACGCGAAACATAAGTCCCATCACTAGTATTAATTGTCAAAGCATCGCCCTCTTTAATAAAGAACGGCACATTAACCACTAAGCCAGTCTCCATGGTAGCAGGCTTGCCACCACCGCTGGAGGTATCCCCCTTAATCCCAGGTTCAGTAGCCGCAACCACTAAATCAACGGTATTAGGTAGTTCAACCCCTAAGGTTTCTTGATTATGAGTGATGATCGCAACTACCATATTTTCTTTCAAATATTTGCTCTCAGTAGTCACGCGATCCTTAGGAATTTCCAGTTGCTCATATGTGCTGGTATCCATAAAGACTAAGCTGCTGGCGTCACTGTATAAATACTGCATCTCGCGGCTTTGAATATCTGCCGTCTCAACTTTAGCAGTTGAGCGGAAGGTCACATCTTGTACCCCGCCACTGCGCAAACTTTTGAGCTTTGAGCGTACAAAAGCTGAGCCCTTACCTGGTTTGACGTGTTGGAATTCAACAATTCGCCACAAATCATTGTTATATTGGATGGTTAGGCCGTTATGAAAGCCATTCACCGAAATCATTGTCATTAATTATACTCCCCACTTCTATTCTCTATCTTACCAATCTTGGCGCTTTTTGGCTATGAAAAACAGAACTTTACAAGGAAAGCAATTCGTCCTTAGGCAAGGTCGATAACGTTTCTGGTGTTTGCTCATGCACCAAAATGTCATCTTCAATCCGCACGCCGCCCTTATTTGGTAAATAAATACCGGGTTCAACCGTATGTACCATTTGATTTACCAGTGGCTGTTTCCGGAATGAGAGTGCCGGTTGACACAATTCATGAATTTCAAGCCCAATTCCATGACCGATACCATGGCCAAAATAGGGACCATAGCCTTGGGAAGTAATGTAATCACGCGCCGCATGGTCTACCTCGGCGCCAGTATTGCCCACAACCGCCGCGGCAATACCACGTCGCTGCGCCTCGTGGACAATTTGATAAATCTTGCTCAGTTCGGGATCGACTTTTCCTAAGGCAACCGTACGGGTAATGTCTGCACAGTAACCGTGGTAAAAGCTCCCAAAGTCAATTACCACTAAGTCGCCGCTCTCTAGCTTCTTAGCAGATGCGACCCCGTGTGCCCAAGCTGAACGTACACCAGAGGCCACAATGGTATCAAAATCAGGGCCATCTCCGCCGTTCACCTTAAACAGATAATCTAACTTTGCAGCAATCGCATTTTCGCGCACGCCAGGCTGAAGCATCGGTAAAATCCCTTTGAAACTCTCCATAGAGATTTCAATCGCCTGCCGTAAGGCCGCAATTTCTAAATCATCCTTAACATTGCGCACCTGTTCAACTAATTCCTGACACATCGCAAATTCAGGCTTAGGGTTTTGCACCTGCAAGTTTTGATAATCAATGGCCGAGATAGCTTCCCCTTCGACTAATACTTTCGCAGGCTGAAGCTGCTGCAAGACGGTCGTTAACTCAGCAATTTCACCGCGATGTTTCATAATAACGGTCATGTCGCTTGGTGCTTGTGCCTTAATCTGATCAGCGAAACGGGAATCAGATAGTAAGATTAACTCGCCGCCAGCAGTCACCACCAATTGGGCTTCTTCACCCGTAAAGTTCGTTAGGTAGCGGTAATTGGCTTGGTTAAAAATCAGCAGTGCATCGGCATTTTTTGCCTTAATCAAAGCTGTCACGGCATCAAGGCGGCGACTGAGTAACGTCAATAATTCTGGTACGACCATCATAGACCTCTTTTCATCTTTGGTATCGTTATTATACTAAAAAAAGGCGAGCAGCTCACGCCGCTCGCCTTTCATTGGCAATTATTTCTCGTCTACTGGGTAGATAGAAACTTGCTTCTTGGACTTGCCAAGACGTTCAAATTTAACCACACCGTTTACCAAAGCAAACAAAGTGTCGTCACCACCGATACCAACATTGTTACCAGCGTGAACCTTAGTCCCACGTTGACGGTAAATAATTGAACCAGCATGAATTTCTTGACCATCGGCAGCTTTAGCGCCTAAACGACGACCAGCTGAGTTACGACCATTGGCAGTCGAACCACCACCCTTATGGTGAGAAAGTAATTTAAGACCTAAAATATTCATATTTTCCACCTCTAACTATGCTTCAATCGCTTCAACAGTCACCTTGGTATAAGGTTGACGGTG
>DIDI01000014.1:8943-9741 GCA_002418055.1 Lactobacillus sp. UBA5804 | reverse complement strand
CCTGCAACTAATGGCGCACCAACTTTAACGTCGGTACCATCAGCTACTAAGATAACTTGATCAAAAGTGACGGTTTGACCAGCTGCAACGTCAAGTTTTTCAACGAATAAGCTGTCACCTTTGGCAACTTTATATTGCTTGCCACCGGTCTTAATTACTGCGTACATTTGTACACCTCCGAATAAAATTACTTAGACTCGCCAATTGAGGCGCTGCATCCTTGCAAACTTGTCAGCCCCAAAACGTGCGGTTGCAGATGTGAGGATTCACAAATACAACTACTTTACTATACTCGCTAGTCTGTCAAAAAACAATTAAAATCGCCTCAAAAAACAAAGTTCTTTAAGCACGCCATTCCCCGCCCTGAGCGAGTTGGTGCTTAGCTAATTGATCCACAATGACACTAATATGTTCTTTAGGTGCACCGGTGTCAGCAGAAATGACGTCAGTCACATCTTTCACCATCTTGGTAATCTGCGCGTCGGAACGACCTGCTAATAAATGAATTTGTACAAATGGCATGTTTTAAACCTCCATAATAATTGGGATGATAGGCAAGGATACCTGTCAAATACTTGACCCGCGTCATAAAAAATACCGATACTTCACGGCATCGGCACTTCAATTTAATAATGATCCGGGTGAGATTCGAACCCACGACCCACAGTTTAGAAGACTGTTGCTCTATCCAGCTGAGCTACCAGACCATAACGTTCCAAAAGTAGAACAAAACTATTATATGGAAATCATTGGTGGATGTCAAACCTATTTCTCATTCGGCACAAAACGGTAGCCACC
>DIDI01000014.1:0-8887 GCA_002418055.1 Lactobacillus sp. UBA5804 | reverse complement strand
GTCAACGCAAGCTGTCACGTCGGCTGATAAATTTATTGTATATTTGTGTCATCAAATTAACAATCTTTTCTCAAAATTTTATTAAGATTAGGCTTTGTTTGAAAAACCGGCCGCCTGTTGTAAAATGACTCTATGCCTAGTAAAAAGCCACGACATCATGGCATGCTTAAAGTCAGAAAGGAATTTCATCTATGCTTAAATTCTATGGTTATCCACGCTGTTCCACTTCCAAAAAAGCCCAGCGGTGGCTCGATGCACATCAAATTGCGTATGACTACCAAGATTTAGTCGCTGAACCGCCCACTAAAGCCCAACTCACCAAGTGGTTGACCAAGTATCAAGATCGCGGTTTGCGCTATTTCTTTAACACTAGTGGTCAACATTATCGTGAGCAGCAGCTGAAGCTGAAAGTGCCAACGATGGCCATTGCGGAGGCCGCTGCCTTGCTTGCTAGTGATGGCAAACTAATCAAACGCCCCTTAGTGGTGAACGATCAGCAATTAACGTGCGGCTTTAAGCCAGATCTTTACGCCCAAGTATGGCAAAATGCTACTTTAAATTCATAATAGGAGTTCATCGTGAAATATCATCAATATGCTTATGTTCCAACTGACCGTACCACTGCCTTGCAAGAACTGCGAGATATTCACTTTTTACCGCAGGATTACCAAAAGTTATCCTTTGGCCGGTTGCTAGCAGACTTGGTTGGTCAAGCGGTCGTTGAAGCTAAAACACCTGCGGCCAAAATCGCTAAACTGGCAGAATTTGCGACTGATGCTCATACCAGCCTAGCAGATTTTATCGCGGCTAACCCGGTCAATATGACCCCAGCGCAATTCTACGCTGTTGGCTTGCAACTCTTAGGCTACCACCCCGTTTATGATTACGATTTAAACAATCCCGTTAAAACGATAACGCAGCATGCCCTGCCTATGGTTCGTAAAATTGCTAACACCGCAGATTTAATCCAGGCTTTTTATCGTTTGCTTAATACACGTAGTAAAAATGGTCAAACCCTCATTGATGTCATGGCAGGAAAAGGTTATTTTCTGCCGTTTGTAGGCGAGCAAGAGTGGCGTTTCTTTAATGGAAAGAGTTTACCAGTTTTTGATACCAGCAAGGTAATCCGTGAGGTTGTCTACGTGGCCAGTGATCTTGACAGTGATGAGGACGGCCAAAGTGACTTGATGCAGGTAACGATTTTCCGACCAGCTGAAACCGCCCAAGGACTCAAAGTACCAGCACTCTACACGGCTTGTCCTTACTTTAGCGGCATTATCAATAATGAAAAAGACAACCACAACGTTGATGAGAATCTCACCGATGCAACCCAGTGGAATAACCCACGCTATGAAGCAAAGCCCCACATTGCGGCTCAAAAGCCTGGTACAGAAAACGTGGCACCCAGCGAAGCTGCCCTTTACAAATCAAGCTACCCATTAAATGAATACATGCTGGCGCGCGGATTTGCCTCCGTCTTTGCTGGCACGATTGGCACGCGCTCCAGTGATGGGCTACGCATTACCGGGGCACCTGAAGAAACCGAAAGTGCGAAAGCCGTCATCGAATGGCTACACGGCGACCGAATTGCTTATACCGACCGGACTTGTCAGCGTGAAACCAAAGCAGACTGGTGTAATCGTCAAATCGGGATGACTGGTCGTTCCTATTTGGGCACCTTACAAATTGCGGTGGCGACTACTGGTGTTGCAGGACTGAAAACCGTCATTTCCGAAGCCGCAATTTCCTCTTGGTATGATTATTATCGTGAACACGGGTTGGTCATTGCACCAGAAGCCTGCCAAGGGGAAGACTTGGACAAGTTAGCTGAGACTTGTCAGTCCAACTTGTGGGATGGCGGTCTCTCTTTGCGGATTCGCCCGCGTTATGAAGCTGAGCAAAAACTGCTCCAGCAGAAGCAAGATCGGGTCACTGGTCAATACAGTGATTTCTGGGAGGCTCGTAATTATCGTCACCACACGGATGGTATTAAGTGCTCATGGATCAGCGTTCATGGTCTGAACGACTGGAATGTGAAGCCCAAGAATGTTTATAAAATTTGGCAAAAAGTCAAGCAGCTCCCAATTAAGCATCACTTGTTCCTGCACCAAGGGCCACACCACAATATGAACAATTTGGTCTCAATTGATTTTACTGATCTCATGAACCTCTGGCTATGTCACGAATTGTTAAATCAGGATAATCCAATTGACCAACTCTTGCCAGCAGCCTTGATTCAAGATAATTTAGCAGCAGATTGCTGGCACGCAGAAGACGACTGGGCAGACGATTTAGGCCAACCAGTCACTTACTACCCTGCAGCTGACGGTGGGCTTGCTAAAGATGGTAATGAGCAGCGACAAGTCACCTTTGTTGATGAAGGCGGTCAAGCCTTTAAGCAAGCTAAAATTTCAGAAGCAGCCTGGCAATACCAATTTATCTGTGGTGATGAGCCTTGGGCTAAAGCCAGCTTGCGCTTCGAAACAGATAGCTTCATCCATCCGGTGACCTTAGTCGGCCGGCCTGAAATCCACCTCAAAGTCAGTGCTAGCCTGCCCAAAGGGCAATTATCCGTGGCCCTCGTAGATTTGGGGACACGTCAGCGGCTCACGCCACTTCCGCGGCCACTGATGTCAGGTGGCCAAGAGCTCGGTTACCGCTTCGGCACGGATACACTACAAGAATTCATGCCTGACAAGGCCACCAAAGCCAAGCTAATTACAAAAGCTCATATGAATTTACAGAATTACCAAGATATGAAACGCCCTGTAGCCATCAAGGCTGCTACATTTTATAATTTAACTTTCAAGTTGCAGCCAACTTACTATACACTGCCTGCTGGTAGTAAATTAGGCCTCATCATTTATGCTACTGATCAAGGGATGACGAAACGACCACTTGAATCTGAAACCTATACGATTGACTTAGGTCAGACCGAATTACACTTTAATCAAAAATAAGCACCAAAATAGCCTAGGACATCAGATGTCCTAGGCTATTTTCTTATTCATCTTAACTAGCGTTTAGTCCTCACGCTTCTTCTTAAAGCCGAAGAATGCTAAGACATTACCTAAAGCTAAGAGTACTGCACCAATGATTGTCCCACGGGTTTGTGAAGCAGTGTCATCACCAGTTTGTGGTAATAAACCTGCCTTAACCAATTTCGGTTGTTCTGGTTTAGCCTGGCTCTTCTTAGCCGGCTTTTTTGCAACTTTCTTAGTTGCAGCATTAGCAGCAACTGCCAATGCTTGTTTCTTAGCGACTGCTATTTAAGCGATTTTTATTTTTACAACTCGCATTTTTTGTTTTAGCTTTTTTAAATAACGTTATCTAACATATTTCCGCTGACAAATTTCGTTATATTTTCGCTTTCTATTTTATATACGATTTATGCTATTAAATATATTAAGTGACATGATGTCATAAAAACAAGCAATAGCATGTCATAAATAATATCAAAAAATTAATATTTGTAACGTATTAAACTCCATTTTGCATACCATAAGTATCTTGAAATACCAAAAAAGCCGGTTGCTATTCACAACCGACCTCATCAGTTCTTCGAATTTAAATGCTTTTTAACAAAAATAACGTTTTTTAACCGATTGCGCCTTCCATTTGAAAACTAATTAGTCGATTCAATTCAACTGCATATTCCATTGGTAATTGCTTGGTAAATGGCTCTACAAAGCCCATAATAATCATTTCCGTGGCTTTGCGTTCTGGAATGCCGCGACTCTCTAAGTAGTACAGCTCTTCGTCTGAAATCTTTGAAACGGTCGCCTCGTGTTCCATTGCCACATTGGAATTTTCAATGGCGTTGGTCGGAATCGTGTCAGAAGATGATTGATCATCCATGATAATCGTGTCGCACTCCACGTGTGACTTTGATCCGGACGAATTCTTACTGAAGTTAACCGTCCCGCGGTAATCGGTTGAGCCGCCGCCTTTAGCAATTGATTTGGAGACAATTGAACTCGACGTGTTTGGTGCATTATGTAGCATCCGGCTACCTGAATCTTGATGGATCCCGTGATGGGCCACGGCAATCGAGAGCATCGTGCCCCGGGCGCCTTCACCGTTTAAATACACCGATGGATATTTCATGGTCACTGCAGCACCTAAATTACCATCAACCCACTCCATGGTGGCATGTTTGCCCGCACTGGCGCGCTTCGTCTCAAGACTATAAACATTATCTGACCAGTTTTGAATCGTGGTGTAACGAGCATAAGCATGATCAAGCACATTGACCTCAACCACTGCCGCATGCAAGGAATTACTACTATAATTTGGAGCCGTACAGCCTTCGACATAGTCTAAGCTGGCGCCCTTATCAACAATAATCAGCGTCCGTTCAAATTGCCCAGAGTTCTCACTATTCAACCGAAAGTAAGCTTGAATTGGGGTTTTCACCTTTACACCCTTGGGCACATAAATGAACGAGCCACCAGACCAAACGGCCGCATTCAGCGCCGCAAATTTGTTAGATTCAGGATGCACCAATTGGCCAAAATACTTTTTGAAGAGATCCGGATATTCACGCAGTGCGCTGTCCGTATCAGTAAAAATAATACCCAAGCGGTCAAACTCGGCCTTCATGTTGTGGTAAACCATTTCTGATTCATATTGCGCACCGCTCCCAGCTAGATACTTACGTTCGGCTTGCGGCACGCCCAAGCGATCAAATGTCTGCTTAATTTCAGCTGGCACATCATCCCAATCACGGTACTTTTGCTTCGTGTATTTCTGATAATATGTCATCTCATCCAGATTAAGCTGCGATAAATCTGGTCCAAAGGCCGGCAATGGCATTTTACGATAAATCTCATAGGCCTTAAGGCGATAGTCCAGCATCCACTGCGGCTCATGCTTCTCGCGTGAAATCGCCCGTACCACCCGTTCATTTAACCCGCGCCCAGTCGTAAATTCAGGACGAATATCATCGTGAAACCCGAACTGATAAGCTTCATCTTTAACCAGATCAGCTGCTTTGGTCATGCTTCTTCCTCCTGCTCTGTTAAAATTGCTTGCTTGAGTGCCCACCAGCTAATGGTGGCACATTTAATTCTCGTTGGAAATTGCATCACTTGGGTTAAAATCACGGCATCCCCCAAACCTGCTTTAGGAGCCGCTTGCCCCATCGCTAACGCCGAAAAATGGTCCGCTAGCGTTAGCGCCTCCTGCATCGTTTTCCCCTTAATCACGGTCGTAAGTAAACTGGCGGAAGCCTGGCTAATCGTACAACCACTGCCAGTGAACTCAATGGCGGCAATGCGCCCTTGTATCACCTGCAAATACAAGTGAATGGTGTCGCCGCAACTTGGATTATGTACAAGCTGATCACTCGTGGCGGTGGCTAATTTACCTTGATTGCGGGGGTGCGCCGCATGGTCCAGAATGACTGCTTGATATAATTCACGTAGATCATGTAACATGGAAAAACTCCTTTGCCGTTTTAATACCGGAAATTAACCGGTCACAATCAGTTTGATCATTATATAAAAAGACACTCGCCCGCACGGTGGACTCCGTACCTAAAGCATGCACGAGTGGCTCTGCACAATGATGACCAGCCCGCACCTCTACTCCAAGTTGATCCAGCACAGTAGCCAAATCATGGGGATGAACGCCGGCTAAATTAAAGCTAATCACACCGTAGCGGGGACCGCTGCCATAAAGCGTCACCCCAGGAATCGCGGCTAGCCGGGTCGCTAAATCCTGCAATAAGACTTGATCGTGTTGCCAAATGCGTTGCCAGCCAATTTTAGTCAAATAAGTTAAGGCGGCAGCTAGGCCAATGGCACCAATAATATTTGGCGTTCCGGCCTCAAATTTTTGCACACCATCAGCCCAACTCGCCGTTTCACAACTGACATCAGCAATCATTTCACCACCATAACGATACGGCGGAAGCTGCTGAAGCAAGACTCTTTTCCCGTATAGGACACCAATACCAGTGGGAGCCAGTAATTTATGCCCGCTAAACGCATAAAAATCGCAATCCAGCGCAGCCACGTTAACGGCCAGATGAGGTACGGCTTGTGCCCCATCAATGACCGCAATCGCACCAACCGCATGGGCCCATTTAGCCAACTGACCAACTGGATTTTCACAGCCCAGTACATTGGAAACTTGCGTCAAAACTAGAACTTTCGTATGCGCATTAAATAAAGTCCGTGCCTGCTCTAAATCCAGCGTTCCTGCCGGAGTCAGCTGGATAAAGCGTAATTTAGCGCCCACTTGCAAGGCCAGTTGCTGCCAAGGCAGCAAACTTGAATGGTGTTCCATGATGGAGACGACCACTTCATCCCCCGCATGTAAATGCTGCCGGCCCCAAGTTGCAGCGACTAAGTTCAGGCTGTCCGTGCACCCTGCGGTAAAAATAATTTCATCAGATCCAGCATGTAGCCAGCGAGCAACTTGCTGGCGCGCTTCTTCATAGCGGTTCGTGGCCTCATAACCAAGCGTGCTAACGCTGCGATGCACATTCGCATAATTCGTGGCATAAAAAGCTTGCAGCACTTTGAGCACTGGGGTGGGCATTAAGCTCGTCGCCGCACTATCGAGATAAGTTAAGGGCTGATCGCCAATGCGGCGAGTTAGTTCCGGAAAATCAGACCGTCGCAAAGCGTTGCTTTTGTCCATGAATCAGCTTTCTTTCTAGGATGGCTAGCATCCGGTCACGCACCAGTCCCGCAGGCATCCCGCTTAGGACCGCATCTAGGAAACCATGAATGACCATCCGCTCAGCTGTGGGATAAGTCAGCCCGCGGCTCATCAAATAATTCATTTGAATCGGATCCACTGGTCCCACACTCGCAGCATGGGCAGCAATCACGTCATTTTCATCAATTAATAGGAGCGGATTGGCATCTCCATGGGCCTCATCAGACATCATTAAGACCCGATTCTTCTGGTCGGCCTTAGCACCCGAAGCGCCATGGACAATCTGACCAATCCCGTTAAAAATAAGCTTCGATTGATCAAGGAGCACCCCGCGCTGATTAATTAAGCCAGTGGAATGACGACCCCGATTAATCACGCGGTTGTTAATGGCGACCTGCTCATCACGCGCAGTGACTGCAATCACCTTGGAATCAGCATAACTGCCTTCACCCACTAGTTCTGAAGCTAAATCGCCAATGGTATTCCCGTCATTCATCAAGGCCACATTCCACTCAACGTGAGCATCGCGGTCAATGTCCGCACGGCGGTTAAAAGCTAGCGTCGTTTGTGCCCCTAGCTCATCTAGCGAGGAAAATTCGACCTGACTGCCAGCAGCGGCTGCCACCTCCACCATTAAGTTAGCGGTATTAGGCACACTACCAATCGTTGATAAGTGTTCAACCACCTTAACGCTCGCAGATTGCGCGGCAACTACCAACACATGCGACACAAAAGGCACCTTTTGACTGGCATCTTGCACCAGTTCCAATTCTACCGGTTCAGTTATCTGAAGCCCAGCTGGGACATATAAGACCACGCCGCTAGTCAGATAAGCCGCATGATATGCCGTCAGTTGATCCTCATCCGCTTTAATAACCTGCATCAAGTGCCGCTGCATAAGCTCAGGCTGCTTACGCAAAGCAGTCGGTAAATCCATTAGCAGCACCCCTTGAGCAACTAACGCGGCAGGCAATTGACAGCGCACCGTAGTCTGTCCAAATGCCACGAATTGCACTGCCTCAGCTGGTGCGGGTTGCTGCAAGGCTGGAGGTAATGAGGCCGAATTCGAAATAGCTAACTTGAGCTGCTGATCAACTAGACGCCAATTGTGATAGCGAAAGCGCTGAATATATGGCAGTTTAGCCGTTTCTAGGATTTCACTTGCGCGCTGGCGTAGTTGCAACATGAAGCTAGGCTCATGCTGGGCCTGACTATAAGTGACAATTGCTGATTTCATCGTAGTCACCCCTAATCCTCATCCACGAGTTCAACTTTGAGCCCTAATTCATCCCGCAAACCAGCGTAGCCCTCTTTTTCAAGTTTGCGCGCTAAATCGGGACCACCAGTTTTAACCACGCGTCCAGCCATCATCACGTGCACGACATCAGGTACCACATAATCGAGCAAGCGCTGATAGTGGGTAATCATCAAAGCCCCGAATTGATCACCCCGCAAAGCATTAATTCCATGTGCCACCACGCGTAGGGCATCGATATCAAGGCCAGAGTCGATTTCATCCATGATGCCAAAACTCGGTTTAATCATTAGCATTTGCAAAATCTCATTCCGCTTCTTCTCACCCCCTGAGAAGCCTTGGTTGAGATAACGTTTGGCCATTTCCGGTTTCATATCAAGTAGCGCCATGTTTTTATCCAGCTCATTCAAAAAACTCATAATGGCAATTGGTTGATCTTTTGGACGCCGCGCATTAATCGCCGCATGTAAAAATTCTTGATTAGTCACACCAGGCACTTCAGCCGGATATTGCATGGCCAAAAAGAGTCCACGCCGGGCTCGCTCATCCACTGGCATCCCGACAATATCAATCCCATCAAGCAAAATGTGGCCTTGCGTGACATGGTAATTGGGATTCCCCATGATGGTTTCAGATAGGGTCGACTTCCCCGTACCATTTGGCCCCATAATGGCATGAATTTCGCCAGTCCTCATGGTTAAATTCAACCCCTTCAAGATTTCTTTGTGGGTTTTCTGATCCATATCCATGACTTCGACATGTAAGTCTTTAACCTCTAGCACGCTCATATTCATTCCCCTTTTTCTGTTTGCTATATCTTTTATTGTAGCAAACAAAAGCGCTTCCTAAATTTTACAATTCAGGAAACGCTCAGGTGTTTGACTGCCTAAAAAGCAAGCTGACTTACCGCCGCTGTGGGGTTCATCGACCTAACAAATAGACTAAAATTAATAACTATTTATA
>DIDI01000056.1 GCA_002418055.1 Lactobacillus sp. UBA5804 | reverse complement strand
TGAATCTTTTATGGTTCGTGGTGCTCATAGGTGTGTTAGTCGTTTCAACCCAGTTAACCAACACGTCAATTCCAACGTTGTTTGCTAACTTTGGTAACTTTACTGAAATTTTTGTCGCAATGGCCAAGCCTGACTGGAGTTATTCTGGCACTGTCATTCCGTTGGTCATTCAGACCATTAAAATGGCGATTTTGGGTACTTGCTTTGGCTCACTTGTAGCGTTCGTGTATTCGTTACTCATTGCGCGTAACGTTATCAAAAACCGCTTAGTCACAGCGGTCCTACGCTTTGTGATGAATATCATTCGGACGATTCCGGACTTACTCTTAGGTGCAATCTTTGTTGCTATTGTTGGGATTGGTCCAGTTGCCGGAGTATTAGCACTATCCGTCTTTACCTTTGGGGTGGTGGTTAAACTCTTCTATGAAGCCATTGAAACCATTGATCCTGGTCCGATTGAGGCCTTAACTGCAGTAGGTGCGAATAAGTGGCAGATTATTCAAGTTGCCATTTTGCCACAAGTCATGACTTACTTTATTTCCTATGTACTCTATGCGTTTGAAATTAATGTGCGGGCTTCAACCGTGCTGGGTTATATTGGTGCTGGTGGGATTGGTCTTTACCTGCAGCAAACTTTGCAAGTCTTTGACTATGCGCGAACGGGTACTATTATTATCATCATTATTGTAGTCGTCGTGCTCATTGATTATATTTCGTCGAAATCACGGGAGGCGTTGATGCGGTAATGGAAACAAGTTATCAAAAATTAGTCCCGCAAACCACTAATAAACTCAAAGTTTGCTGGCATTGGCTTATTGCCATTGCGGCGATTGCCCTCATTGCTTGGTCCTTTACGGATATGGATTTCGGTGGGATTAAAGCAAGTGCCGGTCAGATTGCGGGTGCTATCTTTAAAGGGATTTTTCATCCTGATTGGCATTATGTTTATACCGGTGACGGGGAAGATTTGGTGTCTGAATTATGGGAGACCATGTGTATTGCTTTCTTGGGGACCTTTATCTCAGCTATTATCTCTATCCCGTTTGCTTTCTGGTCAGCCCACACTAAACATAAACGTTGGTGGTCAGCACGATTAGGTAAGATTTTTCTTGCTATTATCCGTTCTTTTCCCGAGATTGTATTAGCACTGATGTTTATTAAGGCAGTTGGTCCAGGTTCAGCTGCCGGGGTCCTTGCTTTAGGATTTCACTCCGTCGGGATGCTCGCGAAGCTGTTCTCTGAAGCAATTGAGAATTTAGAAGAAGGGGCCAATGAGGCCGTTATGGCTACTGGTGGTTCCAAGTGGCATATCATGATGTTTGCCACATTACCGAACTTATTACCCGCACTCATTTCTAATACGCTTTACCGCTTTGATGTTTCGTTAAGATCAGCTTCGATTTTAGGATTAGTTGGGGCAGGTGGTATTGGTTATCCGTTGATTATTGCCTTGCAATACCGGCAATGGGACCGGGTTGGTATTATCTTACTCGGAATTATTGTCATGGTCGTCTTAGTAGATTGGCTATCTGGCTGGATTCGAGCACGACTCGTGTAAGTGAAAGAGAAGTAGGAGACTACTTCTCTTTTTGTTTCAAAAGAATTAAGAAAAGCAAATTTAGGGGATAAAAAATCAGAATTGGCGCTTTTTTGCTATAATGATAGATGAATTTTCAGGAGGTCTAAAATGGAAAAGTTACAGACAATGATGGTGGCAGATAATTTGGCTACCGCACAAACAGCATTTTTAAATGGCGAAGAATCCTTTAACTCAGATGTGATTTACCAAATCATTGATGAGCTTGGGGTGTTGAATGCGCCAATTGCCAGCTATTTTGAGATGACACAAGAACAGTACGATAAGACTGAGAGCGACCACAAGTTAACTTTGTTGGCGCTGACGGATAAGCTGAGTGATTTGCATGATCGCATTTTAACTAATCACGTTGATGGCTATGTTGATCAAAATCAGTTGAACTTAACTTACAATCATGAAAATCCTTATGAAGATGGCCGCTACAATCCAGAAGTTGATTATCATTTAGTCACTTATGGTTTGAAAGTTATCGGTGCCGTAGCTGCCATCGACTTGAGTGACTTGAAGGCAGTCTTGTCTAAAGATGCGCTTTTATCGATTGGNNCCTAATGGTGAGGATTATGTGCTGACCGTTTATCAAGATGATAAAGGGGTTTTGCATCAGGCACTCAGTCCTGAAAGTACGCAGCGCCTAGCACCAGAGTATGTACGCAAGTTTAATAGTGATTTGGGGCGTTTTCGTGCGTTTAAAAATAAGACGACTGGCCGTCGCTATTTAGCTGAACAATATTTAGATAACTTTGCCAATAATGTGAAGGCCCACACGCGCCGCGGTCATAATGCCATTAATATTGGGATTATTTCCGATACCCATTTTAAGGATAAAAATGCGAGTGATTTTTATGGTTGGAATGGGTTGACGCATGTGCGTGAATTTTCTTATTTAGATGATTTGGATTTGCTTGATCTCAAGGCGCATCTTGGCGATTGGATTGACGGTTCTGATGCCGGCCTTATTGGTGAGAATGAGCTCCATACAATTGCGCACGCCTTTAAGAGTACACAGGTGCCATTCTTAATGCTTAAGTGCAATCACGATGAAAATGATAAGTTTGAT
>DIDI01000020.1:4594-14662 GCA_002418055.1 Lactobacillus sp. UBA5804 | reverse complement strand
CTCTGACAGCTGGCCCCTTACCCGTATTGAGCATCCGCATTTGAATATAGGTCTTATCAATATTACGGCCCATCTCACCGCCCAGGGCATCAATTTCGCGCACCACCGTCCCTTTAGCGGGTCCCCCTACGGAAGGGTTACACGGCATAAAGGCAACCATGTCGAGCCCAATGGTGACGACCAGGGTTTTTAGGCCCATACGCGCACTAGCTAAGGCAGCTTCAGATCCGGCATGACCGGCGCCAACAACAATGACATCATATTCACTTGACTTGTAAGTCTTAATCATTTTTCTCTTACTTTCCTAAACAAAATTGGCTAAATAATTGGGTAATCAATTCATCAGGAGCACTTTCACCGGTAATTTCACCTAAAGTCTCCCACGCACCCGTGAAATCAATCTGGGCTAAATCAACTGGCGTACCTGCCTCAAGTGCCGTGATGACCTCTTGCAATTGATCAGACGCTTTGGTTAACAGTGATACTTGACGCTGATTGCTGACAAGCACCTCTTCATGATGATTTTTAATCCCCTGAAAGAACAAAGTCTTAATTTCAGCGGCCAAAGCAGCTAAATTAGCCTCATGTAAAACAGAGACTGCAATCACTGGGCTAACAGCCATCGCCTTGATACTTTCAGCGGTAATTGCGGTCCCAAGATCGGTCTTGTTAAGAATCACGATGCGCTTTTTCTGACTAGTCTTGGCTAATAATTCGCGGTCTTCAGCGGATAGTGGCTGACTCGCATCAATTAATAAGAGAATGAGATCGGCTCGAGCTAACGCCTGCTCTGAACGCGCCACACCAATTTTTTCGACCTTATCTGCCGTCTTTCGAATACCAGCCGTATCAATTAATTCCAAGGGAATACCATCAACTGAGATCGAAGCTTCCAAGGTATCACGGGTCGTCCCCGCAACGTCCGTCACAATGGCTTGTTCACTATGGGTTAAATAATTCAATAGCGAGGACTTTCCCACATTCGGCCGACCGACGATCGCCGTCGCAAGACCATTACGGAGAATTTTTCCTTCACTAGCTGTTGCCAACAACTGGCTAATTTCGGTCCTGACCTGTTTGGCAGTTGCCTGCATCTGTGAAGCAGTGACGGTATCAGCATCATATTCTGGGTAATCAATATTGACTTCCACGTTGGCTAAAGTATCTAGCAATTCTTGCCGTAAGCGACGAATCCTGGCTAACAGCTTACCAGCTAATTGATTCACCGCGAGTGCACGTGATTGATCCGTTTTAGCACGAATAAGGTCCATGGTACTTTCCGCTTGCGTTAAATCAATCCGACCATGTACAAACGCCCGCTTGGTAAATTCACCCGGATCAGCCATCCTAGCCCCATTTTGCAGTAACAACTGCAAGATGCGATTAGTAACGACAATGCCACCATGGCAATTAATTTCGATAATATCTTCTCGCGTAAAGGTTTTCGGCGCCCGCATGACCGTCACCATCACTTCATCAATCACTTGCCCACTATCTGGTACCACCAAGTGGCCATAATGAATCGTGTGACTAGGGACTTTAGCTAAATCCGCACCTTTAAAAAGCACATTAGCGATAGTGACGGCAGCATCACCTGATAATCTCACAATCGAAATCCCACCTTCACCAATGGGGGTCGAAATTGCTGCAATCGTATCGAATTCTGTTAATACTTGTGCCATCAGCTACTCCTTTTTCAATAAAAAAAGCGCAATAACCATCATTGCTGATGGATAAAGCACTTTCACCGCTTTATCTAAAATAAATTAGACGATTTTCAATTGTTTAATGCCGCTTAATACGCTTATACGCACGACGTAATTGATGCTTACGCATCCGCTCAGCTTCAAGTTTAGCTGCTTGTTCGCGCCGATACTTGAAAGGATTTTGCAACATAAAAGTCTGAATCACTTGGAATAAGTTCGAAATAACCCAGTAAAGTGAGATGGCTGACTGGAAATAAATGGCCCAGACCCCAACCATCAGACTCATCCCGTACATCATAAACTTGGACATCCAAGTTTGTGAAGTTTTTGGCGCTGATAATTGACTAATATAGGTGGACAAGAAAGTAAATGCCATCGCTAAGATAGCCATAACGTAGTATGGATCAGGCTTTCCCAAGTCCATCCAGAGGAAGCGACCAGTTTGTAACTCTGGTGTTCTAAAAATGGACATATACAAAATCCACATTACCGGTAACTGAATAAGCAGTGGTAAACAACCCGTATACGGATTCACACCGGCTTCTTTATAAAGCTTACTAGTCTCCTCTCGCAATAACTGCTGCGTTTCCGCATCACGACTAGCATACTTCTTCTGCAGTTGTGACAGCTGCGGCTGAATTTGCTGCATCTTGCTGGTACTCTTGATTGACAGTGCATTGAGTGGGAATAATAAAATCCGAATCAACACCGTGAAAACAATAATCGCGAGACCATAATTATTATTCAGAATTTTAGCAAGCCACAATAGGAAAGAGGAAAAATAATAAATAATCCAGCGTTCCCACCAGCTGCCACTCGTGTGTGACACTGGTGCCATGTTTTGGCCAGCGCTATTATTGGCACACCCAGTTAAGACGATTGCAATCGCAAACACGGCTAGCACTGCTAACAAGCGCTGCAGATTTCTCTTTGTCAGAATACTTTTCACTATTTTTCCTCAACTTTATTCGTTAGCGTGATGACCTGCCCCAGTTCTAAAGCGTGCAATAAATTCTGCCGCACAGCTGGCATATCAAAGTTCCGAGCATACGGACGCATGATTACCAGGAAATCAAGCTTAGGATTAATGACTGCCTTATGATCGGTTAATACCGCCCGAATATAACGTTTCAGCCTATTTCTAGCAACAGCCGTGTGTCCGACCTTCTTACCTACTGAAATCCCCACTCGAAAATGATGATTTTGTTTGGCTTCTAACTTATAGACGACAAAAGCCCGATTGGCAACTGATGTACCGTGTTCGAATACTTTCTGAAAATCCTTTTCGGATTTAACGCGATAAGATTTCCTCAAAACGTCTCATTCCAATCTATTTAGATTAAAAAAACCACTGGGGCTCAGTGGTTTTAAGCAGATAAGACTTTTCTACTCTTGGCACGACGTCTTGCTAAAACCTTGCGGCCATTTGATGTGCTCATCCGCTTCATGAAACCATGAACACGTGAACGATGACGCTTCTTAGGTTGGTAAGTTCTCTTAGTAGTCATATATTTGCACCTCCATATTCGTGTGCTGACTGCACAATTTCTTATTAAGAATAGCACGCTCGCCACTAAAAGCCAAGCTAATTTGATAAAAAGGTAGATTTACCTGCCTATTGATGATCAATTATTTGACCATCATTATTCACTCCCATTTTTTGATACACGCAATACTTAATCAGTATTTTTTTGGCTACCCTGGTGGAGAAATCGGCGCTCTAGTTTCCACAGCGAGACACGTGCACAACCAATTTCTCAATCTTTTCCACAAGACACATGTTGTTAATATTTTTATCCACAGACTGTGGACAGCTAGGGCTTTATCAGTAGCAAATCCTATTAATACGGTGTTTTTTATCCACAGCAGTCCTGTCAGCAAACTTACTTTTAGAATTTTTATTCATCAGCTGTGGATATTTTTCGGAGTTTACTTTCCACAGGGTGTTAATTCTGGATTTTTATTATCCACTTGTGGAAAACTAGTCTAACTGATGTTAAAATAGAGGTTGCTTTTAATCACTTGGAGGAATCTTATTTTGTTCGATATCGAAAAATTTTGGCAACATTTCAATCACGAAATGCATAGCCGTTTTAACGAAGTAGCCTATAATGCCTGGTTTAAAAATACCAAACCCATCAATTATGACAAAACAAGTCATGAACTAATTATTTCCGTTCAAAATCCGGTCGCCAAGGGATACTGGGAGAAAAATCTGGCTTCCCAGTTAATTCAGTCTGCCTATGGTTATGCTGGGGTTGAAATTTTACCTACTTTTGAGATTGCTGGTAACTCGGGACCAGAACGCATTGTCACTCCCAGTAAACCCACTAAGCAGCACTTTGAATCACACGCTCCAGATGAGTTTACTCAAGATTTAAAGTTAAACGACAAATATACCTTTGACAATTTTGTCCAAGGTGAGGGTAATAAATTAGCTGCTGGTGCTGCCCTAGCTGTTGCTGACAGTCCTGGTAGTTTTTATAATCCTTTATTTATCTTTGGCGGAACTGGTCTTGGTAAAACCCACCTGATGCAGGCGATTGGCCACCAGATGCTGGCGGAGCGACCGCAAGCTAAAATTGTCTACATTCAAAGTGAAACTTTCGTCAATGATTTTATCAACTCTATTAAGAATAAAACCCAAGATAAATTTCGTGATAAATACCGAACTTGCGATTTACTATTAGTTGATGATATTCAATTTTTCGCTAAAAAAGAAGGGATTCAAGAGGAATTCTTCCATACTTTTGAAACCCTCTATAATGATCAAAAACAGATTGTGATGACCAGTGATCGACTCCCAACCGAGATTCCTGATTTATCAGAACGGCTAGTCTCGCGCTTTACTTGGGGCTTACAAGTTGAAATCACACCGCCAGATTTAGAAACGCGGATTGCGATTCTAAGAACTAAGGCAGAAGCCGAAGGCCTGCCAATCGATGAAAATACCCTTGATTATATTGCTTCACAAGTTGACACTAATATTCGAGAGTTGGAGGGTGCCCTCATTAAGGTTCAGGCACACGCGACCATTGAAAAGGAAGACATCAATAGTAGCTTAGCACGTGACGCCTTGGCAGATTTAAAACTTGTCCAAAAAAATCGTGGCCTACAAATTCCGAAAATTCAAGAAGTCGTCGCAAATTACTTCCAGACTTCGACTTTCGAACTAAAGGGGAAGAAACGTGTGCGCCAGATTGTCGTACCGCGTCAAATCGCTATGTATCTCTCGCGTGAACTGACTGACGCAAGCTTACCAAAGATTGGTCAAGAGTTTGGCGGGAAAGACCATACCACCGTCATGCATGCTTATGAAAAGATTAATCGCCAACTAAAAACGAACGCCGATATTAAACATGCAGTCCTGGATTTAAAGCAAATGCTTGATCGGTAGTCAATATTAAGGTGTGGATAAAGTGCCCCGCTTATGCACACCTTAATAACCGGTACTTTCCCCGTAAATCAGTCAGCAAGTACTTTATAAACAGCTTCCACAGCCCCTACTACTACTAAAAATCATTTATAATAATAAAAAGACCAATCAGAAACAGGAGATTAAAATGAAATTTACCGTTAATCGTAGTTTGTTTATTGATCATCTCAACAATGTAATGCGTGCCATTTCAAGTCGTGCCACCATTCCTATCTTGAGTGGTATTAAGTTGAATTTAACTGATGATGAGTTGATTATGACTGGTAGTGATACCGATATTTCAATTGAAATTAAGATTCCAGTTAATGATGACTTAACAGTTGCGTCAACGGGAACGATCATTTTACCAGCTCGCTTTTTTAGTGAAATCATAAAAAAATTACCTGGCAAAGACTTTTCATTTGAAGTACGTGATGGCTTTCAGACAAAAATTGTATCTGAGAATAGTGAATTTACGATTAATGGCTTAGACGCGAATAATTATCCGCGTTTACCAGAAATTCCGGACGAGTCAGCTTTTAAAGTTTCGGGAAAAGCACTACGTGAGATTATTAATGAAACGCAATTTGCTGTGGCCACGATGGAAAGTCGCATGGTATTAACAGGGGTACATTTCATTTTTAATACCAGTGAGATTAATGCCGTTGCCACTGACTCACATCGCTTGTCGGAACGTTCGTTGGCCTTAGCTAATGGCCCTCAAATTAAAACTGATTTGATCATTCCTGGTAAGAGTTTATTGGAGCTAGCTCACATTATTGGTGAAAGCGAGCCGGTAGTAAAAGTATGTCCCGGTGAAAATCAGGTGCTCTTCGTGATTGGTAATCTATCCTTTTATTCCCGGTTGTTAGAAGGCAATTATCCAGATACAGACCGTTTACTACCAACGGAAAGTACCACTAGTGTGAAATTTGAAATTGCCGAATTATTGAGTGCGCTTGATCGGGCCAGTTTACTAACTCATGCCAGTCGTAATAACGTTGTCAAGTTAACGCTAGATACTGACAAACAAACGGTTCGTTTGTCGGGTGAATCGGCTGAAATCGGTAATGTCGAAGAAGCCGTTAGTTTCAGTGATCTGACTGGTGATAATTTGATGATTTCATTCAATCCAGATTATCTGCGCGATGCCTTGCGGGCTTCGGTAACCGATACGGTGGTCATGAAATTCACACAGCCACTAAGACCATTCACAGTTACGCCAGACGATGGAAAAGTTGACTTTATTCAGCTAATCACCCCAGTTAGAACTTTTTAGGCAACAGCCGGCAGCATATTAATGACACCCTTGCTAATCGAGCTAACGATTAGCAAGGGTGTCATTTTTTTAGTTAAAATAGTGAATTTAGCCATAGAATGCCACTATGGCAATTTTTAGTTAGCTCATAGCCGATGAGCTTGTGTGAATAAAAGAAGCTCAAAACGCTTTAAATAGCCGTTTAATTTGTAAAAGCCTTCAAAAAAGCTTATAATTAGCAACGATAGAGCCACGCCTGAGTAGCTCTGGAAGGGTAATTGAAGGTGAGTCTAATTACGATATTTACAATTAGCGGTGACTACATCACTTTAGGGCAATTTCTCAAAGAAGAAAGCTTTATTTCGTCTGGTGGCCAGGCGAAGTTTTATTTACATGAGCACCTAATTAAATTAAATGGCGCAGCTGAAGATCGACGTGGTAAAAAACTACGAGCTGGTGATCAGCTAGAATTAGCTGGTAAACGCTATGAATTTAAGTAGGAATGCTTCTAAAACGATTTTTAGCTCAGCATTTTCGTAATCTGCAGGATGTTGACGTTAGCTTCGATCCTAACGTCAACATTTTTATCGGTAAAAATGCGCAAGGCAAGACGAACTTACTTGAAGCAATCTCTTTTTTGGCTTCAACCCGTTCACATCGAACTAGTAATGATAAAGAGCTCATTGCTTTTGGTCAGGAATATGCCAAGCTTAGCGGGACCGTGCAGAAAAGCCAAGTTGAGCTTGATTTACGTGTCTTGATTAATAAAAAAGGCAAAAAGGTTTGGGTTAATCACTTAGAGCAGGCAAAAATATCAGCTTATGTGGGCCGCTTGAATGTAGTGCTATTTTCGCCCAGTGATTTAGAGCTGCTAAAGGGTGCCCCGGCAGTTCGACGACGCTTTATGGACCAAGAATTTGGACAAGTAAATGCGAGCTATTTATACTATGCCAGCAATTATCGCCAAGTTTTGCAGCAGCGTAATAATTATTTGAGGCAGCTGCAGTTTAAGCGTGATAAGGATCTTATTTTTTTATCCGTCTTGTCAGATCAATTAGCTGGTTTAGCAGCCGAGGTGATTGTTCGTCGGTTTCAGTATCTGACTTTCTTAAATCAAGTGGCGCAAAAAGCCTACTCACAAATTAGTGAGGCACGTGAAGTATTGACGCTCAGCTATCGTCCTTCGATTCCTGGGATTAGCAAGCATGATAGTACTGAAGCCGTTTATCAAACCGTCAAGGCTTACTTTGAGGCTCAACAAGCTCAAGAAGTGAAGAAGGGAACAACGCTGGCTGGACCACATCGTGATGATTTGGAATTTGACTTAGATGGTAGCAACGCTCATGCCTTTGCTTCTCAGGGGCAACAGCGCTCAATTGCACTCAGTCTAAAACTCGCAGAGATTCAGTTGGTCCAACATCTAACCCATGAGTATCCGTTACTTTTATTGGATGATGTCATGAGTGAATTAGATCATGATCGTCAGCGGGCACTATTAGGCTATCTTCACGGTAAGACCCAAACTTTTATTACCACCACAGACTTAACAGGTATTTCCTGGGAAATTATTAAACAACCGCGCGTTTATCATATCGCTGCCGGCAAAATCAAATTTGTAGAAGGAGTAGAACATGGCTGATCAAAACGAATTGGACGAAGCTAAAAAATATGAAAAAGAAGCCGATAAGTATAATGCCAGTCAAATCCAAGTCCTTGGGGGCTTGGAAGCAGTGCGTAAGCGCCCTGGTATGTACATTGGCTCGACAAGCTCACAAGGCCTGCATCACCTCGTTTGGGAAGTAATTGACAATAGTATCGATGAGCGGTTGGCTGGCTTTGCTTCAAAAATTGAGGTCACGGTAGAGGTCGATGGTTCTGTTCGGGTTGAAGATGATGGTCGAGGAATTCCGGTCGATATTCAAAAGAAGACTGGTCGACCAGCCTTAGAGACCGTCTTTACGGTGCTGCATGCTGGTGGTAAGTTTGGCGGTGGCGGCTATAAAGTTTCTGGTGGGTTACATGGAGTAGGTGCTTCAGTCGTGAATGCCCTCTCCACTCAAGTTAAAGTAACGGTCATGCGTGATGGCAAAAAATATGAAATTGCGTTTGATCATGGCCGCGTTAAGGAGGAAATGAAGATTGTTGGTGATGTGCCTGAGACGCAGCATGGAACGATCGTCCATTTTTATCCAGACCCAGATATCTTTACTGAAACGACGACTTTCGATGATAAAATTCTCAAAAATCGTATCCGTGAGTTAGCATTTTTAAACCGGGGCTTGAAATTAACTTTCACTGATAAACGTAAGGCTAGCGCTGAAACTGATGTTTATCATTTCGAGGGTGGTCTGAATGAATACGTCCGTTTTCTTGATCGTGGTGAAGAGACCCTATTCGATGACCCTATTTATGTTGAGGGTGATTACGAAGGCATCAATGTCGAAGTTGCGTTGCAATATACGACCGGCTACAAGACAACTCTGATGACTTTTGCCAATAATATCCATACGTATGAAGGCGGAACTCATGAAGCCGGTTTTAAGACCGCGTTAACACGGGTTGTGAATGATTATGCTAATAAGGCTAAACTCTTTAGGAGCAAGGACGAAAATCTGTCAGGTGAGGATATTCGAGAAGGGATGACGGCCATCGTCTCCGTCAAACACCCTAATCCGCAATTCGAAGGTCAAACGAAGACTAAGCTCGGAAACTCCGATGCTAAAACGGCAGTTGATCGCAGTTTTGCGGAAACTTTTAGTCGCTTTTTGATGGAGAATCCAGCAGTTGCTCGTAAAATCGTTGAAAAGGGCCAACTAGCTGAACGTGCCCGGGTCGCTGCTAAACGTGCTCGTGAAGTGACACGGAAGAAGTCGGGGTTAGAGATTGCTAATTTACCTGGTAAGTTAGCTGATAATACTAGCAATGATCCCAGCATTTCGGAACTATTTATTGTTGAGGGTGATTCGGCTGGTGGATCTGCTAAACAAGGTCGTTCACGGTTGACACAAGCAATTTTGCCAATTCGTGGTAAGATTTTGAACGTCCAAAAGGCGACGATGGATCGTATTTTGGCTAACCAAGAAATTAGAACCTTATTTACGGCGCTGGGGACAGGCTTTGGTGGTGACTTTGATGTTTCGAAGGCCCGCTATCATAAATTAATTATCATGACCGATGCCGATGTTGATGGTGCGCATATTCGGACGTTATTGTTAACGCTGTTCTATCGTTATATGCGTCCCATGGTTGATAAGGGCTATGTTTATATCGCTAGACCACCACTATATCAAGTACGCCAAGGAAAAATCGTGAAATACTTAGATACTGATGAGGAACTGCACGATTACTTGGGTGATTTACAACCAAGCCCTAAGCCTGTAGTTCAGCGTTATAAGGGATTAGGTGAAATGGATCCAGAACAATTATGGGAAACCACCATGGATCCTGAAAATCGCCGCATGGATCGCGTTAGTCCTGAATATGCTGCTGATGCTGATGCCGTGTTTGAAATGCTGATGGGCAATGAAGTTGGACCGCGGCGTGACTTTATTGAGGATAATGCTAAGTACGTTGAAAATTTGGATGCCTAGGAGGCAATAGATGGACAATCATACTGAAGATCGCAGAATTAGAAATGTTGATTTAACTAAAACGATGCGAACGTCCTTCTTGGACTATGCGATGTCGGT
>DIDI01000020.1:0-4419 GCA_002418055.1 Lactobacillus sp. UBA5804 | reverse complement strand
ATGAGTAAAATTGCGGTTGAAATGCTTCGGGATATTAACAAAAACACCGTTGACTGGCAACGTAACTATGATGACACTGAAAATGAACCAGTTGTCTTACCTGCGCGCATTCCCAATTTATTGGTTAATGGTGCCAGTGGGATTGCGGTCGGGATGACGACTAATATCCCACCGCATAACTTAGACGAGGTCATTTCGGGTCTGCACCTCTTGATGAAGAACCCGGAGATTACGACGAAGGAATTGATGAAGGCAATTCCTGGCCCAGATTTTCCTACTGGTGGGATTATTATGGGGCGCGGCGGCATTCTGCGTGCCTATGAACACGGTCGTGGTAGTATGGTGGTCCGTGCTAAGACTGAGATTGAAACGGAAAAGTCGGGGCGTGAACGGATTGCCATTAGTGAACTTCCCTTTATGGTTAATAAAGCTGAATTGGTCAAGAAGATTGCTGATTTAGCACGTAATCATGATATTGATGGGATTACTGGTATTCGTGATGAGTCCGATCAACAAGGAATGCGGGTGACCATTGATATTCGGCGTGATGCCAGTGTCAGTGTGGTCCTCAATAACTTGTTCAAGGAAACCCAAATGCAAACTAATTTTGGGATGAACATGGTCGCAATCGTTGATGGTGCGCCGCATTTTCTATCACTGAAACAAATGTTGCAACATTATCTTGATCATCAAGAAGATGTTGTGACTCGGCGGACTAAGTTTGATCTTGCTAAAGCGTCAGCTCGCGCACACATTTTAGAGGGATTACGCATTGCGCTAGACCACATTGATGAAATTGTACGCATTATTCGTGGCGCTAAGACTGCCGACCTTGCTAAAGCAACTTTAATTAGCCGTTTTGAGTTAGATGATAAACAAGCACAAGCCATTTTGGACATGCGCTTGGTTCGTTTAACTGGACTAGAGCGTGGCAAGGTAGAAGCAGAATACCAAGACTTACTTCTTAAGATTGCCGACTATCAAGATATTTTAGCCAAACCAGAACGGATTGATCAAATTATTTACGACGAATTATTAGATATTCAGAATCGCTTTGGAGATGCGCGCCGGACTGAGATTAGTACGAGCGAAGTCATGTCAATCGAAGATGAAGATTTGATTGAGAAGCAGGATGTATTACTCACCTTGACGCATACTGGGTATGTGAAACGGATGCCGATTACGGAATTCAAAACGCAAAACCGCGGCGGTAAAGGAGTTAAAGGCTTAGGCGTCAAAGATGACGACTTTACTGAAAAACTGATTTACTCAAGTACGCACGATCGGTTACTCTTCTTCACCAATCTAGGTAAGGTCTATGCTAAGAAGGCTTACGAGATTCCTGAATATGGGCGTAACGCCAAAGGCCTGCCAGTCGTTAACTTATTGCAGCTTGATAAGGGAGAACGCGTTCAGACAGTGGTCAATATTCCCGAAGGTGCAGCTGACCAATTCCTCTTCTTTGTAACTAAATTAGGGGTTGTGAAACGCACCCAGGTTAGTGAATTTACCAATATTCGTCATAGTGGCTTAATTGCCTTAAGCCTGCGCGACGGTGATGAGCTGACGAACGTGCTGACAACTGATGGCAAACAGCATATTTTGATTGGGACGCATCTTGGATATGCGGCTACTTTTGCGGAGGAAACAGTGAGAGCCATGGGCCGGACTGCCGCTGGGGTACGTGGTATTCACTTACGTTCAGAAGATTATGTTGTCGGCAGTGACGTGCTTAAACCTGATGACGAGGTCATGATCATTTCCGAAAATGGGTATGGTAAACGGACTGCTGCTAGTGAATATCCAATTAAAGGTCGTGGCACCAAGGGTGTTAAGACCGCTAGTGTGAGCGCAAAGAATGGTCCACTAGCTGGTGTAACAGTGGTTAATGCAGAGCGCGATATCATGGTGGTAACAACTGATGGAATCATGATTCGCTTTAAGTTAGCTGATGTTTCGCAGACTGGTCGTGCCACCATGGGGGTTAGACTCATTAAGGTTGCCACTGGTAGCCGTGTCTCAAGTTTAGTTAGTGTTCCAAACGAAGCTAGTCAAACTAATACGGATGCTGATGATACCAGCACGAATACAGTAGAATCTGACAATATTACTGAATAAAAAATAAATTATCAATCTTTTCGCGTAATGTTAATTAGCTAGTCAACCACTAGCTAGGATCACGTGTGAATAGGTTGGTAATTTTTTATTTTTGTGCTAGAATTAGTGCTTGTGAGTAATGTCCAATTACTCCTTGTTCTTAGCATTCTAGCAAGAACCATTAAGTCCAGAAGGAGGTGCACAAAGTCATGGCAACTACGAAGTATGAAGTAACATACATTATCAAGCCTGATGTTGATGAAGAAGCAAAGAAAACATTAGTTGATGGGTACGATAAGGTTATCGCCGATAACGGTGGTACAATGGTTGAATCCAGCGACTGGGGTAAGCGTCGGTTTGCATACGAGATTAATAAGTATCGTGAAGGGACATATCATATTATGACCTTTACTGCAGACAGCGCTAAAGCAGTTGATGAATTTACTCGTCTATCGAAGATTGATGACGCTGTTTTACGTTCAATGACCGTTAAGTTAAGCAAATAGTTATTTATCATCGTGATTTAGGGATAAAAGGAGGGCTTAAGTATGATTAATCGAGTTGTACTTGTTGGCCGTTTAACACGTGATCCTGAATTACGTACTACTGGGAGTGGTATCTCGGTTGCTACGTTCACTTTAGCAGTTGATCGACAGTTTTCGAACGCTCAAGGCGAGCGCGGGGCTGATTTTATCAGTTGTGTCGTTTGGCGTAAGGCTGCGGAAACGCTCTGTAATTTTACGAATAAGGGCTCGCTTATTGGCGTCGATGGCCGGATCCAAACCAGGAATTATGATAATAAAGATGGTCAGAGGGTTTATGTAACTGAAGTTGTGGTTGATAATTTCTCCATGCTTGAGTCGCGTAAAGATCGTGAGAGCCGCGGTAATGCTGGCAGTGGTTATACGCCAACTGCTGGTAATCAACCAACAAGCAATCACACTCAGCCAACTAATAATGGAGCGTCTAACAATGATAATAGTGCTGCTAAGCCGCAAGATCCATTTGCCGGCTCTAGTGACACTATTGATATTTCTGATGACGATTTACCATTTTAATTAAAAAGAAAGGATCTAGGGATATGGCTCAACAAAGAAGAGGCGGTCACCGTCGTCGTAAGGTTGATTTCATTGCAGCTAATCATATTGAATATGTTGACTACAAGGATACTGATCTGTTGAAACGTTTTATCTCAGAAAGAGGTAAAATCTTACCACGTCGTGTCACTGGCACTAGTGCTAAGAATCAACGACTAGTCGCAAGCGCAATCAAACGTGCTCGCATTATGGCATTATTGCCATTCGTTGCTGAAGATTAGGCAATAAAATAAATAGCACCCTTGAAAAGGGGCGCTATTTTATTTTGCGTTCTTTTCCTAGTATAATGAATCTGATACGTTCTGCTTAGGATTAGGAAGGATTTGCATGAAAGCTTTTTTACATCAGCTTGAATTACCTAAATTTCTAAAAGATTCACGGTTAACGATTTCTGTAGCTGTGGTAGTTTGCTTGTCTTTCTTGGGCAGCCTGATTGGCTTGGTGATGAATCCATTGCTGGGCCTAGCCTTATTTTTGATTTGTATCTTGATTCTAGCGGTCACATTTTATGGGGCAATGATCTTAATACGTAAGGCTAATAAGTTCGCTGTTAATTTGTCTTATCGAATTAAGCGTAGCGAACAAGAGGCCATGGTTAAAATGCCACTCGGTATTTTACTCTATGATAGTGACCATCAAATTCAATGGATTAACCCCTATCTTCAGCTTTATTTGAAGAGTGATGATTTAATTGGACACACCATTAAATCAGTCGATGCAGACCTTGACCGTTTGTTGAATGAGGCGATTGCCTCTCAAACTGCTGAAAATCATGTCATTAGTTGGGATGGGCATCGGTTTGAAATGGTGGTGCAAGATAGCTTAGGGGTTATCTATCTGTTAGATATTAGCCGCTATGCTGAAATAGAAGACCGCTATTACGCTGAACGTTTAGCAATTGGTCAAGTTTTTATCGATAATTATGATGAACTCAGTGAGGCTATGCATGACCAAGAACTGACGACGATGAGTTCTTATGTTCAAACGACGTTAATTGCTTATGCTAAACGTTTCAACGCTTACCTCAAACGGATTGATGAAGAACATTTTATTCTATTCAGTCATGTCCAAGCACTAGATGAGATGAAACAGGACAAGTTTTCAGTTTTGGACCAGGTGCGGCAGGAAACGAGCCGACAAAATATGCCATTAACGTTGTCGATTGGGATCGCTTATGGTAGCAATTCCATTACTGAAGTTGCGAACCAAGCACAGTCTAATTTAG
>DIDI01000006.1 GCA_002418055.1 Lactobacillus sp. UBA5804 | reverse complement strand
ATAAAAAAGCGTGTTACTTCAAGAACAGACCTCGCGATAGAATTTCAGGAAAAATCCAAAGCCAGTCTGTCCTCTGGCAACTAGACGCTAACTATAGGTACCTTAAAGGATTCATACGGCAAGCTAGTCGGGTCGTGGACTTAAACAACCGGTCGGGAGTTTCAGCCTGCCCTGAAGACATAACCTATTAAGTTACGTTACTAGTTTAATACAAGCGCTTTAGCTTGTCAACTTCCTCGTGTGACAGCTCACGCCATTCCCCAGAGATAAGCCCTTCAAGCGTTAAAAAGGCATATTGTTCACGCGCCAATTTTTCTACATCGTGTCCGACAGCTTCAAACATGCGCTTGACCTGATGATAATGACCTTCATGGATGGTCAATTGGACAATTTGAATGTTCTTTTTAGGATCTGATCGAATAATCTTCACACGTGCCGGACGACTGTGAAAACCATCAAAAGTTACGCCTGTCGCCAATTGGTGAATTTCATCAGGCGCTAAATGTCCCTTAATTTTAGCAACATATACTTTAGCAACCTCATTTTTGGGATGCATTAATAAATTAGCCAACTCACCATCATTCGTCATCAATAATGCACCAGAAGTATCATAGTCAAGTCGCCCAATCGGATATAAGCGATATGGCAATGCACTGAAGTAATCTGTCACCGTTTTACGCTTTTTATCATCCTTGGCTGAGGAAATAATTCCCCGTGGCTTATAAAACAGATACGTATGCAAACTTTCACGCTCAATTGGTTCATCATCAACGGTGATATTGCTAAATGTGCTCACTTTAGTACCTAGCTTAGTCACGACATGACCATCAACTTTGACACGCCCAGCCGTGATTAACTTCTCAGCAGCCCGACGAGAAGCAATTCCAGCCTCGGCAATTACCTTTTGTAAACGTTCTTCAGTCATTTATTTATTCTACTCTTTCATATCATCTATTGGACTATCTGGAAACAACGTCACTTCCTCGGCTTGTTCAAGATCAGTAAACTTACCCAAGTCAGGCAAATCCGCTAAATCATGATAGCCAAAATATTGTAAAAAATAATCGGTAGTGATGTATAAATTAGGATGCCCGGGTGCATCTTTTTTACCGTTCTGTTGCACTAATCCCCGCCAAATTAAGGTTTGTAGCGCGCCACTAGAATTAACGCCGCGAATCTCATCGACTTCAATTCGCGTAATGGGCTGACGATAAGCAATGATTGAAAGGATTTCTAGCGCCGATTGACTCAAAGATTTAGACAGATCACGTTGAAAATAATCAGTGACGACCCCAGCGACTTGGTCGCTGGTGACCATCTTATACCGGTCATTAAGCCGAATTAGTTTTAAACCCGATTGGTGCTGCTGCAACTGCTGATTGATTCTCGTTACTAATGCCGCGACACTCGCTGGAGACTTTTCTAGTAAAACAGCTAAGTTATCAGTCGTAATCCCGTCATCCCCAGCCACATACAACAACGCCTCTAAATCTGCTTGTTTAGTCATTGCGGTCAATTCCTTCAAAATTTAAATCCCCAAAAGCAGTTGCCTGAGTCACTCTAATCACATTTTTCTTTGCTAGCTCCAATAAAGCCAGAAATAGCCCAATAACATCTGACAAGCTAGCTAAGGTCCGAGCGCAAGCAAAAAAACTAACTTGGTGTCCTGACTGCACACGATGACATACCAAATCAATCATATCGGTAATCGGTCTCTCATCCATCGTTAAATGTGCCAGCTGGGGTTGACTCAACTTTAAACGATGCAACACTAACTGAAAAGTCCTAGCCAAATCGTTCGCTTCTAATTCTCCCAAAGGTAGCGGTTTAATTGTCTTCGTCTCACTGATACTAGCCTCTTTAGCGAGCATTGGTGGCACTACTTCAGCCCGTGTTTTTAAAAAATGAGCAGCTTTTTTAAAGATATCGTATTGAACTAGCTGTTGGACGAGCTCATTACGCGGATCAGCATCTTCTTCTGGGGCTGGATCAAAATCATTCTGCGGCAACAGATACTGCGATTTAATCCGCAACAAGGTAGAAGACATTAAAAAGAACTCACCGGCAAGCTGTAAATTAAGCTGCTTCATTGCTTGCAAATAAGCTAAATATTGACTCGTAATTTTGGCAATTGGAATATCATAGATATCAATTTTCTGTGATTTAATCAAATGAAGTAACAAATCTAGTGGGCCTTCAAAATTTGGTAATTCAAGCGTTAAATCTGCGCTAGTCACCATCATTTGGTCGCAAACTTCAATAGATAACTGTATTCTGGCAATGCTGAAACCCGTCTCTTAGGATATTCATGCATTAATTCCGTGACAACTATCTGGCGCTGGTGATCATCACGGTAACCCGGTGCTAGTGACAGGTAACGAATCACCAGAAACTTTTCAGTGACTTGGATACCAACCACCCCCACCTTATTGCCATCCCCTGTCCGATACAGATACAGTTGAAAATCAGGGGTAATCTGATTGAGATGCATTTCTTCTTTTAAATTATCTAAATTCCGAAAATCGGGCAAATAAGACAATAAACCCATAGTTATCTTTTCATAGTCTGACTTATACGTTATTAGCATTTAATCACCTGCTATCTGTGGCTGAAACTGTCGATAAACCTCAAGCACCTGTTGCGGTGATAAGGTTGCAGTAAGTTGTGAGTTAATAGGGTCACTACCACCTAAAATAGCCCGTACAACCTGTAAATTGGCACCGCGATCCAATAAATGATGGGCAAAAGAGTGACGCAAAGTATTTGGCGTAACATCTTGATGAATATTAGCCTGATCACAATAATACTTAAGTCGCTGCCAGATGGCTTGGCGACTCATGCCAGAGCCCCGATTGTTTAAAAACAAAATAGACTTCGCTTGCTTTAACTGCACTAACTTTGGCGTGCGAACATCCTTTTGATAACGTTCAAGCCAAGTTAAAGCTGACTGCGAAATAGGAATTAAACGTTCTGGTTGACGCGGTGCAGCGACCTTAACTAGCTGTAACTGCGGGTAAAGGTTAGTGACCGGTAGCGTAATGACTTCCGTTACTCGCATCCCAGTTGCAATCATCGTTTCCAAGATTGCCCGATCACGTACTCCCATTGGCCTACTTAAATCTGGCTGAACCAGTAACCGGTTCAATTCAGCAATACTGAGGACGACTGGTGCGCTAACCGTTCGCTTAGGCGCATCGATTTCTAACATGGGATTAAGTTTTTCAATGTTCTGACGGGCCAGCCACTGATAAAATTTACGCAGACTTGAAATAAGGCGACTCGTTGAACTCGCTTTAATTTGTTGGCGCGAAATAAAGGCATTGATATCACTCGCTTTAGTCGGCCAAGTAGTTAAACCTTCGGCCGTCACAAAGGTCACAAATTTTTGTAAATCCAGTCCATAAGCAGTAACCGTGTTAGGACTCAGTCCGCGTTCAACTTCCAGGTCGTGTAAATACTGCGCCACTTGAGCAGTCAGGCTACTCATGATCTGTCTCTGGATCAGTCACTAGTGCAATAGTACCTGCTTCCTTGTCTTCCTTCAAATACTTAGCTTTTAGTAAGTGACCTAACGCACGTTTAAAAGCCCCTTTTGAAATACCAAAATACTGTTTGATTGCTGCCGCATCAGACTTATCAGAAAACGGCAGTGTCTTGTCCGCCTTCCGCCGTAAACTCATTAAGATCATTTGAGCATCTTCATCAATTTGTTCAAACGCACGTGGTAATGCGCTAAGATTCAATCGACCGTATTGACTTACCCCAATCACACGCGCCTTCACCTGTTCACCCAAACGTAGCGGTCGCAGACTTTGACTTTGGTGGATAAAAGCCCGATAAAATTCATTCGTGATGCCAAAAGCGCCAATTTCACGACTGCCATAAACTGTCATTACCAGGTCACGGTTGGCTAAGTTACTAGGAAAATTAGTGGCTAATTGGTCAAAAACAGTCTCATCTGCTAACTTGCACCAAATCCGATTCTTTTCATCCGTTTCTAGTCGGACTAATAACCGATCATCTTTTTTAGGCCACTTATTACGCTCAAATGGTAGATCATCGATTGATAACACCATATCTTTATCAGCTAGCCCAACATCCACAAAGACCCCGAGCCCAGACTGAACTTCGGTCACTTTCCCCCAGCCATATTGATCAGCCTGCGCAAAAGGCATAAATTGTGTCATCATCATCTGGTGATGTTGATTCTCATAGCAAAAGCCAGAAAGCTCTTGCCCAACTTGGGGACGCTCTTCTTGGGTTAATTCTTGCTTTCTACATTCAAAGGTAACTCCCTCTACCTGCACAAAGTAGGCAGTTGTATTCTCATCAATAATCTTTCCTGTTTGAATTTGACCCAGCATTATTTTCCCTCTACTTTACATATCACTTGTTACTAGTATAAGAGAAAAAAAGAGAAAATAAAATAGCCAGCTCGTCAGCTGACTATTTTATTTAAAATGATTGCCTTTATTATAAATTATAGGTTAGCAATCTTACCTTGATAAATAGCACCACGACGTGCATCAACCGTAATCGTCGCACCATCTGAAATCTTCTCAGCAGCATCAGTAGTTCCCACAACAACTGGGATACCTAATGACAAACCAACAACAGCGGCATGAGAAGTCAAACCTGAAGCTTCAACAACTAAACCAGCAGCCTTCTTAATAGCTGGCAAGTAGTCAGAGTCGGTAACCTTAGTAACTAAGATATCGCCATCTGAAACTTTGCTGTTAGCTTCTTCAGCGCTCTTAGCAACAACAGCTCTACCAATGATTGAGCCATTACCTACGCCCAAGCCTTGTGCTAATTTAGAACCAACGATTTGTAGCTTCATGACGTTAGTTGTGCCAGATTCACCAACTGGAACACCAGCAACGATAATTGCTAAATCACCATCTTTAACGAAGCCCTTTTCCTTGGCAACTTTGGTAGCAATTTCAAACATATCATCAGTTGACTTAGGTCTTTCAGTCAATAATGGTGTAACACCCCAAACAATACCCAATGAGTGTTGAATCTTTTCATCAAAAGTTAAAGCAACGATATCTGCATCAGGACGATACTTAGAAATCATCCGTGCGGTATAACCGGAGTTAGTAGCCGCAATAATCGTCTTAACGCCTAATTCTTGAGCAGTCCGAACAACTGACTCACCAATTGCTTCAGTGGTGTTTGAGCCAACATACTTCTCAAAACGTTGGAAAGCTAAAGTATTGTTCTTGTGTAATTCGCGTTCAGTCCGCTCATCAATGTCAGCCATTGCTTGAACCGCTTGAACTGGGTATAAACCATTAGCAGATTCCCCTGATAACATCGTTGCATCAGTACCATCCAAGACAGAGTTAGCAACATCCGTTACTTCGGCACGAGTCGGACGTGGGTTTTCTTGCATTGAATCAAGCATTTGAGTAGCAGTAATAACTGGCTTACCTAAAGCATTAGTCTTTCTGATCAATTCCTTTTGAACAAATGGCACATTGATGAATGGGATTTCGACACCCATGTCACCACGGGCAACCATCAAACCATCAGAAACTTGCAAGATTTCATCGACATTGTCGATACCTTCTTGTGATTCAATCTTAGGGAAAATCTTAACGTAATCAGCGCCAGCTTCCTCACAAAGTTTACGAATATCAAGGACGTCTTGCGCTTTACGTACAAATGAAGCGGTAATAAAGTTAATCCCGTGTGATAAACCAAATCGGATGTCATCAGTATCTTTTTCAGTGATTCCTGGAAGGCGAATTTCAACGCCCGGAGCGTTAACACCCTTCTTTGAACCAATCACGCCGGTATTTTGAGCTTCAGTAACAAGCTCATGCTTAGCAACATCTTTGTCTTTAATTATTAAATCAACTTTACCGTCGTCAATTAAAACATGACCACCAAGTTTAGTATCATCATACAAGCCTGGGTAGGTCACATGAATCATTGCAGGATTACCTGGTTTTGAATCGTCCATCGAAATTCGGATAATATCACCAGTATTGGCAGTAAATTTACCACCTTCTTGGTCAGTCGTTCTGATTTCAGCACCCTTGGTATCAAGGTCAATACCTAGTAATAACCCTGTCTTCTTTTCAACCTGACGAACCATCTTCATTCTTGAAAGATGTTCTTCATGATCACCATGTGAGAAATTGAAACGGAATACATTCGCACCAGCCTTAGCTAGTTTGGTAATAGTTTCAATATCGTTTGAGGCTGGCCCCAAAGTGCTGACAATCTTAGTTTTTTTCATTATGAAAAATTCCTCTCCAAAAACTGATAAGACTACTTAGTCATATCTTGATTCAAATCCAACAAGGCACTATCGCTTTCATGCTTACCATCAAATAGGTCGAGAATGTCGTGAGTTGCTAACTGGCCATTCTCAAGGCCGACAGCTAAACCGCCCTTACCGTTGAGAAGTTCCTTAACAGCATAATTACCCATTTTAGTTGCATTAACTCGATCTGCCACAGTTGGTCGACCACCACGCTGCATATGTGCAAGCACATTTGCACGCGCATCGAAATCGCCGTATTTCAAAAGTTTATCTTTGAATTCGTCGGCACTCATAGCGCCTTCGGCGAGTACGATAATCCCATGATCTTTACCCTCTGCAAAACTTTGCTTTAAGCTGGCAGCGATTTTTTTGATATCAAACGGGTGCTCCGGTGTCACAATCGCATCTGCACCGCTGGCAACACCAACGCGCATCGCAATATCACCACACTCACGCCCCATGACACCAACCACAAATACTCGATGATGACTGCTTGCAGTATCGCGAATTTTATCAATTGCATCCATCGCAGTTTCACAAGCCGTATCAAAGCCAATCGTATAATCGGTGTATGGAATATCATTATCAATCGTCCCTGGAAGTCCGATTGAATTAATCCCACGCCTAGTTAGCGCGAGCGCACCATGATAGGAGCCATCACCGCCAATTACGATAACAGAATCTATCCCATGCTGCTTGAGCTGTTTGACGCCTGCGATTTGTACTTCAGCTTTTGCAAATTCCGGAAAACGCGCAGAATACAAAATCGTCCCGCCTAAATTAATCGTATGGTCAACATCCTCCGTCTTTAACGGAAAGAAATCACCAGCAACTAACCCGGCAAAACCATAGCGAATACCATAGACTTCGAGCCCATGAGAAATGGCAGTTCTGGTTACAGCTCTAACCGCCGCATTCATACCAGGTGCGTCTCCACCACTAGTTAAAATACCAATTCTTTTCATGAATTCACCTCATCATGATTATATTGTGTAATGCCTCACATCAAATAAATCTTACCATTTTTAGCTTAGAAATGCTCATAAAAATTGTAATTTTTCATGGTTCGCTTTTGTTTTCGCTTACATTACTAAAACTGTTTTACTCTGTTAGTATTGCTGTAACTTGACTGCTCGCAGATTACTTAGTAAAAATTGGCGCTTACTAGCATCGAAACGATCTGACTGTGCCTTAACTTTTAGCACATAGATATCGCCCACTTTAAGTAAAGGCTGAACCTTGGTGTACATCCCTGGGAAAATAACGACTTCATGTTGTCCAACCGAATCCATAAAACTGGAAAATGCCATGGTCGTCCCCTTTTTAGTCTTGATTAGCTTCAAACTGACAAGTTTGCCAACGGTAATCCCACTCTCACCGATATTAATGGCTGAAAAGGCTTGTGCCGCGAACTTACGCGCATACTTCTCAACTACAGCTAAAGGCGTTTGGGTCGTTGAAAAGCCCAATGTCGCCATTTCCATCTCTGCTTGCTGCGCATGCGTGGGTGCCTCTGCTGACTGCATCGGCGCCTCACCCAACGTTTCTGCCAAAGCTAAATTTTGTCCAGTTAGCTTCACGTTTTCGATAATCTCATCACAATTGAGGAGTAGCTCATTGCGATTGGCTCCCAACCGATCAAAACATCCGGCCTTAATGAGCGATTTAACTGCTTCTGACTGAAGATATTTCACTTCAAGCTGACGTAAAAAATCACTTAACGTCTTCACCGGATGTTCTAATTTCACAATTTTTTTCAAAAAATCAATCCGGACGCCCTTGATAGCACGTAGCCCAGTCAAAATTTGACCACCAACTAAACTGAACTCAAGCTTTGATTGATTAATATCCGGTGGTAATACTTTAATCTGAGCTTGTTGGGCTTGCACGACATAGTTTTGGACTTTAGCCCGATTTCCCACCGTACTATTAAGCAGTCCCGTATAAAATGCTGCCGGATAATGAACCTTTAAGTAGGCGAGCCAAAATGCAATTTTAGTGTAGGCAACAGCATGAGACCGGTTAAAGCCATAGTTAGCAAACTGCTCAATATAATTATAAACACGCTCGCCAACTGCCTTAGAATGTCCTTGGTGTAGCACCCCAGCAATAAATTTATCTCGATATTGGAGTAACACTGACTGTTTCTTTTTCGACATGGCTCGTCTTAAAATATCCGCCTCGCCCAAGCTAAATCCTGCCAAAATTTGCGCCGTTTGCATCACCTGTTCTTGGTAAACCAAGATACCATAAGTTGGTTTCAAAATCTGCGCTAAACTTTTGTCCGGATAGCTGACTGTTTCTTGTCCCCTTTTACGGGCAATAAAGGACGTAATATGCTGCATCGGGCCTGGCCGATATAACGCATTGACCGCCACCAAATCTTCAAAATTATCAGGATGTAAATTTTTCAATACTTGTCTAATTCCGGCTGACTCAAATTGAAAAATCGCATCAGTCTCACCAGCTTGAAAGAGTTGCATTGTGGCCGCATCATCTAGCGGAATATCATTTGGATTAAGCTTAGTACCCGTCTTAGCAATTAAAGCTAAGGTGTCACCCAAAAGGGTCAAATTGCGCAACCCCAAAAAGTCAATTTTAAGCAGCCCTAAAGATTCAACATAGCGCTTAGTCTGCTGGGTCACAGGGATACCTAGCGTTCCTGCTTGCATTCCACTAATGCTGGCAATCGATTGATCACTAATCACGAGCCCAGCAGCATGAATTGAAGTATGGCGCGGGATGCCTTCAAGGCGTGAAGCTGTTTCAAATAGCAATTTATTCTCACCTGATGCCGCTACCAGTAGCTGCATGGCACGTGAATTCTTAAAGGCCTCAGCTAAGGTAATTTTGGTTTTAGTAAAGGGAACACTCTGCGCCCATTGATTAAGCTGGACAGCCCCAAGTCCAAAAATACGTCCCACGTCACGTAACGCTTGTTTAGCCGCGAGCGTTCCAAAGGTTAAAATTTGAGCCGCGTGATCCATCCCATACTTTTCAAACATATAGCGGATCACTTCGTCTCTGCGGTTATCAGGAATATCTAAATCAATATCAGGCATTTCGTGACGAGCAGGATTCAAAAAACGTTCAAATAATAGATGGTACGCCAAGGGATCTACTTCTGTGATTTTTAACGCATATGACACTAGCGAGCCACAAGCCGAGCCACGCCCAGGACCGGTGGTAATCCCAACACGATGACAGTAATTGACCACATCCCAAACAATCAAGAAATAATCATCGAAGCCCATTTGATGAATGACTTTTAACTCATATTGAAGTTGCTGACGATAATTATGGGGTACTTTTGAAGTAAGGCGTGCTTTCAGCCCTGTTTCTGCCAGTTCTTGTAAATAAGCCTGAGAATTGACTGCTACATTTTGTTGATACTTAGGAAGTACGGGACTTTGGAACACAACATGGGCATCACAACTCGTCGCAATTTTATTTGTATTGGCAACTGCACCACTTAGCCCCATATTTTCATACACGCCGCTAACCGCTTCAGCAGAACGCAAAAAATGCGACCCAGGAACATGCGCTAACTGCTCCGGATCGACCAATTGTTGCCCGGCTTTAATGGCTTGGAGAGACTTGCGTAGAAATTGATCTTGCGGCTTAAGATACTTCGTATCTTCCACTGCAACTAGCGGTAGCCCGAGCTGCTTACTAGCAGCCTGCACATAATTGATATAATTCAGTTGTGCCTTGCTTGCATAAACGCCTAAATAGAGGTCACCAACTGGTACCAACTGCTTTAAAGTACGTAACAACTGACCACCTAAATTAGCACTAGTTTCAATTAGCGTCCGCAATTCACTGTTTATATTGGCAGGCGTAATGACAATCAGATCGGTTAAATACTGTTTCAGCGCTGGTAATTGTAAAACTTGTTGATTTTCACCATTAGCAGTTAGGAGATTAACTTTGCTTGAAAGCCTTAATAAATTACGGTAGCCTTCATCTGTTTTAGCGAGCAACAAGAGATCATATTTATTTGTCGTATCAACTAGCCCATTAATCCGCAGTGTCATCCCTAAAAGAGGCTTAATCCCGACTTCTTTGGCCGTTTCATAAAAGTTAACTAGACCGTATGTCACATTCACATCTGCTAACCCCACTGCCCCATATCCTGCAGTCAGGGCACCATCAATTAAGCTGGCAATTCTTAGCGGACTTTCCAACAATGTAAAAGTACTCATATTCTGAAGTGCTGCAATTTTCATAGCTACGCCTCTTTCTACTGATTAGTATATCAAATCCTAGTGGAACGTTGGAAATCTCTACCCTTTTATGATAAACTGCTAAGCGAAAGAAGGAATTGCTATGGGTCGTTTTATCGTCACAATTTTCTGGAGTATCGTTTATATGTTTATCATCGGCTTTATTGGTGGTCCACTCACCCAAACCAGTGTCGATTTTAAAACACTCTTAATTTTCGGTGTTGTCTTTGGCATCATCTTCAGCCTTATCATTCCGACTATTACTGCCCATTCACATCACGATGACAGTTCATTTAGTCGCTTGAAATAATTTGCAAGCTACGTCTGAGATAAGTAAAAGAGTCATTAGGAAGTCTCTCCTAATGGCTCTTTTTAATGCTTAGAAAAAGCGGTAATTGGGGTTCACATCCACAGCTTCATTACCTTGCGTCAAATACTCCGCAAACATCTGCACATAATCTTTGTCTAGAACCAGCTCAATCTCATCTGGACGATATTCAGGATAAAAACCACCACCATTAGCACGATAATTGTTTACGGCTAAATGATAGACCCGCTGGTCATCCAGTGGCTGACCATGCAAACTCAACTGGCAGATACGGTGCCCAACAGGCCGCGATAAGTCTACTTCATAATGCACCGGATAGAAAACATCAAAATGATAGAGCTGTGGCTTTGGTAGCAAATAACGATCTAGGAACTTAATCTGGCCATCCGCACCGTTTTCTAAAAAGCCAGCACTAAATTCCATAATATGGCGGATTTGCTTACCAGTAAGACGCACTCGCACAAGTTGATTGGCATACGGATAATTTAAAATAATATCGCGCATCGTCACTGTTTTACCAAACCCTTTTGCCGTTTCGCTCATAATCGCCGTGGCAGAGATGTCTGCCTTGGTAAACCACAACTGCATTTGCTGTAGGAGATTAATAAACGGGGCTCCAGTGATCCGATCCTTTAGCGGATGTTCAATTGGTGCAGGTGCACTCAAAGTGGCCACGGTCTGATCAAGCCAAGCCTGCGTACCAGCATTCAATTTTTTCAGTGGCGCTACTACCGCAGGATCTGGCGCAAACGTAGCAGTATCGACTAATTGTGTCTTAAGCTGAGTAATTTTTTTAGTCTGCGGATCGAAATCTACTAACACTTCCGCTAACGCCTCGCCCCGATAGCCCGGCTGTACAATCGCTGTCTGGCGTGCAACCAGATTCATCCGCCGGTGCTGATGACCTGTCAAGAAAACATCCACTTCAGGAATTTCCGTTAAAATACGGTAGCCTTCATTTTCACCCCGGTCTGGTTCAGTCGCCTCACCCGTAATGGGGTCATTCTCGAATCCGCCATGATACATGACAGCTAAAATATCAACCTGTGGCTTTAAGATTTTAGCATAATGGCGCACCTGCTTAGCAGCCGAAACAAACTTCAGCCCAGCGATATGATCAGCTTGTTCCCAATGTGGAATATAGGGAGTTACAACCCCTAATAAGCCAATTTTGACCCCTGCTTTTTCAATAATCCGATAGGTTTGACCAAAGCGTGGTGTCTCAGTGTTAGCATCTAGCACATTATCATTGATAATCGCTGCGCGATTATGAGTCACATACCAGCTTAAATAATCCAAGCCGAAATTAAAATCGTGATTACCTAAGCAACGTGCATCATACCCCACTGCATTATAAGCGGCCGTAAATGGCGCTAACCCTTCAGCTATCGGTAACAAATGGGCATAAGAAGCTAATGGAGAGCCTTGCAGGCAATCACCGGCATCTGTTACCACCACATGATTAGCACCATACTTAGCCTTCTCATACTTAACTGCTTGACTCAGTCTTGCGAGTCCAAAGGGCGCCTCATATTGACCATTTTGTTGATAATCCGTCGGCAATAAGAAGCCGTGAGTATCACTTGAGTGTAAAAAAACCAGTCGCATCGACTCAACTCCGTATTCTATAAAATTAAGGATAAAAAAAGACCCCCTTCAACGAGGCGTCTTTTTTACTTATCTTCGCTACTGTTGTCGCTAGTGTTATTAACAACTTGACGACCCTTGTAATAGCCTTTAGGTGAAACGCGGTGACTCAAGCGATATTCACCAGTAGTTGCATCATAATGCATTGCTGGAACCGCTAATTTAATATGAGCACGACGTGAACGTTTCTTTTGTTTAGAAGTATGTCTTGCAGGAACTGCCATTTACTTGATCTCCTTTATTGTAGTTTTAAGTGCCAAATCACCATTATCAACCCGACTTGTATCACTCACATGAAACAATAATACTATTTTAGCTGCTATAAATCAAGGGAAGATTATTTTCTTGAACCATAGCGAAGTGCCAAATAATCGCCCAATGTAGGGAACAAATGATAAAGCTTACTTAAAACAGCTAAACTTAATGGTAAATTTAATTCGCGTTTATCCGTGCCAAAGTAATGTACCACTTGCCAAGCGACATCATCCGGATCAAGCATAAAAGCCGCTACATTTTTGGCATATTGTCCCGTTTGATCAGCAATATTAAAAAAGTTAGTATATACCGGTCCTGGGTTAACGGTCATCACCTTGATGCCAAATGGTTTTAACTCTAGCCGTAAAACGTTGGAAAATTGGATGACCGCTGCCTTAGACGCACTGTAAGCGGCAGACTTAGTGGTAGGTATCAAGCCTGCAATCGACCCAAAGTTAACAATTTGGCCAAATTTCTGTGAAATCATCAAACGCCCTACAAGCCGTGTAAAGTACATAAGCCCTAAGACATTCACTTGAAACATGGTAGTTGCTTGCGTCATATCACTTTCCATAAATGGTGTAAACTTACCAAACCCGGCACAATTAACTAAATAGTCGACCTGATCAACTTGGCCCACCAGCTTCTTGAAACTGGCTTCAATCTGTTCACTCTTCCCCATATCTGTCGGTAGCACCATCGCCTGAGTGCCGGATAACTCTTTCGTTTCATTCGCAATCTCCAGTAGCCGTGCTTCTCGGCGCGCCAATAGCACAACCGTTGCACCGCGGCTAGCGCTCTCAAGCGCAATAGCGCGACCAATCCCACTCGATGCGCCAGTTATTACCACTACTTTGTTTCTCAATGAATTATTCATTATATTAGCCTTTCATCGGAATTTCTACTTGATCAAAATCATTTACCAACCTCGTATGAGGGAAAACCGCACATGCTTGACGTTCAAGCTCTTTTGCCTTGGCACCTAAGTAACGGGCGGAAATATGATTTAAGCATAATGCTTTAACCCCATTATCGCGCGCTACGCGAGCAGCTTCAACACAAGTTGAATGATAATAAGAATGTGCCATCCGAGTCTCATCCCCACTAAACGTTGACTCATGGACTAAAATATCGGCGTTCTTAGCAAGTTCAGCAATAACCGGCGTCTGCCGCGTATCGTAGATAATCGTGACGACCCGTCCTGGCTTAGCAGTACCAATGAACTGCTTGCCATCAAGTACGGTTCCATCAGCTAGTGCCACGGTCTGACCCTGCTTTAATTTTCCGAGCAAAGGCCCATTGGGAACATGATACGCTTGCAATTTAGCCATCAATAACTCGCCTGGTCGATCAGCCTCTTCAATTCGGTAGCCAAAACTCGGGATACGATGAACTAATGGTGCCACATACACTTTAAAACCATGTTCTTGTAGGACTAACCCCGCTTCATTCAAGACCACATACTTGATCGGATAAGAGACCCTTGTTCTAGAAACACGCAAGGCGGTTTGAACAAACTGTTCAATCCCTGCTGGTCCATAAATCGTTAAGGGCCCCACATCGCCTTGAAAAGATCGCGTAGAAAGCAATCCAGGTAATCCAAAAATGTGATCACCATGATTATGTGAAATAAAAATCTTCGTCACTTTTCGTAATCGAATATTAGTACGTAAAATTTGGTGCTGTGTGGCTTCACCACAATCAAACAGCCAAATCTCATTAAGTTCATCAAGCATTTTTAACGCAACTGATGACACATTGCGCTGTTTTGAAGGCTGACCAGCACCGGTCCCAAGAAACTGTAATTCCATGAAAATCCTATTCTAATAGTTAGCATGACTAACAATTTGTTTCACCACAAAAGCACTATAATGCTTGGCACCAATCGGATTAGGATGGGTATTATCTGCATATAGCCAATCGGGGTGAGACCTTGCTAAAGCATACCAATCAATAATAGTTAAATTATGATATTTGCGGGCTGCTTGTGCTAAGAGTTGATTAACTTGCCCCTGCCATTCACGACTAGGCACATAAGTATTAATCCAAAAAACTTGGCGTTTTGGGCCAAACAGCTGCATTAACTGACCCACTTCAGCCATATTGAAGGGGCCATTCGTTCCCAGCCCAATCACAACATTAGCAGCTAATAACCCCTGCCGCTGATAGTCCTTAAACAGGCCCTGCGCCAAGTTAGCCTGCCGTGCAACAGCTGCATCAATAATTGCATGCGGCATTAGACGCTTAATATCATTACTTGAGCTCGCCATAACTGAATCACCTAGCGCTAACACATTGACTCGCCGCGCCAGCTTGAGCTCTTTCGTATTCAACCCATATTTCATGTAATCTCGATTAATTGGATTGCGCCGTGCATGACGTCTTGAACGGTGAGCACGTTCCTTGTGAGCTGACTGGGACTGAGCATTCGCCTTAGCCCTAGCAGTTTTCATACGGTCAATGAGCCGGCGATTCGATAAGTCAACTGACTTACGATTAGCAGCAATTCTTTCAGCAAGTTGCGAGTGGCTAAAATTCTCGGCGCGGATAAACGGTGATAGTAAAAGTGCAACAGTTCCCAATAATACTAATAAACCCGCTGCTAATAACTTAATTTTACCTAAATAGGAACCCGTACGTTGCACAGCAGCTACGACAGCCTGCTTAAAAGCGGTGAAGTTAAATTTGGTAAAGGGTTGTTCAATCACGCGATACGATAACTCACTCAACAACAAGATAAGAAGTAACTCGACCACATGATATAAGTGTACGTGGTCACCGAGATGAGTGAATTTAGACTCAAAAAAGATCATCACCGGAAATTGATATAGATAAATAGCGTAGCTACGTGCACCAATCCAATTAAAAACCGGATTGGTCAGCCAAGCGTTCCAATGACTACCAGGATGTGCTATCACGGCAATCAGCAGTGTCGTGAACAGACTAAAGAGTAGCATCCCACCACGATAAGTAAATGCGCCTTGAGGATCCATTTGTGGTGCAAAAAATAACCCCAACATCCCAAGGATACTAACTAACCCCAGACCATCCAATAAATACATATCGTTTTTGGCCAGATGAGTGCGCAGCTTTTCAATCGGCCAGATAACAGCTAGGGCACTGCCCAAGCCTAAGGCAAAGAAACGTGTATCAGTCCCATAATATAAACGGTTAATATTAATTTGGGGGCTATATAGCAGCGTCATTTCGAGTGCGGACAATAGTGATAATCCCAAAATTGTCCAAAACAAATACTTTTTTTGTTTTAAAAAACGGAACAGCAATAATAAAATCAGTGGCCACAGGAGGTAAAACTGACCATCAATCGACATCGTCCATAAGTGAGTAAATGGTGACTCATTACTAGCAAACCGTTCAAAATAACTTTGCCCATTAATAATTTGCCAAAAATTATAAACACTTAGCAAGTTTGCCAGCACAATTTGCCATAACTTTGCTAGCAAATTGCGTTGAAACAGGAGAATATAACTCGCCGATAGCCATAAGACGGTGACAATTTGCGGGTATAAACGAACTAGCCGCTTACGATAAAACCGCCACAGATTATAATGCCCCTGTTCATGATAAGAACGAATCATATGATCGGTCACTAGATAGCCAGTTAAGCTGAAAAAAATCGGTACGCCAAGATAACCACCCACATAATAATTAGGAGAAAAATGGTATAAAATGACCGCTACAACAGCCAAAGCTCTTAATCCTGAATAGCCAGTAATAAATCGATTCCGTTTCATTCTTTTAAAACCCCAACTAAAACCCCAACTTATTGGACGAATTCAAACGTAAAGTCACCGATGGTCACCTCGTCACCATCTTCAGCCCCCTGCTTCAGTAATTCATCGTCAATTCCGTATCGCTTTAACTTACGTGCTAGTAACATAATGCCATCCTGGTGGTCAACGTTAGTCCGCTGCACAATATGTTCAATTCTCGCACCAGAAATCTTAAACTCATGATCACGGATCCGCTCAACCGTGACCTGATCATCGGTTGGTGCGGTATAAACGTATTCCTTCGTGGTATCAGCATACTCTGGCGTTGCTTGTGCTAATTTGATGGCTTCAGTCGCGACCACTTGACCCACTACCTGCATTAAGGCAGTCACACCTTGATGGGCAACACTAGAAATTTCATAGACTGGTTCATTAAATCCGTGAGCTTGCAAATCTGCCTTAAAGGTCGCTAGTTTTTCTGCGGCACCAGGTAAATCCATCTTGGTCGCAACGAGTAGTTCCTTCTTAGTAGTCAGGTCAACTGTGTATTGCGCTAATTCTTGCTTAATCGTTTGATAGTCGTTAAAGGCTTCACGGCCATTCGACGGATCCATCGAAACCAAGTGGAGAATCACTTTAGTCCGCTCTACATGACGTAGAAATTGCATCCCTAAGCCGACACCTTTAGCTGCTCCAGCAATTAACCCCGGTAAATCAGCCATCGAGAAGTCATGGCCATCAGGTAAAACAACCATTCCTAAATTTGGTTTTAAAGTTGTAAATTCATAAGCGGCAACTTTTGGCTTGGCCTTAGTCGTGACTGACAAGAGCGTTGACTTTCCAACCGAAGGTAGACCAACCAAGCCCACATCAGCTAATATCTTTAATTCGAGCCGTAAGACGCGATCTTCACCGAGTTCGCCGTTTTCAGCAATTTCAGGTGCGGTATTAACACTATTGGCAAAGTGAATATTGCCACGGCCGCCTTTACCACCACGTGCTACGATTAATTCTTGATGATTACGGACTAAATCACCAATCAACTCGTTGCTATCAAAATCATAAACTACGGTGCCAACTGGCACTTTTAAATACAAATCTTTCGCACCATGTCCATATTGTGCTTTAATACGGCCATCTTCACCTGGATCAGCCTTAAATTTCCGTCGATACCGAAAATCCATTAACGTCCGTAAGCCACTGTCTGCTACAAAAATAATACTACCGCCGCGACCACCGTCACCGCCGGCAGGACCACCATTGGGAACATACTTTTCATGACGAAAGGCAACCATGCCATCCCCGCCTTTTCCCGCTTGTACTTCAATCTTAGTTTGGTCAACAAATGTTGGCATCTTTAATTTCCTTCTGTCTTTTGCTTAGTCATTATAAACTTAGTTATTATAACACATAATCCTAGCCGACCTATGCGCCAAGCAAGCTGACTTTTACCGTCTGTGCTTGCACAATCGTTAAGCCAGCAGCTTGTAATTCTGCGACTGAAGCATCACTAATTCGTTTTAGTGACCCGAACTTTTTCAGCAACTTATTGCGACTCTTGGGTCCAATTCCCTTGATTGTATCTAATTTGCTAGACAGGGCATTCTTAGCATGGGTCCGGCGGTGGAAGGTGATAGCAAAACGGTGCACTTCATCTTGAATACGAGTCATGAGATAAAAGCCTTCGGACTTAGGATCCATCGGGATCAGTTTAAAGGGCTGCTCTCGGAATGGGTCTCCCTTAAGTAAATGATTCGTTCGGTGATGATTATCCTTTACCATCCCTGCTACTGGAATCGCTAAATTGAGCTCATTACGTAGTACATCTTCAGCTGCTTCCATTTGAATCTGACCACCATCCATAAGAATCAAATCAGGCATTTTCTGATGCTCTTTCAGCAACCTACTATAACGCCTTCTAACAACCTCTCGTGTGTTACGTAACTCGTCAGCCATATTTTGATGTTCAACTTCACCCTTTAGAATAAATTTACGATATTGCGTCTTGGCTGGCTGGCCATCCTCAAACACCACCAATGCCGAAACAGGATCAGTTCCTTGAATATGCGAATGGTCAAAACTTTCAATTCTTGACCCATATGGTAGCCCCAAGGCAGTAAAAATCTCAGCCTGTGCCCCCTTAGTCTTCCGATTACCAAGTTCAAGTAGACGAAATTTGTCAGCCAATTTCAACTGGGCATTCTCACCTGCCATCGCTAATAAAGCTTTCTTCTGACCGCGCTGCGGCGTTCGAACTGGCACCTTTAGCAAGTCGCTCAAAGTCTCTGTGTCTACACCAACTGGTACCAAAATTTCCTTAGGCAGTACGCGATTTCGCTGGCCATAAAACTGGACCAAGAGTGACTGGAATTCATCGACTGGATCAGTCGTATCCGTTAAAGGAAACATCCGAGTTTCACGTCGCAATAATTTGGCTTGCCGCAAGAAAAAGATTTGGATCGAAATCCATGATTTATCAACATAAAAGTTAAAAACATCCCGCTGGGTATGATCATGTGAGATGATTTTTTGTTTTTCAACGGTTTCTTCAATATATCGAAGCTGATCACGAATTTCAGCGGCATGCTCAAATTGAAGTTCACTAGCCGCTTGCGCCATTTGCTGCTTCAAGTCCGCTTTAACTGCCGCAATGTCGCCATTCAAAAAACGCTTAATCTTAGCAATTTGGGCTTGATACGTCGCTGCGGGTACCTGCTTAAAGCAGGCACCCAAACATTGCCCCATATGATAGTAAAGACATGGTCGATGCTGAAAACCACTGCATCGCCGCAATGGAAATACTTTTTGAATAAAGTGTAATGTGGCTTGTGCAGCATAAACATTCGGATAAGGGCCGAAATAATATCCCCCATCTTTATGCACGATACTAGTTAATTTCGTTTGTGGGTTAGCTTCGTGGGTAATTTCAATATAGGGGTAACCTGTTCCCTGCTTCAATTGCACATTATAATAGGGTTGATATTTTTTAATTAGGGTAATTTCAAGTAAGAAAGCTTCCTTGTCAGTGGCAACCGTAATAATATCAAAGTTACGAATATCACGCACTAATTCAGCCCTGCGACCAACTTGTTTACTTTTGAAATAGGACCTCACACGATTTTTTAAAGTCTTTGATTTACCAACATAAATAACCGTCCCATTGACATCCTTCATGAGATAGCATCCCGGACTGGCTGGTAATAACTTTAACTTGGCCTCAATTAACGGAGTAGCCATAGCGTCCTTTCCATTTAACATAATCTTTATTATGTGATTTCATAAAAAACTACCTACGCCAATACCCGATTAATAGCCACTGCTACCCCATCGTGTTCACAATCAGCGGTAATAAAATCAGCTTCGGCTTTCGTAACGGGGACGGCATTTCCCATGGCAACACCATAACCGGCATAACGAATCATCGTAGCATCATTTGCTTCATCACCAATGGCCATTACTTCATCTGCCGTAAGTCCCAAATGCTGAGTAAGTTGCGCTAGCCCAGTTCCCTTCGTTACCCCAGCCGCAGTTGCTTCATAGTAGAAAGGCTCTGTTTTAGAAAAGATCACACGACTGGCCATTGTTTGAAACAATGGGCTAGTCAGGCGTTCATCTAAATACTCAGGATCATCGACAAACATACATTTGATAATCGGGATAGCACGCATTTCATCAGTCGTCCGATAAGAAACTCCTAAATCAACAATCCTAGAATTATATAAGGTCCATTTCCCAATATCCCGATTAGCGGTATAAATGCGCTTCAAGCCAACAGCTTGAAAATGCAGCTTAAGTTTGCGACTAATTGTTTCAAGATCAAGGTATTCCGCATAATCGAGTCCCTTTTTGAAGATGACTTGACCGCTTGTCGTCTCAACCACCGCACCGTTATAACTCACAACATATTCATCATCGGTCTGATCGAGTCCTAGTGCACTTAAATACGATTTAGCACCAGCTAAAGGTCGTCCAGTACAAATCACAACTTTTTTACCTTTATGACGAGCACGCTGAATGGCTTGTCTAACAGCTGGTGTCAGCTCTTTACGCGCATTCACTAGCGTGCCATCAATATCAATTGCCATTAGTTTAATTGTCATTCTATACTCCTATCAACTGGACTACTATGGTGTCTTAACTGTATCATAGCCTATCCAACTTAAAAAATCATTGGCCCTGCAATTTTCACTCGGAATAAATAGTCTTTTTAATTTTCTATCTGGCAAGGAGCTGTTAGAATAAATGAGTAAGGATAACCTGGAAGGATGATCGAATGAAAGAAATTTATTTTAACCACGATGGTAACATTGATGACCTTGTTTCCTATCTAATATTGCTACAAGCACCAGATATTGATTTGTTAGGTGTCGGAGCAATTGATGCTGACGGGTATATTGACCCTTCAGTTGAAGCTTGTCGCAAGATGACTGATCGCTTCAATTTGCGACATGACAAATTAGAAGTCGCACGGTCAAATTCTCGAGCTATTAATCAATTTCCACATGAATGGCGGCTGGCAACCTATTCATTCAACTATCTCCCACTTTTGAATGAATCTGGACATATCGATACTAAGGAAGCTGCTTTACCGGCACATCAAGATATGATTGCGAAGCTCAAGGCCGCTAAAACACCAGTCACGTTAGTCATGACTGGTCCTTTAACCGATTTAGCGAGAGCCCTTGATGAAGATCCAACAATTGAAGCTAAGATTGATCGGCTGTATTGGATGGGAGCTTCACTAGATGGCCATGGCAATGTAGACATGGTTAACGCCGATGGGACTCAGGAATGGAACGCGTTCTGGGACCCCGAGAGTGTTGCCCGCGTCTTTGCCTCTAAGCTAAAGATTCAAATGGTCGGATTGGAATCAACTGAGGAGCTCCCGCTTAGTCCAGAGCTACGCCAGCACTGGGCTGCTTTGCGCCAATATCCAGCAATTGATTTAGTTGGCCAAGGTTATGCGTTAATTGTAGCAGTCCCAACTGCACAGCTTTATCTCTGGGATGTCCTCACGACCGTCAGTGCCTTATATCCAGAAGTCGTCGAAACGAGAACCGCGAAAGCTAGTGTGGTCACTACTGGCCTTGCAGCTGGTAAAGTTTATGAAGACGAGGCTGGTCGCCCAATTACACTGGTCACAAAAGCAAATAAGGCACTCTTCTACGAAAAGATCGATCATATATTAAAACGAACCGATTAGAGGTGATAGTAAATGGGTCTTACTTTTAAACGACAGGATGACTTAGATCGGATGCTCGAAAAGTTTGCGGTAGTTCCGGATCCTATCAAAAAGAAACCTGGTAAAGAAACAGCCGACCAATCGGCTACTGATCAACAAAAGTAATAATCAAAAAAACGCTGAATTACCAGCGTTTTTTTAATAGCTTTTTATTTCATGAAACGTATCCTAACGCGAGACGCGCGCTTCAATCCAATTCTCTAAATCAGTTAAATGCAATTTAGAAACCGCACTAAAGGTCATTAATGTCACGTTATCATTGCGAATATGCAGAGCGTTATGAACTCTCTGTGCTACTTGACTAGCTTGACTCTTCTTCAACTTATCCATTTTGGTACAAACCACGAGAATTGGTAAGTCCAAATACTGTGCATAATCACACATCGCAACGTCATCTGTGGATGGATCATGTCGTGCATCTACCAAAATAATTAAACCGGTTAAATTGGCACGTGTTTCTAAATAGTCCTGAATCATTTGCCCAAATTGTTCACGCTGGCGCTGTGAGACTTTCGCATAGCCATAACCTGGAACATCAACAAGGTAAAAAGACTTATTCACCAGATAAAAATTAAGTGTCTGCGTCTTGCCTGGTTGCCCAGAAGTTCGTGCCAAATTTTTTCGTTTCAAAAAGGCATTGATCAAACTTGATTTACCAACATTAGAACGTCCAGCTAATGCTACTTCAGGATAATCATCCTTAGGGTACTGAGCATCTTTAACAGCACTCAGGGCATAGTCAGATGACTTAATGATCATCAGCGGCAACCTTGCTTTCCGTTTCATCAGAATGTCTAAAAATGAGCGGTTGGCGATGCTTAGAAATCACCTCTTCAGTAATTTCTACCCCCTCAATATCACTCTCACTAGGAGTTTCATACATCACGTCCATCAAGGCACTTTCAATAATCGTTCTTAACCCACGTGCCCCCATGTTACGCGCAATCGCTTCTTTGGCAATCGCCTTCAGCGCACCCGGAGTGAATGTTAAGTTAACTTTATCAAGTGACATTAACTTCTGATATTGTTTTACTAAAGCATTCTTAGGTTCGGTTAAGATACGTACTAAATCGGCATTATCTAACCGATCTAAGGTCGTAATAATCGGAATACGTCCAATAAATTCAGGAATCAAGCCGAACTTAACCAGGTCACCCGTGATCAAGTTCTTAGTCCACTTATCGCCAGCATTACGAGAAAAACTGGTTTCTGCACCAAAACCGATGGTTTTCTTACCTAAGCGATTTTTGACAATACTTTCAATACCATCAAAGGCACCACCGACGATAAACAAGATATTCGAGGTGTCCATCCGAATCATTTCTTGTTGAGGATGCTTGCGGCCACCCTGTGGTGGTACAGAGGCAATAGTTCCCTCAAGAATCTTAAGTAACGATTGCTGAACGCCCTCGCCGGAAACATCGCGAGTAATTGAGACATTCTCAGATTTTTTAGAAATTTTATCAATTTCGTCAATATAGATGATCCCACGTTGAGCTCGCTCTAGATCATAATCGGCATTCTGAAGTAACTTTAATAAAATATTTTCAACATCTTCACCAACATAGCCGGCTTCAGTCAAAGTTGTCGCATCTGCAATCGCAAATGGGACATCCAAAATTTTAGCCAATGTTTGTGCCAAGTAGGTCTTACCTGACCCAGTTGGTCCAATCAAGGCAATATTCGACTTTTTAAGTTCAGTTGAAGAATCAACATCCATCTGGCTAACCCGCTTATAGTGATTATAAACGGCAACCGATAACACCTTTTTAGCACTATCTTGACCAATGACATATTGATCCAACTTTTGTTTCATTTCAATTGGCTTGGGCAAGCTGGCTGCTCGCTTAATCGAATCAACACGTAATTCTTCATCAATGATTTTCTTCGATAAATCTACACATTCATTACAAATGTAAGCTTCATTACCGGCAATCATCTTCTTAACTTGATCCTGTGTCTTACCACAAAAGGAACATTTAATCTTTTCTTGTTCTTCGTATTGGGTTGGCATCGCGTTCCTCCTTTTAACTAAAATAAGGTTAACACAGTTTGGCATTTGTTTGGAACAAATACTCTCAGCCATTAGCACAAAAAAAGACGACTAGGTATCGGTCGCCTTTTAAGTGTTATGACTAAGCGATTACTTTTCGTCTTCTTCAAGCTTAGCTTTGGCAACCTGTTTTACACTACCGGTTACTAAATCCATCGCTTTACGAACCGTAATATCGTGTGACAACATATCATCAGTTAAAGTATTGCGAACAACTTTTTCATCCATGTTGTATTCACTAGCTAAATTTTTAATTTCAGTTTTCAATTCTGCTTCAGTCGCAGTTAACTTCTCAGCCTTGGCAATGGCTTCAAGTACTAAATTAGTCTTAACACGTTCAGCCGCGTCAGTAGTGAATTGATTACGAAGTTGTGCTTCGTTCGTATTCGTCAACTTGTAATAAGTCTTAGGATCAATCCCTTGACGCTGCATATTGCCAAGATATTGGTTAAGCTGCGTATCAACATCTTCCTTAATCATTGGCTCAGGAATCTCATCGATTGTCGCATTCTTAACGGCTACCTTAATAGCAGCTTCTTGAATGGCAGCATCAGCAGCTTCAGCCTTCTTAGACTTCAAGTCTTCCTTAATCTTGTCCTTTAAATCGGCCAAAGTTTCAACGGAATCGTCAACATCTTTAGCGAATTCATCATCAAGCTTTGGCAATTCCTTTGACTTAACTTCATGAACAGTAGTCGCAAAATGAGCTTCTTTACCTGCTAAGTCTTTAGCGCCGTAATCTTTCGGGAAAGTTACAACCACATCAACATCATCGCTGGCCTTGTGACCAATCAATTGATCTTCAAAACCAGGAATAAAGCTACCTGAACCAAGTTCAAGTGCGTAATTCTTAGCAGAACCACCATCAAAAGCTTTGCCATCAACCGTTCCAGCATAGTCAATTGTTACCGTGTCGCCCTTAGCAGCTTCACCGTCTTTTAACACCAATTCGGCATTCTGGTTACGACGCTTTTCAAGTTCAGCATCGACATCCTTAGCATAAACACGGGTACTTTGTTTCGGAACTTCAATGCCCTTGTAGTCGCCAAGTTTTACTTCTGGTTCAACGCTAACAGTAGCCTTCATCGTCCAATCTTTGCCCTTGTCCATTGCTTCAGGCATGATTTGAGGCTGACCTACAGCTGCAATTCCAGCTTCTTTAACGGCTGCATCATAAGCATTTGGCAAAACTAAGTTCAGAGCGTCTTCATAAAGTGCTTCTTCACCATAGTATTGGTCAAAAATAACACGAGAGACATGACCTTTTCTAAAGCCAGGCACACGTAGATTAGGCTTAACACGTTTAAAAGCTTGATCTAAACCTAGCTTTAGTTCGTCTTGTGAAATATTAAAAGTAAGTTCACCAGTCGTTTTACCGGTTTTTTCCCATTTAGCAGACATTAATTAAATACCTCCAATGTCATATTTGAGCTTGCTACCTGCAATACTAATTTATCTTACCGTAAACAGGTCAAAAAAACAAATTTTCCACAAAAAAAGATACATCTCCAAGAGAGATGCATCCTTTAATGTTATCAATCCAAGACAATAACTAATCGATAATTGAAGTTACTTGACCGGCACCAACAGTACGTCCACCTTCACGAATCGTGAATTTAGTACCATTTTCGATAGCAGCTGGCTTAATCAAATCAACAGTAAATTCAGTATTGTCACCAGGCATAACCATTTCAGTACCTTCTGGCAAGACAATTTCCCCCGTAATATCAGTGGTGTGGAAATAGAATTGTGGACGGTAGTCTGAGAAGAATGGTGTATGACGGCCACCTTCATCTTTGTTCAAGATATAAACTTGACCCTTGAACTTCTTATGAGTTTGAATTGAACCAGGTGCAGCAAGAACTTGCCCACGAACAACTTGGTCACGATCAATCCCACGAAGTAAGATACCAACGTTATCGCCGGCTTCACCTAAATCAAGTGTCTTATGGAACATTTCCAAGCCAGTAACAACTGTCTTAAGAACCTTGTCCACTAAACCAACGATTTCGACGTCGTCACCGATCTTGATAGTACCACGGTCAATACGACCTGAAGCAACAGTCCCACGACCAGTAATCGTAAAGACGTCTTCAACAGGCATCAAGAATGGCTTGTCAGTCTCACGTTCTGGAGTTGGGATGTATTCATCAACGATGTCCATCAACTTCATGATAACCTTTTGTTGTTCCTCGTCACCCTGTAAAGCCTTCAAAGCTGAGCCACGAACAACTGGAATATCATCACCTGGGTAATCATATTCTGAAAGCAAATCACGGACTTCCATTTCAACCAAGTCAATCAACTCTGGGTCATCTACAAGGTCAATCTTGTTTAAGAAGACGACGATGTATTCAACACCAACTTGACGAGCAAGCAAAATATGTTCACGAGTTTGTGGCATAGGACCATCAGTTGCAGCAACAACTAAGATAGCACCATCCATTTGAGCCGCACCAGTGATCATGTTCTTGATATAATCAGCATGACCTGGGGCATCCATATGAGCATAGTGACGTTTTTCAGTCTCGTACTCAACATGGGCGGTGTTGATAGTGATACCACGTTCCTTTTCTTCAGGTGCAGCATCGATTTCTGCATAATCTTCAGCCTTAGCTAAACCCTTTGAAGCCAAAACAGTAGTGATGGCCGCAGTTAAAGTGGTTTTACCGTGGTCGACGTGACCGATAGTACCAATGTTTACGTGTGGCTTAGTTCTAACGTAATGTTCTTTTTCTGCCATTAAAATGACCCTCCTGTATTTTTTGCAAGAAGTCCGTCGAGATAAGTAACGGATGATTCTCTGTTGCTATTGTACTACTTTTCATCGGCAAATGCATAGCTAAATCATGCTGATGCCATGCCAAATGAAATATCCTTCATTAATTATACACAAATGGTCGTTGTTGTAAATCATTTGACCTAATTATTCATGAATGTGTTGCATAATTTGGCTAAACAGTTGATTATAGCGCCCTGCCGTATGATCAGTCACATAACTCACGATAGCTGATGCAAAGGCAGCTGAATCATCAATTTGACTCAAATCGGGATACAAGCTGCCAACAATTAAATTGACACAGCTTAAAACCAATGGCCGCTGACTTGGTGACTTAGCGATTTGAGCTAAAGCTGCTGCTAAAATTGTCTGATATTGCGCCGATTGATACATTAATGGTAGTTGACTAGGTATCACCGTCTTTAGCTGATCGAGAATTAAAACCTGCAGTGGTGTTTCAAGTCGCAACCGCACACATTCTTCAACTAGGCTCAAGCGAATCGCAAAATTCGTATTCGGATCTAACAAATAGCTTCGTATTAATAACATAAAATGTTTGAAATCAAGCTGTAACACCTGCAGATAATTATCTTCAACCAGTCCCACATTGTGATACTGCTTGATAATGATTTCTTGGCGCGAAACACTTACCGGTGTGACATTAACATCAGCTGGTGCTACCAGTTTAGAATCACTGGCTACTAGTTCCATCGCTTCAATAAAAAAATGATTAGCGGCAAGAATATTCCAATATTCAGTCAAAGCTTCGCCTGTTAAATAATCCGGCAATGCTTTAATTGTATGATAAGCTAACAACCCTTGTTTATTTTGACGATACAGCCGGGCCAATTCAGTGACTAGCTCCGTACTTTTAGCTGTTAGGACTGCTTCTTCTAAATTGCTAATAGCACTGTCTAAGTCTCCTGCCCGCTCACTACCTTGAGCAAGTCTAAGCAAATGTTGTTGACTTAGGGTTAACATTATTTTCCCTCTTTATTCCGAGCCTCCTGCTTGGCACGAGGCGTCGTTCTGCCTTGGCCCTGGCTCTTAGTTTTATTTTGCTTTTGAAGTGCACGATGCCGATTCTGATTAACTTCCATAACCACTGGCAGTACTACTGGTCTGCGATTGGTGGCTTTGTATAAGAAGCGTTCCAAATTATTACGTACATCCTGCTTCAACTCAGTCCAATCAAATTTCTTATGTTCAAAGTTGTTTTCAATTGATTTTTTAATCACTTCAATTGAATCCTTCAAAAGTTGCCGATTTGCTTTCATATAAACAAAACCACGACTTGTCACCTTTGGCTCAGAAATAATCTTTTTCTTCTTACGATCAATCGTCACGACAGCAACAAAGACACCGTCATCCGATAAAACTTCACGATCTCGGAGTACAATGTTGCCAACATCTCCAATTCCAGAGCCATCAATCATAATATCTTCGCCAGGAACTGCATTGCCCAGATACAGGCGTTTCTTCTTAGCATCATATTCAAGACAATCGCCATTCTTAGTTACAAAAACATTGTCACGTTTCATCCCTGACCGAATAGCTAATTCCTTATGTACTTCTAAAAGGCGGTATTCGCCGATAACTGGGATTAAGAATTGCGGTTTCAAAGTACTGAGCAAGAACTGCAAGTCGCGCCCGGTTGCATGACCACTAGTGTGCAAGCCATAACCAAGTTGAATCACGGTGCCGCCAGCACGATAAACCATATCGCTAGTCTGAGCAACCATTGTCTCAACTGCATGCGATGGGGTTGTCGCAATAAAGACCAAATCGCCGGTTTGAATATTAATCAAATGATGGTGATTATTAGCCATCTTTTGTAGCGATTGCAATGGCTCCCCCATTTTGCCAGTTTCTAAAATGATTGTGTCCTCAGGCGCAACAGTCTTCAAATCTTTCACGCGCATTAAGATGCCACGTGGAATATCTAAGTAGCCTAAGTTCATTGCAGTCCGAACGATTTTAGCCAAATCACGGCCAGTTAACAAAACGCGTTTGCTTGTAGCCTTAGCAGCATGCATCACCTGCTGAATCCGATTCAAATTGGAGGCTTTTGCTGCAACAATAATGCGACCGGTCGCATTTCTAAAAATGTTGGTCACATAGTCAGACACTTCTTGCTCGGAAGCATTTGGAAAGGACGCTTCAGCATTTGAAGAGTCTGACAAGAGTGCTAAAACACCCTTACTACCAATTTCAGCTAGGCGATCCATATCGGTGCGATAATGACCTTGTGCAGTTGGATCAAGCTTGAAATCACCAGTATAAACCACCTCACCGGCTGGTGTATGAACGTCAATCCCTAAGGAATCAGGAATGGAGTGAGTGGTTCTAAAGAAAGATACGTTAGCATTTTTAAAATCAATCTCAGCATCCGCATCAATAACGTGGAACAGTTCTGACTTACCAGTATGATGCCCCCGCTCTACGGATAATTTGGCTAGTTCAATTGTTAATCTTGACCCAAACACCGGAATATCATATTTACTCAAAATGTAAGACAGCGCCCCAATGGAATCAGCATGACCATGCGTCAAAAAAATGCCCGCTACGCGGTCGCCATATTCAGCGAAAAAGTCAAGATCCGGAATCACCACATCAATCCCAAACAAAGTGCTATCAGGATATTTCAATCCGGCATCTAAGACAAAAATTTCATCATTAACTTGCACTGCGAACATATTCTTGCCTTGCTCACGTACACCACTTAATATCATTATTCTAATTTGATTAGCCATTTTATTTCCTTTTCTTACTGCTATATTAACCTTTAACTTATGGATCAACGATGATCACAACGAAGATAGTCTCAATTAATTCTATCATAAAGCCTTAGCCAATAGTAGAATAAACAAAAAAAGGCTAGTCCCCCAAGGGGCTAGCCTTTTATCTGACGTCATCAAATTAACGACGTAAGCCAAGCTTCACAATCAATGTCCGATAACGTTCGATGTCATTGTCTTGCAAGTAACGTAATAAATTACGACGGTGACCGATCTTCTTCAATAACCCAACATATGAATGATGATCGTGCTTATGTTCCTTCATATGAGTCGTCAAGTTGTTAATGTCTTCTGTTAAAACAGCAACTTGAACTTCAACAGAACCTGTATCACCTTCGTGGGTGGCGTATTCTTTAATTAATTCATTTTTTCTTGTCTTTGATACTGACATAAAATTCACCTTTCACTGTAAAAATTGCCATTAACAACGTCTGTCGTTCGGTGGGACGCACATACAGCGTTAATGGTTCACAACATAGTTAATCATACAGGGCTCTTTTTTAAATTGCAAGCAAATTTTTCCTTGCAAGCCGATATCTGATTCAGTATAATGTCTAGGTATGATATCAATATTGGAGGTGAAAGACATGCCACAAATCAAATCAGCAATCAAACGCGTTAGAACGCAAAAAGAGCGTAGTGAGCGTAACTCTGCTCAATTAAGTCATTTGAAGACTGCTGTTAAAAAGTTTAGACAAGCTGCTGAAGATGGTGCCGACAACGCCTCCGAATTACATTTAGATGCTGTTCGTGCTTTGGATCACGCCGCTTCAAAAGGTCTTATTCATAAGAATAAGGCTAACCGCGACAAGAGTCGTTTAGCAAAACTTGCTAAATAATTAAGCCATTAAAAAGCCAAGACCATTGTCTTGGCTTTTTTTGTATGTATTTTTAAACGTTTAGTATGAAAGCTTTTAAAAATTCAGCTGAGCGATACACCCCGCTCTTATAGCGATATTCGAGTTCAATGGCACCTGCGAGTAACTTGGCTAAATGCTCAACTGGCAAATGATTACGTAGCGCTAGCTTAATTCTGAAGGGATGAACTTTCAACTTTTGAATAATTTGAGCCTCATTCTGACCACGTTGATTCAGAATCTTAACGAGTAGTAAGAGCTCAATCTGATTTTCAAAAACGGCAATAAGTTGAATCGGATTACCCCCATATCGCAATTGATCGTCAAGCCTGAGCAAGGCCTCATCATATTGCTTAGCCAAAACTTTAGCAAAAATTTCAAACACATTTTGATCCAATGAGAGATCAACCTGTTGCTCTACTAGCGCAAGTGTGATTTTTGACGTTGTCGCCGCCAATTTAAGTTTACGGTAATTACCAAGTGCCACATCTAGTACTTGATCACTGCGTGTCACTAATACTTGCAAGGCACGTGCATCAATCTGATAGCCTTCAGCCGTCATTATTCCCCTTAAGGTTGCTGCTACTTCATAGGGACGTACATTTGGCGTCACCACATTCATCTGACGCATTAACATCTTGACTAGTTTTTTACGCCGGTCAAGCTTTTCATAAGACGCTACGAGCACAAGGACATCATCTACTTGATCCAATTTAACCAAGATTTTTTGTAACTGTGCTAGCTGAGATTGGTATTTCTTAGGTACTCTAGCTGTCAAAAAGAACGGGTGTTTAACCACTAACAGTTTACGCTTGGCAAACAAGCTAGCCTCTGTCAAGCTGGCAATCAGTTCGTCTAGCCCATCGCTTTCACAATCAATCGTGACTAAATCGAGTGCTTTAAAACGGTCAGCATGAATGTAAGCATCAGCTAAATAATCATTGAGAAATTCATCGCCGCCAGTAAGAAACAGGTTCGGATTATTGGGGGTGCTGTTTTTAAATAGCGATAAGAGTTTCATTTCAACCTCTCTTTAAGAAAATAAGAAAAACGTGGTCCTTTTAACCCGCCATAATACCAACTAATCATACCACAGTCCTGAGTAGACACCCACGGGATCCGAAGCTTCTTAAGCGTTGCCAAAGTCTCAGGCTGTGGATGCCCATAGTGATTCTTACGCCCAGCAGAAATAAAAACTTGCTTAGGTGCAAGTTGCTTAAGAAAGTCAGGATGACTTGCAGTCCTAGAGCCATGATGCCCTAGCTTAAAATACGTTGCTTTGAATGGCTGATGGGACATTAGTTCAAGTTCACCTGCTTGCGGTAAATCGCCCGTAAATAGCCAGCGCGCACCGCCCACTTGAAAGGTAACTGCTAATGAATCATCATTAGTCCCCAGCCCTTTCTTGAATGGATAACAAACTTGAAATTCAATCGCTTCTTTAATTTTAGTCCCAGCAAGTACCTGTATGATTTGTGTCTTGATACGCGCCTTTTTAACTCGGCGCCTAAATGCCTGATTAGCCAAAATTCCGCGCGCAGCATAGAGTCGTTTAACCGGCATCTGGGTGAGCAATGGTCCTAAATCACCGACATGGTCAGCATCCTGATGCGAGACAAAGATAGCATCAATTTTGGTAATCCCCTGCGCACGTAAAAATGGTAATGTAATGCGCTCAATCTGCGGTTGGATTTTCCTACCAGAGAAGTTGAGTTGTCCCCCAGTGTCAATGAGATAGACGTGACGCCTAAAGGGTGTCGTGATGAGGATGCTATCCCCTTGTCCAACATCGATAAACGTCACCTGACCTTGCCAGGGAAAGTGAATACTCATAAAAAAGCAACCATAACATGCTAATAAAAAGCTGATAACCCTAACCGGTAAGTGTTGCGTATCCGTTAACGCTCCCAGACTAATCAGTGTACCAAGTAATAGTACCAAACATTGCCACCAACTAATTTGGCCAAAAGTTAGTTGACCTAAACCAGTAGTAGCCAAATGACTTAGCCAACTTTCAATCTGTGCTAACACCCATTCACAGCCACCACTAAACTGGGATCCCCAAAAACTCATAACGAGATTAAGATAAACCATGGGCATTACCACGTAATTAAAATATGGGACCACTAGCAAATTGAAAAAGACTGTCAATAGATTCACTTGAGCAAAATGCTGCAATAGTAACGGCGTTAGTAAACTGTTCAACAAAACTGCCTTGCTTAACTTGTGTCTTTTAGCCGTTAATTGCAATCCCAGCGCCGCCAAATAGCTAAGCTGCGCCCCTAAATTGACAAATAATTGCGGTTGCCAGGCCAGCTGCAGTAAACAAGCTAGTCCTAAACAATCAATTGGCGCTAATAATAAGTGTGCACGTTGGGCAAAGCGGCTCAGGAGAAAGGTTAAGCCAGCACGCACAAACCCTGGTTGAAAATCAGCTAAGTACGTACTAATGAGCAGAAAAACTGCACAGATCAGCAGTGCCTCATCATCGGTCAACTTGATCCAATAACAAAGCGTCGTTAAAACCAACACATAAATGGCAACATGTTGACCAGAAATGCTTAACAAATGGATGACGCCAAGTTGCCGATAATGTGTTAGCAATTCACTACCGTCATCTCCGCTGCTTTCCCCTAATAATAGCTCACTCGTAAAAAATCCCAGGTATCCCGGCAAATGCTGACAAAAATTTTGCAGGCGCGCACGTAATTGATGCCAGAAATCATCCCAAGTCAGGGGCAATAAAGTTGCTTTAAAGTGAGTTAAAGTTAATTTTGCGCCAATCCCTTTAGTTGCATAATAGCGTTTAGCATCAAACTGACCAAGATTGCTAGCCGGCATGATGGGTTCAACTTCGCCAACTAACTGGGTTAAAAGCACACTTTTTCCCAGTTGAAATTGAGTGGAAACGGCTGATGTCACTTTGCCCCCTAATAAAACCTGACCTTGCGGGGTATGTCCGACGCCACTTAACCAATGATCCTTAATTTTAATCTGATCCGCATAGATTTTAATTTGCCGGATAGTCGCTAAATGTGGTACATAGGCTTGTTCATGGCGATACCAACTGAAAAATAAAAACAACGTTACGATGATGACTGGTATAAAACTTTTAAACTTAAATAGTAGCAAGCTGCCCAAGTACGCCATCCCGAGTAATGCTAGCAGATATTGTTGCCAGTTGTGCGCTAAAAAAAGCGCCAAACTCAGTCCCACCGCATAACAAGCTAGTAGGAACAAATACCCTGGCGCTAGCCAATCAAATTGCCAATTGATCTTTAAGTGCTGCAAACGTCTTTTCTCCGATTCCTGAGACCTTAGTTAAATCTTCAATGGTTTTAAAGCCGCCATTTTGGGTTCGATAAGCAATAATCTGTTCAGCCTTTTTAGGACCAATCCCAGTTAATTTCTGTAAATCGGTCAGGGATGCCGTATTTAAGTTGACCTTATTAGACGCTATTTCTGCACTATTATTAGTCGTCTCTGTTGAAGAAATCGGGCTCGAACTAGCTGCACTCGTCGCTAATGCGCTATTGGGAGCAGGTGTGACCTTCTCACCGCGATATGGAATATACACTTTCGCCTGATCTTGCAAGATCACTGCCCGATTGATTGCTCGAAGTTGTGCGCGCTGCGTCAAGCCACCAGCAAGTTCAAGCAAATCTTGTAACCGCGAATTATGTGCTAAGGTATAGACGCCTTGATGTTTCACTGCCCCTGTTAGATCAACCGTAATTTTTTCAGATTGAGTGGCAGTTGAGCGGCTAGTTAGAGAATCCTGTTGCGTCTTAACTTGCTTGGTTGGTTCAGCTACCAGTGTCACTTCATGCTGCTGACTCGAAAAAAAGAGGACTAGTACCCCAATCATGATCACCGCGCCGAAACAAAGCAACCGATGGCGCCTCACAAATGCGATGACTGCTTTAATGATATCTTGTTTATTCATTGTCGTTACCTCCAATAAATAGTACGCAAAAAAGCCATGAAAGCAGTAGTACTTTCATGGCTTTTAATCTAAAAATTAATCCTATTATCGTGATGAACGTTGATGAAGCTTTAAATAATTTAAAGCTTGCCTGAAGGTGGCAACAGGGACTATCTTCATCTTGGTATGAATCCGTTCAGCTGTCTTTTTAGCCACCACATAATTCGTGGCATTCGCTTTAACACCAGTCGAATCGGTGGGTGCAAAGAACACTTGACAACCAGCACGACTAGCAGCTACCACTTTCTTATCAACACCCCCGATAATACCGACCTTCCCATCAGGTGAAATTGTCCCTGTACCAGCAATTCGTTGTCCCTTAGCAAGTTGATGATGGGTAAACACTTGATAGCTTGCCAAAGTGAACATCAGTCCAGCCGAAGGCCCACCAATATCAGCAGCGTTAATTTGTAATTTCGGATGTGTCGTTACCTTGACACGTTCAACCAGCGAAATACCAATTCCGCGTCGTTTAGTCCCCGTCACCTTAACAATCTTTCCTCTTAACGTTAGTGGGCGTTTACCACGAATAATCTGTAGTTTCAGTGTCGCACCTAAGCGCTGCGTTTGCAAGTAATTCATTACCGCCTGAACCGACTTAAAGTGCCGCTGATTAGCACCGACGATCGTATCCCCAATTTGTAACTGGTGTTTAAAACTCGAACTAGCTTGAATTCCCATGACATAAACACCATGATAACTCAGCTTCGGCTTTAATCCAGCTGCTTTAGCGGCTAGATAAACGGCATTTTGTTGACTCGTTTCCATATACCAAGTTTGCAGTTCAGCATATTGACTGTTACTAGCCCCGCCTAATAAAGTTTTAGCAGGGATGCGTTCATCAAAGGGTTGCGTATAACTCCACACATATTCAGCGGCAGTTACTGGTTGCGCTGATAAACTCACCGTGACCAAATAAAGATTATTGGGACGATACCGCTGATGAGCAGAACTCTTTAAAAACTGCCCCACTGAAAAAGCATCGCCGGGCGATTCAACGTAGTAATTGGTTGGCCATAGCATGCCCATTGCTACTGCAACTAGCCCTAACAGTGCTAACGCCCAAGCCAGGCCGCGACGACCAAATCGCTTTTTAGTGTTAGTCATCATGTTCACCTAGTTGATGCCTTAGCGCTTTAGCTGCCGAAATAGGAACCAAAGAGCTTACATCACCGCCAAAACTCGCAATCTCTTTAATCATACTAGACGCAATGACACTGTTTGCTGGATCCGTAAACAACAAGACTGTCGCAATCTCTGGCGCGAGCCGCTTATTAATTCCAGCAATTTGTTGTTCATAAAGAAAATCAGCTGTATTTCTCACACCACGTACAATGGTACTAACTTGCAAGGTTTGGGCTAATTTAGTGGTAAGCATTTCACTTTTCACTAGAACTACCACGTTAGCCAAGTCACTCACTGCCTCACGCGCAAAAGCTGCGCGCTGCGTACTCGTAAATAAGTACTTCTTGTGAGTATTAGTCATCACCACTAAATAAACTTTATCAAAAATGCGAGCTGCATCTCGCAAAACTGCTAAATGACCATTGGTAATTGGATCAAAGCTACCGGGAAAAAGTGCGCTTGTCATACTTCAGCCTCTCGATAAAACCAGACAATGGTCCGCCCCATTGTCAGCTTCTTAATAAGATTAAATTGCTTCACTTCAGCTAATTCAGTGGTATGGTCCGTCTCAGCGATAATCATCGCTTGCGGATTTAACAATTGTAACTGAGAGAGTTTTTCAATATCTGCGGTAATCTGTTGTGTCGCATATGGCGGATCCAAAAAAACTAAGTCAAAGCCAAGCCCCAACTGACTTAAATGCTTAACGGCGAGCTCACTGCGCATATGAAACAGCTGAAAGCGGTGAGGCTCTTTAGTTAATGCCAGATTCTTGCGAATAATTTCGCAGGCAGCACCGTTCATGTCATTTAAAACGGCGTGATCGTAGCCACGCGAAACTGCCTCAATCCCAAGTGCCCCGCTACCTGCATACAAATCCAAGACACTACCACCAGTAAAAAACTGACCTAGGGCATTAAACAGTGATTCCTTGATTTTATCGCTTGTCGGTCGCGTGCGCTGACTTTTAAGCGTAAACAAGTTTCGCTTTGCATATCTCCCAGCAATAATTCTCACTTTAATTCTCCTCTAGTCGCTCGATTAGCTAGTTCTGCTTCTGCTGCTTTAGCCATTTCCGCAATCTGCTGTTCAATGTGCGTCCCATTCAAATTAACATCTTCGTCGGCTGAAACTTGCACATTGGTTACAAAATTCAAGCTTTCGATGGTTGCTTTCTTCTCTGCCACGTCTACCTTATTAACGTAAAGTACGCAATACCCTAGCCGATTTGAAAAGTAAACAATATCGCCATAGCGCCGCAATCGGTACTGATCACTCGGCTTCTTTAAATAAACTAGCAATGCCGTCCGCATAGTCAGCAAACTGTTCATCACATCGTGATTAACACTCATAACACCAACGCCTCCTGTGCTGCTTTCATTTTTTCATTAGCAGAAATATTCAAAACCAGTCCCACGGCTGCAGTTAACACGAGCATCGATGAGCCCCCGTAAGAAATAAAGGGTAATGTCACACCCGTGATCGGTAATAACCCTAAGACAGCGCCAATATTAAACACCGCCTCAGTAAAAATAATGGTCGTTACACCAAAACAAACTAGCGCATTAAATTGCGTACTAGCATGAATACCAACTTCCATAATGCGCCACATTAAGTAAAACATGAATGCAAGCAGCACAATTGTCATAATCGTGCCCAATTCTTCCGCAATAATACTTAAGATAAAGTCAGTGTACGGCTCAGGCAAATAGCCCCGCTTCTGCATACTATTACCTAGGCCTACCCCAAAGAGGCCACCATTGTGAATGGCATAATAAGAATTAACGAGTTGTGCCCCACCCTTTTGCTCCAACTGAAAAGGATGTAGAAAACTCATCAATCTCTGATATTGATATGAATCTTGTAGGAATTTAGGATTCCAACTCGTCACCAAGAAAAAAATACCAATGACACCAGCAAATACTAACAGCAGCCAGCCCACTGCAATTTTGGTAGGTACACCAGAAGTACTGAAAATTACGAGCACAATCATGAATAAAATAGCAGTCCCACCAACGTCAGGCTCTAGCACCACTAACACCATCAAACCAAATGCGATTATTGCTGGATGGGCTAACTGGCTCCAAATATTGCCAAAATAAATCTTATTGGTACGTTTATTTAAAATAAACGCCAAATAACACACTAGTGCCAACTTGGTAAATTCTAGTGGCTGAATGCTCATAAAACCAATATTAATCCAGCCAACTGCACCATTAACTGCGGCCGCATTCCCTTTAATTACTTTCATTGCCAACAGATAAACTAGGGATAGAATACAAATGAATAAAAAGCCAATCACAAACTTTTTACTCTTAAATAATGATAACTTAACGGCAAAGAAGAGGCCACCAACTGCGAGTGCAATTAAATCAAATTCTAGTTGCTTAATGCCATAAGTAGAGGCCTTGATACCATTCAACAGCATCAAGTCTGAACTAGCCGAATAAACCATGACACAGCCCACGATAACCAAGATAAGGTATGGCAATAAAATCTGATAATCAATGTAATGTAGTTTTTTACGCACTTTGTCTGCCCCTTTAAGCTGATATTTCGTTTATTATAGACCAAAAAAGGTACTACTTCTAGATAAGTAGTACCTTTCTTAACGATATCTTGCTTTATTGACGTTTCTTCTTTTTATCAAACTTCTCACGTTCTGAAGTGTTTAAAATCTTCTTACGCAAGCGAATTGATTTTGGTGTAACTTCACAATATTCATCGTCATTTAAAAATTCAATGGCTTCTTCTAAAGTCATCTTCTTTGGTGTCTTAATGGCAGCCGCATGGTCTTTACCAGCGGCACGAGTATTTGTTAAGTTCTTACCCTTAATAACGTTAACCGCAATATCACGTTCACGTGATGACTGACCAACAATCATCCCCTCATAGACTTCAACCCCAGCACCGATAAACAAAGCACCACGTTGCTCAACTGATTGTAAGGAATAGGTCGTTGATTGCCCACGACTAATGGCGACTAAAGCGCCATTACGACGACCTGGTTGCCAATTTCTAACCACTGGTTTGTATGCCTCAAAGGTATGATTTATAATCCCATAGCCACCCGTTTGTGACATAAACTCATTGTTATAACCAATCAAACCACGTGAAGGAACTAAGAAGTCAAGCCGTGTCTGGCCATTGCCAGTCGCAGTCATGTTCTTCATCTCACCTTTACGTTGTGATAAAGCGTCAATTACTGCACCAACATACTCATCCGGCGTATCGACTTGAACAGCTTCATATGGTTCACATAAATCGCCGTCGATTTCACGATAAATAACTTTAGGACGAGACAATTGTAGTTCAAAGCCTTCACGACGTAATTCTTCAACTAGAATTGACAAGTGTAACTCACCACGACCAGAAACAGTCCACGAGTTAATTTGATCAGTTGGCGCTACCTTTAATGAAACATCCGTCCGAGTCTGACGAATCAGTCGGTCTTCCAATTTCTTAGGCGTTACTTGATCGCCTTCGCGGCCAGAAAATGGTGAATCATTGGCAATGAAGTCCATCTGTAAAGTTGGTGGATCAATCTTAAGCAGTGGTAGGGCTGATGGATGCTCAACAGAAGCAATCGTTTCACCAACAAAAATGTCATTCAGCCCTGAAATAGCGACAATATCGCCAGCCTTAGCGGACTTAATTTCATTGCGTTTCAGACCAAAGTAACCAAACAATTTGGTTACTCGGAAATTCTGAGTTGAGCCATCTCGCTTCATGACCGTAATATTGTCGCCAACCTTAACTTGACCACGGAAAATACGACCAACCCCGATACGACCAACATAGTCATCCCAGTCTAACATCGTAATTTGGAATTGTAGTGGTTCCGAGGCATTATCAAGCGGTGCAGGAATACTCTTCAAAATCGTATCGAAGATTGGATCCATCGTCTCTTTTTGAGTAGCTAAATCTTCATCATATGAGGAAGTCCCATTTAACGCAGAAGCGTAAACTACTGGGAAGTCCAATTGCTCATCATTAGCACCAAGTTCGATGAATAATTCTAGAACTTCATCAAGCACTTCAGCTGGACGAGCACCAGGACGGTCAATCTTATTGATGACCACAATTGGTTTAACACCTGCTTCAAGTGCCTTTTTCAACACAAAGCGCGTTTGAGGCATCGTACCTTCATAAGCGTCGACCAATAGTAAACAACCATCGACCATATGCATGATACGCTCAACTTCACCACCGAAATCGGCATGTCCTGGCGTATCTAAAATGTTAATGGTCGTATCATGATACTTAACAGCAGTATTCTTTGAAAGTATCGTAATACCACGTTCACGTTCAATATCGTTTGAGTCCATGGCACGATCTTCTAGACTCATATGCTCTGGTAAAGTATCTGATTGCTTCAGTAATTGGTTAACTAATGTAGTCTTACCGTGGTCAACGTGGGCAATAATAGCAATATTTCTAATATCGTCTCTTCTTTTTTCTGACAAAAGTATTCCTCCCGACTCCCCAATAAAAAAACTGTGACGGTGTCACAGTTTCGGTAACGCGTGACGCGCTTTATCGAAGTGCTTTATATGTATGGTTACGTTTTAAGATTTTACCACCACGGTAGCCATTGGTCAACGCTTAGGGCAGAAGTGGCCCGATTAATTAACAAAAAACTTTTTTCTGAAAGAATTATCGCATTAAGTTGGCCCTAAAATAACAAATCAGGCCCTAAGTATGGTAAAAATAGTAAGAGTAGGTTTATTAAAGGAGTAACAGTATGATTTTAATGAAAGACATCACGCGCGACGGTAATCCCGTGCTGCGTCAAGTGGCTAAAGACTTAACTTTTCCACTAGATTCAGAATATCAAAAATTGGCGACCGATATGATGGCCTATTTAGTTAATTCTCAAGATCCAGAGATTGCCAAAAAGCATCAATTACGAGCAGGTGTTGGCTTAGCCGCTCCTCAAGTGGGTCAGAGTGTCAGCATGGCGTCTCTACTGGTTCCAGATGACCAAGGAAACATTATCTTTAAAGAAACTTTTGTTAATCCAGTTGTCACTTCAGAGTCAGTGAGATTAACCTGTTTGAGTGAAGGTGAAGGTTGCTTGAGCGTTGACAAGGTCATCGATGGTTATGTTCCGCGGCCCTACAAAACGACGATTCAGTACCACCAAGTTGATGGTACTGAGAAGACCATTCGTTTAAAAGGTTATCCTGCAATTGTGGCTTCACACGAAATTGACCACCTAAATGGACACCTTTTCTACGATCGCATCAATGCAGCTGATCCTTTTAAGCTGGCAGAAGATACAGTGGTAATTTCTTAACTAGCATGCCGTGTTAATCAAAATGAGTATCCTACCGATATCATGGTAGGATACTCATTTTCTATACTTATTTTAACATTTATGCTAGACTTTAGTAGCTATTGAGTGGTTTAAACCACCTACCACATGACCATTAAAAGAATAATAAAAGGAGAATTATTATCTATGATCTACAAAATTTTATATCAAAAGGATAAAGTTGTTAACCCACGCCGGGAAACTACCCAGACGCTTTATATGGAAGCAGCTAATATGGTTGCAGCGAGAACATTAGTTGAGGACAATACCCCCTACAATATTGAATTGATCCAAGAACTAACTGGTAACTCACTTACCTATGAAAAAGAGCACGCTGACTTCAAGTTGACGTCTTTTGCAAAGAAGTAATCCAGTGCGGATTGAAAATAATGAAGTGGCGGTTTTTGCAATCGGGGGGTTGCATGAAATCGGCAAAAATATGTACTGCGTACAATACCAAGATGAGATTGTCATCATGGATTGCGGCATTAAGTTCCCAGAAGATGATCTCTTAGGCATTAACTACGTTATTAGTGACTATTCTTACCTAGTCAAGAATCGTTCCAAGATTAAGGCTTTAGTGGTCAGTCATGGACATGAAGATCATATCGGTGGGATTCCCTTCTTACTCGAAAAAATTCCTGAAATTCCAGTTTATGCGACACCATTCGCACTTGCATTAATTAAGGGTAAGTTAGATGAACATGGCTTATTGAAGACGACCGAATTGCATGAGGAACATGAAGATACGGTGCTTGAGTTTGATAAGCTGGCTATCAGCTTCTTCCGAACGACGCACTCCATCCCTGATACTCTCGGAATTGCAGTGAAGACCCCACTTGGATCAGTCGTCTTTACGGGAGACTTTAAGTTCGACTTAACGCCAGTGATGAATCAACCTGCACCAAACTTTCAACGCATGGCACAAATTGGTCATGATGGTGTTCTTGCGCTGTTGTCTGATTCTACGAACGCAGAAATATCGGCGTTTACCAAATCAGAACGTTTCGTAGCAAGTTCCTTGCATAATATCATTACTGGTATTCACGGACGAATCATTTTCGCAACTTTTGCTTCAAACTTGTATCGGGTATCGACTGCAATTCAAGCAGCCATCGCCACAGGACGAAAAGTGGCTATCTTCGGTCGAAGTATGGAAAATGGTGTTCAAAATGGGATTGATCTCGGTTACTTAAAGGTACCGAAGGATTTAATCGTCGATGCTGACGAAATTAATCGCATCCCTGCTGATAAAGCTATGATTTTATGTACTGGATCACAAGGAGAACCACTAGCTGCCCTATCACGGATTGCGAATGGGACTCACCGGCAAATTAGCCTCCAACCGAACGATACGATTATCTTTTCTTCTAATCCAATTCCTGGGAACACTTTAAGCGTTAACCACCTCATTAATAAGTTAATGGAAGGTGGCGCAAATGTTATCCATGGTCGTGTTAATAATGTCCATACTTCTGGTCATGGTGGCCAAGAAGAACTCAAGATGATGGTCCGGTTAACTAAACCGAAGTATATGATCCCAGTTCATGGTGAATACCGGATGCAGGTCATTCATACTCAATTGGCACAACAAGCCGGTGTCCCAGCAGAGAACACCTTTGTCTTGGAGAACGGTGAAGTCGTTTGCTTTAGCCCAAATGGGGCTAGAATTGCGGGTCACGTCCCTGCTGGCGATGTTTACGTCGATACGTCTGGCACTGCCGATGTAGGCAATGTCGTCATCCATGATCGCCAAGTCCTCTCTGAAGAAGGCTTAGTCGTTGCCGTAGCAACGATTGACTATCAACATCGACGTGTCCTAGCTGGACCTGATATTTTAAGCCGCGGTTTTGTGTATATGCGGGAATCAACTGATTTAATTGCTGCTGCGCAAAAGCATGTTTATCATGTTTTACGAAACGAATTAGGTCAGCCTGAATTACCATCAGATAGTGTTTTACGACAAAAAATCATTGAGCAGTTGTCTGACTTTCTCTATTCCAAAACAGAGCGACGGCCAATTATCTTACCAATGCTGATTGCAAAAACTTAAAAAAAAAAGACATCTTTGGATGTCTTTTTTTTGCTTAGCCAACATAAGAAATGGCTGTTTGGAGTAATGCTAACCGCATAATCGCACCTGCTAGTTGTTTCTCCGTGACCATGACAAAAATTTCACCTGTTTCGTGATTATATTCATACCCTGACCCAAGTGCAATTTCTTCCGCCGTCGTCATGAGTTCAGCATCCTCAGCGCCCGGATCAAGCTTGAACAGCAAACGACCATCATCGCCTACCCGATAACCCGCACCATCTGGTTTGACCCAAACGTAAATCGTATCACCATATGCATCTACTTCAGTTGTCGCCACCTCGTACTCACCATCATCCGTGACTACAACTTCAGTGTGATCTGCGACCCATTCTCCAATTAATTTTTTCAATGCCAACATAACAGACCCTCCTAACAACTACTGACAAACTATTAATTTAAGCATGATGTTTTAACGTCAATCCTGCCATACCAATCATCGGGTCAATTTGACCACTATAAATTAATTCTGGCGTTAACTGATCACTGGTTGTTGGTGTTTCTGTTTCTAAGCTCGCATCCCCTTTGGCAGTAGCCATTACAATTGGTGGCACGTCAATCGTTGCACCGATTGCCGCCTGAAGTTTGCTAACTAAGCCCGTTTTACGGTCATTACCAGCAGTTGCTAAAGCGACTTGGAAAGCTCGAGGTTCACCAACCATGACCAAATTACTTTGCGCTCTGGTAATCGCCGTATAAAGTAAATTCCGCTTTAGCATCACAAAGTTCTGCATTGTTAAATTCAAAATAACTAATGGAAACTCTGATCCTTGTGACTTATGAATTGTAATCGCATAGGCTAAAGTTAAATCAAACACATCTTGTTTACTGAAATTTAGCTCCCGACCATCAAAATTAGCAATTAAACATTTATCGGGATGTTGCTCATCAATCCCGATAATTTTACCAATTTGTCCATTATAAATATCTTTCTCCGGATTATTCTGTAGCTGTAGGACCCGATCACCAATTCTAAACACTTCATCATGCACCAATAATTGTTTTGTTGTGTCAGTTTGAAGATTTAAGACTGGGGCGAGCACTTGATTTAAATGTGTAATTCCACCTGCACCATTATACATCGCGCCTAAGATCTGAATATCATCTGGGCTAAAACCGCGCTTAATGGCCAGCTGCGTAATTTGCACCACTGCTTGATCGATTAATTGTCCTTGGCAAGGAATAAAAGAATAATTTTTTGTTTTTTTAAATAAGGTATCGCTATTTTCACCACGATTAACCGCATGTGCTAATGATACAATGCTTGAATCATCTCCTTGACGGTGAATATGCTGTAGCACGGTCGTTGGAAATGCTTGTGACTTAATTAAATCACTAAAAATATTGCCGGCACCAACCGCTGGTAATTGATCCTTATCTCCGACAAATACCACATGACGCGTACCCACAATACTAGCCACAACACGCTTAAACAAGAACATATCAACCATTGACATTTCATCGATAATCAGAATTTCCCCATTAAGTTCGTTAAGATCAGATTGCTCCTGTTGATTGCCGATGCCGATGCCCAACAAACGATGAATCGTTTTAGCATTCATCCCGGTTAATTCAGTCATCCGTTTAGCTGCCCGGCCAGTAGGCGCCGCCAGTAAAAATGGTGGGTCTGAACTTTCCAATGAAGCCGCTGGAATCTCAGCCAGCTCCTTTAGACAATGGAGAATACCATTAATAATGGTCGTTTTACCAGTTCCTGGGCCACCAGTTAAAATAGAAATGGGATGCGAAAGCGCATTACAAATAGCCAAATTTTGAGTCTCATCGTAGTGAATGCCCAATTCATGTTCTGCGTGCTTGATAGCCGTCTGCATTGCCGTGTTTGAATAAGAGTCAGTTTTAGAAACGGGCCGCTTGGCCAATTCAGCCATTGTTTTTGCAATATCAAGTTCAGTTTGATAAATATTTTGCAGAGCCACGTCATTATCAGTCACGACTAGTTTACCTTGATGTTGCAAGTCATTAATAACGGCCACAATCGGCTCAAACGCTCCAAGCTGCAATAACTGGCTACTTTGAGTGAGTAAATCCTTCAAGGCGACCTGGGTATCACCCGATTCATTCAAACAGTCAAGTAAATACTGATAAACTGCTCCCTTGATCCGGCGTGGATCATCTGATGTAATCTTTAAGTCTTGGCCAATCTGGTCCGCACGTCTAAACCCGTAACCAGCCACCTGATTGACAAATTCATAAGGATCCTTTTCAATCTGATTCATCACATCACCGTGATAAAGCTGATACAACCGATTTGCAAGTTTGCGATTAATTCCAAATTTTGCTAACTGCAGCGCAATTTCTGCATACGTGTCCATCTGGCTAATGCCCGCTAATAAGCTTGCTTGCTGGCGAGTAGTTAATGGCAAATCTGCAATTCGATTGGGATGCGCTTTGAGGTCTGCTAGCACATCAAAGCCCGCCGCATCAACAATTTTAGCTGCCGCCTTTTTTCCAATACCAGGAAATTTGTCACTGCTTAAATAAGTCACCAGACTTTGTTTCTCATGCGGCAAAATTTGGCTATAAGACGTCGTTTTAAATTGCAAACCAAACTTCTTATGGATAATTAGACTTCCGCTAAAACGGTAGCTATCGCCTGCCTGCAAATCGCCAAAACTCCCCGTTACATTAATTTCAGGACGGTCATAGTTCGGCAGTTGACCCAAAATCCGAACATTGATAATTTTAAATAAATCTTGCTCATTACTAAAAATAATGTTTTGGACAATTCCCGTAAACTCAGTCATCCTGTTTTCCTTTTTTCCTTAACAATTGCATAATGGCCTGATACTGGCTACCAGCACGTTCATAGTATTTTGGATCAAGGGCTTTCGACCGCTTAAAATAGATATGACTTTGGTCACGGTTTTGTGTTAAAGTTGCAACTGCTAACAAAAAATAAACCTTACTGGATCGTGCTTTAGGCGGGATGGTAAGCAGTTCTTTCCGAGTTGTGGCTAATTCTCCCAAGGCAAGCCAAATATCCCCTAACAATTCCTTGACGCGGTTGTCAGAATGCTTAATCGTCATTGCATAGGCCAAAGCCTTTTGATTTTGACCTAATTTCAAATAAACCAATGCTTTTTGGTAAAGCGTTAAATCATCATTAGGAATCTGATCGAGCAGTTGAAGCGCTTGGTCAAACTTGCCTTGCATGTAATAACAAACCGCTAAATTATATGAAAGCATCGTTGGTTGCGCCACTAAATGCTGTGCCTCCTCAAGCAATTTAGCTGCCTGATCGGCACTTCCCCGCTCCAATAAATACGATGATAATTGTAAGTAGTTTTCAACTGCGTGTGGATCTGCATCAATTGCAGTCACTAACCGATGAATGATGGCATCCACTTTCGCTTGATCCGGTAAATTCGCTTTTTTCATTATAGTGAGTCCGTCTGCCCTAGTTTACGCTGTAAGTAGTCTGTCTCGTTCCACACTACCGGTACAAAATGCTGGCCTTGATCTTTAGTCTCTAAAATTGTCAAACTTGTGTTGCTCACCCCACCACGATGACGAACATCTGCTAACGGATACCCCAGCAAACTACCCATAATCGCAGCTAATGCCGCACCGTGGCTAACGGCTAGTACCTTATCATCATCACCTGAAAATTGCCGTGCAACATCACGCGCAAAGGAACGTCCCCGATCAATCACCGATTGATAACTTTCACCGGCAATAGCGGTGGGATCATACAAGTCGGGATGATGCCAAAAATTAGTCATCTCATTTGGAAATTGCTCATCAGCTTTTTTGAAATTCATTCCTTCTAATTTACCCAAATTAAATTCACGCAGCCGTTCATCAACAACGACTGGCAAACGGGCATTCATCGCCTGATCTATCCCTTGCGCCGTATAAAAAGCTCGATTTAACGGACTCGCAAAAATAGCACGTAAACGCGTTCCACGCAAATGCCGCCCTAAGTGTGTAATATCTGCTAAACTTGTGACTAATAGCGGTGAATCACCATGGCCACCCTGGAAACGACTTGCCAAATTCCACTCAGTTTTACCATGGCGGACAAAATAAATTTGCATACCCAATGCTCCCTCATCTAATACTTGTTTATATTGTACCAGATTGACCCAAAAAAATGAGTTAGGCGACAAACCTAACTCATTTACTAAACTAACTGCAATTTTCGATTACCCTGGTAAGCCGCATCGATATTACCACCGCCTAGACACTCTTCGCCCTGATACAAGGCTAAAGCCTGTCCTGGTGTTACTGCTCTAGCGGGTTCAGCAAAGTTTACAGTAACCCCCTTGCTTGCCGCATGGTATTTCACCGAAACGGCGACATCTGGCTGACGATAGCGAAACTTCGCCGTACAATTAAGCTCAAAGTCATGGTTTGGGACATTCGTGAAAAATGACATCCCACTTGCTTCAAGCTTAGTCGCATAAAGTTGTTGCGAATCGTATCCTTGCTCTACGATAAGCTGATTATGTTGCAAGTCTTTACCAACCACAAACCATGGTGCAGTTGAAGTCTTAGTGGAACCTAATCCCAAACCAGAGCGCTGCCCAATGGTATAGTACATGAGCCCGGCATGCTCACCGACGACCGTTCCGTCTGCAGTTACCATTTCACCTGCCTTAGCCGGTAAAAACTCACTCAAAAACTTTTTAAAATTACGTTCACCAATGAAACAAATTCCAGTTGAATCTTTCTTTTTTGCAGTGGCAAGGCCTGCGGCTTCCGCAAGTTGACGCACTTGTGGTTTCGTCAAATCTTGTAAGGGAAAAATCACCCGTCTAATTTGGTCCTGACTCAATTGGCTCAAGAAATAAGTCTGATCCTTATTGCCATCTTTAGGGCGCATCATATGAACTAACCCATCCTGATCACGTACGGTCTTAGCATAATGCCCCATCGCAATGTAATCAGCATCTAACTTAAGTGCGAATTCCAAAAAAGATTTGAACTTAATCTGGCTATTACACATCACATCAGGATTAGGCGTTCGTCCTTGCTTATATTCGGCCAAAAAGTATTCAAACACATGATGCCAATACTCTTTTTCAAAATTGATTGAGTAATATGGAATACCAATCCGATTAGCAACGCGCTTGACATCTTCAAAGTCTTCGGTAGCGGTACAAACGCCAGCATCGTCGGTATCATCCCAATTTTTCATGAAGACACCGACAACGTCATATCCCTGCTGTTTGAGTAGCCAAGCAGAAACGGAGGAATCTACCCCGCCGCTCATCCCCACTACTACTCTAACTTTACTCTTATCAGTCATTTTATATCCTCGTCGGTCAAACCTCTGTCAAAATTTGACGCTTTTCTAAATCTGTTAAAATATAATTCAATAAGGTTACGGTGTCCGCTAACTTAGGATTCTTAAAAATGTTAACTTTCTGCAACCCTGAGCGATCAGTTACGACCATTGTTAAGTGATCGAAGGTACCACTAATCGTAATCTTTAACTTAGTCGGTGCATTATAGGGAGAATCATTGTATAAGGGATGCTCATAACTATAATTACCACGATTGGTCTTCTGAAAACCCGCATCAATCAAGGAATACAACTTAAGTGCTTGTCCCAATGTAAATTGGCGCTGATCGCCATTGATTTGAACTATATTTGCCATTATTCCCCCACTTATTAATAATAAGTAAACTAACCATAAAAAGCAACTTTCAACTAAGCCTGCTGCACGCTGGCCACTTTTGCTAACTCTTTTGCAAAGGCCGTTACTTCAGTTGACGTCGTCAACCGCCCAAATGAAATTCGAATAGATTCTGATACCCGTGGTGAGTCTGCGCCAAATAACGCAGTCAAGACATGTGATGGGGTTAGCGAGCCTGCGGTACAAGCTGAGCCACCTGAAATGGCGTAACCATCAAGATCTAACTTGGTCTGTAACACATAAGTCGCGACCCCACAAATATGGAGGTTCAACACATGATGTGACATCGCTGGCCCAACACCACCATTAATCTCATATGACACCTGAGCATGGTCGAGTTCAGCTAAAATAATTTTTTGAAACCCGGAAAACCGAGCTTGCTCCGTTGCTCGATCCGTCATTTGCAGCTCGCGCACAGCAGTCGCAAAGCCAGCAATTCCCGGCACATTCTCTGTTCCGGCCCGGCGCTTAACTTCTTGCTCACCACCAAAAACAAAGCGTGGTAGCTTTAACTTGCTGTTAGAATACAAGAAACCTAAAAATTTGGGACCATTAATTTTATGCGCAGATGATGATAAAAAGTCAATCTGCATCGCATGGACATCTAAATTAAGATTGCCAATTCCTTGAACCGCATCAACATGAAAATATGCCTGAGAGTTAGCGTGTACTAGCGCACCGATTTCACGCAACGGATTAATACTGCCTACTTCGTTATTTACTGCCATGGTTGAAACTAAGATTGTATCAGGCGTTAATGCGGCCTTCAGCTCCGTTAATGAAATATGTCCGGTCTGATCCACTGGTAAATACGTAACCTGATACCCTTCCCGCTCCAATTGTCGCATCGGTTCTAAAACACTCGGATGTTCAATCGCAGTCGTAATGATGTGGCGTCCAATTGTCTGACGGCTGTGGGCAACCCCAAAGATAACCGTATTGTTGCTTTCGCTACCACCCGAAGTAAAAATTAATTCCCCGGCATCAGCATGAATTAAATTCGCAACCTGATTTCTTGCGACATCAACGGTGTGACGGGCCTGACGTCCTAATTCATAAGTAGCTGAAGCATTACCAAAATCAGCCTGCATTTCATGCGTCATCGTCGCAATCACGCCAGGTGATAACGGTGTGGTAGCCGCATTATCAAGATAAACTTCTGTCATGCAACTCCCCTTCTAAATAGTTAACAATTAAGCGGGCGGCGCGAGCACCAGCCTGTTTAACAAAAGTCATAAAATCAGTATTGGCAGTATCATCACCATTATCAGAAACTGCCCGTAAGATAATCAGCGGACAATTAAAGTGCCTTGCTACTTGTGCAAAGGCCGCACCTTCCATTTCAACACCAAGTGCTGCTGGAAAATGATGTTTAATCTCCGCACGTTGCTGATTAGATGCAATAAAACTATCACCAGTAACAATCAGCCCCGTTTTAAATGCCACGTTTTGCGATAACAAGTAAGTCATAAAGTGAGCCCGCGCTTCTGATGTCAGCTGAAATCCAGCTGGTTCTTGCGGGATTTGACCCAAGACATAATCACCCGCAGCTAAATTATTGGCATCATGGTAACTCAAGACATCCGGTAAAATCAAATCACCTTGCACACTATCAGCCCGCAAACTTCCTGCTGATCCCGTAATAAATACCAAATCAACTTTGACAGCCGTCAGTAAACTGGTCAAATTCATAGCTGCATTCACTTTACCAATCCCGCTCAAACCGAGATAAATTTCATTGCCATGAACGTAAAAATGCTCGAATGCTGTCGATCCGAACATTTCCTTAGTTTCTGACTGGAAAGCCTTGCGGTAATACGCAGCCTCAATTTCCATTGGGACGATAATCGCAATTTTCATTTCTTTCCTCAGTTCAATCAAAACTTAAACAATATTAACAACACCACTATAATCAGTAAAATCACAATGACGATGGCGCGATTTAGCCAACTTTTTAAACGTCGGGCCCCAATGTGAGAACTTGGCTGATCCAAATGGGATACATCTGGCTGCTCGCGAGACATTGAAGGCTGACTTGACTGGTTCAACTCAGCCTCAGAACGTTCAACTGTCTCATTTGTTGGCTCACGATGGTCACTGAAAGCAGCTGATAGCTTTGCAAAACCTCGCTTTTGATGTGCGCGACGATACTCTGCGCGTTTCTCTGTCATACTAATTTTCCTTAGAACCTGTTAGCAACATATTTTCCCAAACCGTAATCGCATAAACTGTCTTCCCATCAACGATTTTACCTTCTGCTAACAATTTTTTCAATTCTTTTAAACTATACCAATCTGCCGTTAAAAACTCATCATCATCAAGTGGTCGTTTCTGCGTCAACTTGGTTAAAGTATCACAATAGAATAAGTGCGCATATTCATCACAAAAGCCAGGAGAGGTATAAAATTGTCCGATTTCTGCCCAATAATCTGCATGATAACCGCCCTCTTCATTAAGTTCACGTTTCATGGCGTCTAATGGACTAGCATCTGTCGGATCAATGATTCCCGCTGGAATCTCTAAGGTCAATCTTTTGACGGGCTCACGCCATTGCTGGACTAACAACATCTTTTTTTCATCATTAATTGCAACGACCGCCGCAAAAGGACGGTGTGTTACAACTTCACGTGTTGCCGTAGCACCATTAGGGAGACGAATTGTTCTGACATCAAGATTAATTAAATGCCCTTGAAATATCTTCTGTGTTGACAGTTCTTCTTCTTCTAAGTTCATTCAGTATTTAGTCCTTATCTTCTGAATCAGCTAAGTATAAATTAATACACTGTAACCCATTCTTTCCTTGGGCAAGCTGATAGCGAACCCGTTCGCCAACTTCAAGATGCTTATAACCAGCTTCTTTGATTGCAGTATAGAAAACAAAATAACGTTTATGGGTTAAATCATCTTCCACAAAGCCAAAGCTACTGCCACGATCAAACTGTGCGACTGTCCCTGTCCGCATTATTCCTCAATCCCTTCAGATAAAGCTGCTGGAAAATCGCGACTAACAATTTCGGCACAACGGGCACAGAAAGTTGGTAACGCAGCATTTTGACCAACATCTTGTTTCAGCATCCGGCAGCGCTCACACACCTTACCAGCCGCTTTTTCAACGACCACACTTGCGTGAGCTAATTTGACTGCTGTTGCGGGTGCTGGTGCTTGACTAATCGTTAATTGTGACACAATTAAAATTTGTTGAAAGTTCGTTGCTAATTTGGTAAGCACTTGGCTCATCTCATTAGTCGGGTAAATTGTCACCGCTGCTTCGAAGGACTTGCCAATTAATTTTTCTTGTCTAGCAGTTTCCAAAGCTTTAAGCACATCGTCACGCAGTCCCATAAATTCAGCCCAATCAGTGAGCAAGCTGTCATGATTCGCATAATGGACGACTTTTGGCATATTGGTTAATTGAATATAAGCTTCCGGTTCCTTTACGAAGCCCCAAATTTCTTCCATCGTATGAGGCAGGATAGGCGTTAAAAGCTTTGCCAATTTAACCGTGGCATCGTAAATAACAGTTTGCATGGCGCGCCGCCGCTGACTATTTTGACTTTCGATGTATAGCACATCCTTCGCAAAATCAAGATAAAATGCAGACAGCTCATTGCTCAAAAAGCGGAACACATCTTTATACACTGTGGTAAAGTCATAACGCTCATAAGCGGCCAAGCAATCAGCCACTAAGTCATTCAAAGTTGCTTCCAGATATTGATCCACTGACGTTAAGTCGTCATACGCAACGCGATTTGCTTTTGGATCAAAGTCGCTCGTATTAGCTAACATATAGCGGAAAGTATTCCGAATTTTGCGATAAGCTTCAGCGTTCTGCTGTAAAATACCCCGTGAAACTGCCACATCACTAGTTGTATCTGCTGATGCAACCCACAAACGAATAATTTCTGCGCCCATTTGTTTAATGACATCATTAGGTGCAATCACATTCCCCAAAGATTTTGACATCTTGTGGCCCTTGTCATCTAGCACAAACCCCTGTGACAAAACACCACGATATGGCGCCTTACCAGTTGTGGCAACGGCTGTAATCAGACTAGAGTTGAACCAACCACGATATTGGTCAGAACCTTCTAAATACAAATCAGCTGGGAATGAGAGCTCAGGACGACTCGCTAAGACGCCGCGATGTGAAGAACCAGAATCGAACCAAACGTCCAAAATATCTTGTTCTTTACGGAAAATACCATGCGGAGAGTGCGAACTTGTAAAGCCTGCAGGTAACAGTTCCTTAGCATCATGCGTGTACCAAGCATTGGCACCTTCTTTTTCAAACATGGCTGCCACATGAGCAATTGTTTCTGGTGTTACAATTGGGGTATCATCTTCAGCATAAAAGATGGGTAGTGGTACGCCCCAAGCCCGTTGACGTGAAATAACCCAATCACCACGGTCTTTAATCATGTTATAAAGTCGGGTTTTCCCCCAACTTGGGATGAATTGAGCCGTTTCAATTTGAGCCAAAATTTGTTTACGGAACTTCGCGATTGAAGCAAACCATTGAGTTGTTGCACGGTAAATAACCGGCTTCTTAGTACGCCAATCATGTGGATAAGCATGTGTGAAGTATGACAACTTCAATAAAGCACCACTAGCTTGCAACTTATCACTTACCACTTGATTAGCATCCGCATAAAACATACCCACTAAATCAGGATCTGGGACCTCTTTAGTGAAACGCCCCTGCGCATCCATTGGGCTAAATACTGGTAAGCCGTAGCGCTGCGAAACGTTATAGTCATCCTCACCAAATCCAGAAGCCGTATGAACAAGCCCCGTACCGTCATCGGCAGTGACATGCATGGCATTCATGACTAAGGAATCTTGGTCATAGAGTGGGTGGCGGGCAACCATCCGATCAAGATCACTCCCTTTAACATGTTGTACGGTTTGATAATCAGACCAACCTAATGCATCTGCAACATCAGCTAAGCGATTCGTGCCAATGACGTAGCGTTTATCACCTACTTGCACCACTGAGTAATCAAATTGTGGGTTAACGGTAATCCCTTGGTTAGAAGGAATCGTCCAAGGCGTCGTAGTCCAAATAACAAAGTAAGTGTTCGCTTCAGCGATAATCCCCTTCCCGTCTTTAACGGGGAAAGCGATATAGATTGAAGGTGACTTCACATCATGATACTCAACTTCAGCTTCAGCTAAGGTTGATTCACTTGATGGTGACCAATAAACTGGCTTTTTCCCTTTGTAGATATAGCCCTTGGCATACATTTCACCAAATAATCTGATTTCTTCCGCTTCAAATTGTGGTTGCAACGTAATATAAGGGTGCTGCCAATCAGCCATAATACCAAGTCGTTTGAAATCTTGACGTTGTTTATTCACTTGTTTCAAGGCATAATCACGGCACAATTCGCGGTAAGCTGCGCGATCCATATGCTTACGGTCAACACCTTGTTTAGCCAATTCTTGTTCAACTGGTAGCCCATGGGTATCCCAACCTGGCACAAACGGTGCATAATAACCGTTCATATTTTTAAAGCGAACAATAATATCCTTAGAAATCTTGTTCAGCGCATGACCCATATGGATATTGCCATTAGCAAATGGGGGACCATCATGTAAATCAAATCGAGGTTTCCCTTGATTAAGCTTTAATCGTTGCTCATATAACTGATTTTCATCCCAGTCCTTTTGCCACACTAATTCACGTACTGGTAAATTTCCGCGCATTTTAAACTTGGTTTTACCAAGATTTAAAGTATCCTTTACTCGCATTTTTATCCTTCCAAAAGAAAAAAAGCCCCGTCCTAGTTTAGGACGAAGCTACCCGTGGTACCACCTAAATTGAGCATTACTGCCCCACTTACTTTTGCGTATCGTGCAAAAAAACGTTGGACTTCAATTACCGCAGCTGATCAATGCCATAGCTTACTTTACTGCTAGCCTCACACCACCACTAACTCGCTGACTTGCTACTTTATTTGACTGTCAAGTCCTATTTATTTTTTTGAAGAATGATCATGAAAGACAATTGTCATCGCGCTACGCTTTGATCGTCTTGGATGTAACTCTGGCTGTTGTGTTTCAGTCGAATCTGCTTGAATCAGATTAGCAACAACCGAATCTTCCATTGAGTTTACGCTAGAAACAGGGGTTTTGTCAACCGCACCCTGATGCTTGGTCTGGTGATCGTTGATTACTTCAACTGACTCATCTGCTAAAATTTTTGCCATCTTTGTGCGAAATGCCGTATTTTCAGCGTCTAACTTAGCCATATCTTGTTTCAGCTGGTCAAAGTCTACCTGCGCATCTGCAACCATATTAGTCACTTCAGCCTTTGCAGCGACAACAGTTTTAGCTGAATGGACAACACGACGCGTCTGCGATTGATTTTTTAGCTTGGCGATTTCCTGTTTCAGACTATAATTTTCATTTTTCAAATCGATTAACTGATCAAGCGTATCACTATAGTCATCAATCAAAGCATCTAAAAAAGCATCCACTTGATTAGCATTATAGCCACCACCTGTCCGTTTAAAATGCTTATCATGAATCGCTATCGGTGTTATGATCGTGTGTTTTTTGTTTGCCAAAGTTTATACACCACCCTATACTTTTCTTTCTTAGTTACCCCAAATTGGTCAATTTCAACTCGACCAAAATGTCGTAAGCTAATAACATCTCCAATAGTTAATATTATATTAGAACCTGTAACATTATGCCAATTTAACTTCACGGCATGCTGCAAAATCAATTTTTTAATTTGACCCCTACTCTTGTGAGTAATGCTGGCTAGCACCGCATCAAGCCGCATTGCTGCAGCGACTGTCGTAAGCAGTAAGCTATCATCTTGAGGTATGATTACTGCATCCTCAGCAACGGCATTTAAAGTCACGTGAACTCGGCCTATGTGCGTTACTTGCTGACACAGATACGATTGTAACCGCGCAATGACAAAAAATTGCCAATTTCCATGACCATCCGTAATAATATCACCAAAATTAGGTAAAGCGATCCCCACATTTGCCAAAGCACCTAAAATATCACTATGCGTTAATTGGGCATACTTGCTTGGATAACTGATTTCAATTGGGATCACTTTAAAATTTGCTGCTGGTGTTGCCACTGTATTTGGCGTCAGATAAACACGTTGCCGTTCAGCGTGCAGATAGCCACCCCATCCAGTCACTTGCGCCTCATGACCGACAATCATTTTCAACATAAAACGTTCACGCGGATCTAAAAAGGGGGTTAAAATCGGAATACTTTTAAAAAGAAACCGATTAAAAAGGCCGACTAAATAGTCGACCTCGCTACGTTCCGATGCCGCAAAGTGAGCATAGTAACTACTTGCCTGCTTTTTAAACATGGAGAATTAACCTAAAAATTAAGTCACTCAATAAATTCTGCAACATATACAAAATGAATAAGCCAATAATAGTCGACAAATCAATCCCACTACTATACGCTAAGCGAGCTACCGGACCGCGACGAAACAAGTTTAAATACGGATCAACAGCTCTTGCCAAAAATTGACCTAAAACTGAATCACGTAACATTGGCATCCAACTAAAGATGGCATCAATTACGATAAGCAAACTATACATCCAAATAATCCAGTTAATCAGCTGGTACAACAACCACATTAGCTTAAACTATCCTTTTTATCGAGCAACTCACTAATTTTGCCATCTGTTGAGAATTTAGGTGGTGTTGCCAAAAAAATCTTGTCGCCAATTCGTTGAATTTTGCCACCCAAAGCGTAAACCGTACCAGTAACAAAATCAACAACCCTTCGAGCAGATTCATCTTCCATTCTGCCAAAATTAATAATGACGGCTTTATTAGCTAACAAATTTTGGGCAACATCCTTGGCATCTGAATAAACACGTGGTTCATAGAGGATGATTTGACTTTTAGTTGCATTAAGTCCTTGTTTAATTGGAACAACATTGTCCCGATTAAGCGAATTTCCTAATGAGTTAGCAGTCTCATCTGTTGCTTCATCAAATTGATCCTCGTATGCAGAATCATCCTTTTCGTCGTTCAAACCAAAAAAATGGTTAAATTTTTCTGAAAGCATAATTTACTCCTTACTAATTCTCGCTACGATGTTTAAAGAATGGAATCGAATTGTTACTGTGCTCATCATCTTCCTGGATGCTGGTCTCAATTTGAGAAATATCTTCGCCATCCTCGCTACCAAAAACATCGGCATCATTATCATCTGTGGTTGGTGCCACGGGATCTGGACGTTTCACACTGCTGGTATCGTTCAATCCCCAAACACTAGTAGGGTCAACCATAGTTGCTGATTTTACAGTAGAATCTGCCTGATCCGGCTTAGCAACGGGTTTCGTTTGAGATTCACTAGTTGTCGTATTAGCGGTACGCGAGCTAGATACAGCTGCTGAATTAACGCTTGCCGGCTTAGCCTGAAGTTGATGACTACGCCCTGGCAATTGCTTTGAAGCTTCTAACTCAGCCACTGAATCAATTCCAGTGGCAATAACAGTAACAACCACTTCATCCCCTAGGTTAGGATTAATCGAGGTCCCAAAGATAATATTGACATCATCTCCAGCAGCTTTAGAAACGATTTCTGAAGCATCCTGTGCTTCAAACAAAGTCAAGTCTGGACCACCGGTAATATTCAATAGCACCTGCTTGGCACCATCAATCGAAACCTCAAGTAATGGTGATGAAATAGCCAGTTTAGTGGCTTCCACAGTCCGATTTTCACCATTAGCACGACCGATTCCCATTAAGGCAGCACCTTGATCCTCCATGACAGTCTTAACATCAGCAAAATCTAAGTTAACATAGTCGGTTGAGGTAATCAGGTCAGAAATCCCTTGTACACCCTGCTTCAAGACATTATCAGCTTCTTTGAAAGCATCCATCATTGGTGTCTTTTTATCTACCATCTCAAGTAAACGGTTATTAGCAATAATGACTAGCGTATCAACATATTGCTTTAATTGCGTAATTCCCTCAGTCGCATTCTTAGAACGACGTGGTCCTTCGAAGCTAAATGGCCGAGTCACTACCCCAACTGTTAAAGCACCGGTTTCACGTGCAATTTTAGCAACAACGGCGGCGGCGCCAGTACCAGTACCGCCACCCATTCCGGCCGTAATAAAAATCATATCAGCGCCCTTCAAGGCATCCTCAATGGTTTGTTCACTCTCTTCAGCTGCCTTCTGGCCAACCTCAGGATGAGAACCAGCTCCTAAGCCGCGAGTCAACTTCGGCCCTAATTGAATCTTATCTTCTGCTTTATTGCTATTCAATGCTTGAACATCGGTATTTGCAGCAATAAATGAAACACCTTGTACCCCGTCATCAATCATTCGGTTAACGGCATTACCACCAGCTCCACCGACACCGATTACCTTAATAACAGCGCTTTTGTTGTCATCTGAATCGAACGTAAAATCCATCTAATAACCACCTTTAATCAAAGAACTTCTTGAAGAAACTACCGAAACTCTTTTTCTCTTTCTTATTACTATCTTGTTTTTGGTCAGAAACAGTTTTAGTTACCGACATATTACTTTCATTATAATCGTCTTGAGCTTTTATTTCACTAAGGATAGGTCGTCTTTTTGCAGATCGTTCTTTTTTTAGTTGCATTTCAGCTTGATCCGACAAAACTTCAGTCCCATAAATAGCACTATTAGCCATGAAGTCAATATCTGACATCTTGTTTGAATAGTTGATAATTCCATATGCAGCTGCATATGCTGGGCTATGCATCCCCAACTGATCTGGTTGAAAGACTCGTGCTTTAACATTCAGCCGATTGGCCACTAAAGTGTCGAGCCCTTCAAGTAAACTAGTCCCACCGGTAATAATGACACCACCAGGCAATTTCAGGGCATCATGTTTTTTCAATCCCTTACCAAGACGTGAGACAATTTGTTCCAAACGCGCATTGATAATTTCAGTCAGATAGGCTTCATCAACTAATTGTTGTTCGGTTTTACCAACCGTGCGTACTGCAAATTGTGACTTAGTTGATGCTAGACTTGGTAAAGCAAAACCATAATCAACTTTCGCCTGCTCAGCCTCTTTATTAGAAGTCGATAGTACCACCGAAATATCATGGGTGATATCACTACCACCTTCTAAATCAACACTCGCATATTTAATTTGACCCTGATGAATGACGGTCGCAGATGTCATTCCGCCACCGAAATCAAGAATAATCGCACCAAAGGTACGTTCACCCTCATCCAAAGCAACACTCGCAATCGCTAATGGCGTTGGAACAAAGAAGTTATTGAACACACCTGCCCGTTCGATTGCTTTCTTTAAATTGTGTAATGAGCTGCTTGGCGCGGTCAGCAAAATGCCGTTAACTGCTAATGAATGGGCAATCATCTTGCGTGGATCGTCAACGTTAGTTTTGCCATCAATGATAAAGCGGCTGGGAAGATATGAAACAGCCTCACGCCCATCTTTTACAGCTGAACGAATTGCTGCCTGTAAGACGCGCTTGACATCCTTGCTAGTTACTTCAACCCCAGATTCACCGACATTGATAAGCCCAGTAGCCGCCTCTAGTTGTAACATTCCGACGGGTAAACCGGTTACCACGCGATGAATGGGCTGGCCCAACTTGTCAGAAACATCTTGTAAAGCTCGCTTAATCGCACCGGCTGTTTCATCAATATCCACAATTTGACCATGCCGCATACCATTATTGGGAGTTGTGACTGAGCCAATGACTTTCCCATTGTCTGCGATAACTGCTTTGATACTAGTGGTGCCAATATCTAGGCCCACTAACAAGTTTTGATTTTTCAAAATTAAGCCCCCATTAACATATAGTTACCGAAATTTCACCATATATCCGATTATGATACATGATTTCGAATATCGTATGCTTTCATTTCATTGCTGGTTAGTGGTCGAGTAAAAGCGCCGACTTCCAAGTCCACTAAACTGTATTTCCCAGCCTTCGCGCTAATAGCATCATAATACTTCACTTTATTTTTAAAAGTATCAATATTGCCTATAACTACATTACCATTCTTCATGACATAAACGACTTGGGCCCCGCGGCTGGTGCGGCCACTAATCAATTTAACTTGATCTTGGAATTCTTCTGGCAATAACTTAAACAGGTGCAAATCACGCTTTAAGAATTGTGGCTTTTCATAATTGATAAACAATGGACGTGACTGATCAACTTCTGACCAAGTTAGAACCTGTGTTCCTAAACGCCCGCTGTTTAACAAGCGCCTAAACCCATGCGCAGTTTTTAGATAACCGACAGTGGGACGCTCATGTAGCATAATGACCAATTGATTGATTCCCTGTACTTGTAACTGTACCGAGGCTAGCTCTGGGTATTGGCTAGTTAATCGACGGCTAATTCTGCCCTGATCTAGCAAATAATCAACTAGCTTTCCTTTAGCACTAATGCCGGAATGTTGCACCAGCTCACGTGCTGGTAATTCCTGTGCCCCAGTTACCTTAATACTAGCAATGTTAGCTAAAGGAGAGACATAATAGCCCAGACCGACAATTGTCAGCACCGCAATCGCTAGAAAGGCACCCAATCGACGTGTTAATGACCGATGACGCTCTGCACGCAAGTGGGCGAGTGAAGCAGAGAGTTTTTTATGGCGGTCTGGACACTGATTCTGTTCATGATTAATATACCGTGAGATTTTTTCATCAGGATCAATTTTAGTTAATCGCTTTTTTGGCAACCTACTTCACCCCCTTAACGCTTCAAATTTGTTAGCGAATAATGGCTTGCATCACTCTAATAACTTGATCAGCTGAATCAGGCGTCCCAATTTTCTTGGAAGCGATTGCCATCTCATGGGCAGCCTTAGTATCGAGCAAGAGATGATCAATTGAAGCTATAAAATTATTAGGATTCAAATCATCTTCTGGAATCACTAATGCAGCACCCTGATCTTCTAAATCTTGGGCATTTTTCATTTGGTGATTATGTGTAACGTTGGGACTAGGGATTAAAATTGCTGGGACCCCTAAAGCAGTAAATTCAGCAATACTGGTTGCCCCTGAACGTGCCACCACACACGTCATTTCTGGTAATAAACCTGGCATATTTTTAATGTAAGGCAAAATTTTGATGTTAGTTCCTAAAGAATAATCAACCAATTTTTTTTGGATAGCATCATAATAATATGTCCCGGTAGCCCAAATCAGTTGATATGGCTTCTCGCGTAAATCTTTTAGCGACTGTAGCATAATGCGGTTAATCGCAAGGGCCCCGCGTGAACCACCAAATACTAATACTGTTGGAATTGCTGGATCTAAACCTAAATCGGTCAGTTCAACGGGTGTCGCATTAATATTCAGTACCTGTTGTGAACGAGGATTTCCAGTTTTAACCAACTTTTTCTTTTCAGAGAATTGTTTAGCCGCCTCATCAAAGGTATAGCAAATCCGATCCACATAATGTGCTAAAAATTTATTGGCCAGTCCTACAACACTATTAGACTCATGAATCATTGTAGGAATCTTGAGTTTAGCCGCCTCATAAACGATAGCGCCACTGACATAGCCACCAGTTCCTAAAACTAAATCAGGCTTAAATTCGCGTATTAATTCACGGGCACGCTTAGTTGCTTTAAGGAAAAGTTCAATGGTTTCAAAATTCTTCAATGGGTGCTTCCGGTTAAAGCCTTGAATTTTGATAGTTTTGAAATTAATTCCAGCTGCAGGAACAATTTTAGATTCCAAGCCTTTTTCTGTTCCCACAAATAAAATATCATCATTTTTAGCTAACCCGCGCTCTTTTAACTGATTGATAATAGCTAAAATTGGATAAATGTGACCACCAGTGCCACCACCTGTAAAAATAATCTTCATTATTTAGTCTTTAATTCCTTTACAAAATTAACGAAATATTCGCCACGTTCTTCAAAAGTCCGAAACTGATCCCATGATGCACACGCTGGTGAGAATAACAGGACATCACCTGGCTCACTTAAGCCATAAGCTGCTGGAACAGCCGCTTGCAAGGTGTCTTCAATTACGATAGTTTTAACACCGGCCTTCCGGCAAGCATCTGCAAGTAAATAACGTGCTTCGCCGTAAAGCACCGCAGCCTTTACATGGGCCTTAATGAGTGGAACTAATTCATCAAAAACGAAACCGCGGTCCAAGCCCCCAGCAATCCATACCTCAGGGGCCTTAAACGCAGGAATGGCGACACCAGCCGCTTCAATATTAGTTGACTTAGAGTCATTATAGACTTTACGACCCGCTAAAGTCATTACATATTGCAAACGATGCTCAGCACCAGCAAAGGTACTTAAGACGTGGACAATATCGGCCTTATCAGCCCCCATTAGTTGGCTGATAGCAATCGCAATCAGACTATTTTGCAGGTTATGCATTCCTGGCAGTTTAACATCATCAATCTTCATAATTTGGTCAGATTGACTGGCCAAAAATTCATTACCCACAAAATAATCGGCTTGCTGATCTTGCTCAGAAAAAGTAAGCACTTTAGCTTTAGTCAGGGCTAATTCCTGTTTCAAGATATCCTTTTGATCATAGTTAGCTAAGAAATATTGATCAGCTGTTTGGAAGCGGGTCACATTTAATTTAGCTTGGACATAGTTATCAAAGGTCTTGTGATAATCGAGATGGACATTGTGATAAATATCAACAATAGCAGCGACCTTAGGTTTAATATCGGTCACACCCAGCAACTGAAAACTGGAAATTTCAACCACCAACACGTCGTCTCTTGTGGCCTTAGGAACAACCTCAGAAATAGGTACCCCAATATTCCCTACAGCATAGGCATGATGACCTGACTTAGCAAGATGCGCTTCTAAGATTTGCTGTGTGAGCATGACCGTAGTAGTTTTGCCATTTGAACCAGTCACACAAACATAGGGTGCTTCACTACAAGCTAGCGCAATTTGTGGTTCAGTCAAAACCGGAATTTTTAACGCGAGTGCCGCTTTAACCATCGGGTTGTCATACGAAATGCCAGGATTTTTAACTAGATAATCAAAATGTTCAGCAGCCAAGATTTCAACCGGATGGTGCCCGCCAATAACAGTAACACCTGCCTTGGTTAGCGCAGCTGCCTTGGCATTATGTGACAAATCGGCTTGATCGTTTAGCGTAATGACGGCATCTAGTTTGAGTAACAACTGACTAACAGCAAAGCCACTCTTACCTAGTCCCAGAACTAAGATCTTTTTATTGCGATACGTCTTGATTAATTTCATTTTATTTGTTTTAACCCCAAATCATTAAATAAATAGCACTGCCAATTAAGCCAACTAACCAGAACACAAAATCAACTTTCCATTCTGACCACCCCAACATCTCAAAGTGATGGTGAATCGGGGTCATCTTAAAAATTCGTTTACCAGTAAGTTGAAACGATGCAACTTGCATCATAACACTTGCTGTTTCACAAACAAACACAATCCCAATTAATAGGAGGGACCATGGGCGATTTAAGAATAGTGACACGGCTGCCAAACCACCACCTAGTGCGAGTGAGCCTGCATCACCCATAAAAATCTTGGCTGGTTTATGATTAAAAATGAAGAAGGCAATTAACCCACCAATAATTGCTAAACAATAAGTTAAGATAGCAATTTGGTGCTGACGATAAGCGAGATAAGCATAAGTTCCGTAAGCAATAATTGTAAGTCCAGTGGCTAACCCATCTATTCCATCAGATAAATTGACTGCGTTAGAATAACCCACCAGCCAGATAATCGTGAAGATCGTGAAGAGGCCAATACTTGTGGTAACTCCCAGGATAGGCAGCCATAGCTTGAAACCAAACCCATCAGAAGTCGCAATCAAGACAATGACGACTGCAATTAAAATTTGGAGTAACAACTTCTGCCAGGCACGTAGCCCCAAGTTTCGTTTGAAGTGTAACTTCAAACCATCATCTAAGAACCCGATAATGCCATAACCAAGCAAACTAATCAATAAAATCCAAACAGTCTTGCTCATCACTCCTTGCCAGATGGTGACCCAAACCGTTGAAAGGGCTGCTGCTAGGACGAAAACGGTTCCGCCCATAGTTGGCGTCCCGCTCTTCTTTTGATGCCATTTAGGACCCTCATCACGAATCTCTTGGCCTTCCTTATTAGCATGCATATAAATAATCAGCCATGGTAACAAAATAGCCGTAATAACTAGTGAACTAATTAATGCAATTGTGCTCTGCAGCATTTGAGCTTACTCCTTTAACTTAACGCGAATAACTTGTTTTGATTTAAGCTTGGCTCCGGGTGAAATTGACTGTGAGATAACTTTTCCACTTCCGCGTTGGCTCACCTTAATCCCCGTCAATTTAGTAAAACTTTCTAGATTAGCTGTCGTCCAACCATTCATAGTAGGCATTATCAGTGGGCCATTACTGGTCACAAGTAATCTAGAACCAGCAACTAAGGTTTGATTGGCGACAGTACTCTGAGCTAGTATGCTATGACCCGTGTTTAAATTGACGAGTTCGAAATCATGTTCTTTAGCCAGGCGTGTCGCCGCTCCAATTTTTTTACCCTTAAGCTCTGGCACTTTAACCAACGACACATTTTGACTTTGGTTTTTAGCCATAAAGACAAGTCGCTGCATCACTGGCTTAAAAATCGACGCTAAAATCAGCTCTGGCAGCTTACTCATCCGTTGAGGTTGTTGCATCATTAAATAAACACAGTAACGTGGATTAGATGCGGGATAGACCCCAACGACTGAAAAGAGATAATTATTATCTCCCTTCAAATAACCCCCATGTTTCTGATTAGCAATTTGAGCGGTCCCAGTTTTAACGCCTAAATCAACACCAGACATCTTATAAGCATGCCCCGTTCCGATCGTCGGATTCAGTACCCGCCGCATGTTATGAATCAACAGGGCTCGCGTGGCAGCCGTATAAATTGGCTTGCCAACTTTCTTAATCCGATAAGAGCTGATGGTCTTGCCATTATCCGTCGTAATTTGCTTCACAAATTGTGGCTTTACCATCTGCCCGTTATTTCCAAGGGCACTAAACGCTTGCATCATCTGCATCACATTAACGTCAATACCTTGACCAAAAGCAGACACCGCTTGGTTGAGGCTCCCTTTAAGTGATACTAGCCCAGGCTGTTCACCGGGTAAAGTAACCCCAGTTTTCTTTCCAATCTGGTAAGCGTTCAAATAACGTTGCCAAGTCGCACCACCCATCTTACGTTCAAGGAGTGCCAACCCCACATTACTAGACCGTGGAAAGGCTTGTGAGAAAGGAATCGAGCCCCAACCAGCAGTTTGCCAGTCATGAATGGTAGCACCACCAATTCTCACGGAACCCGATCGATAATATTGATTTGGTTGATAATTACCACTATCAATAACGGCCGATAAAGTTAAAATCTTAAAAACCGACCCTGGCTCATACGTATCTTGTACCAGAACATCTCGATATGATTGAGTTAACCCTTTCTTGGTTTGAGGATTAAAAGTAGGCCGCTGACTCGCTGCCAATACTTGCCCAGTCTTGATATCTTCCACCACGGCAGTTAATTTTTTTGGCTGGTATTTAGCCTGAGCCGCACTGAGTTCATCCTCTAACAAGCTTTGCAATGGCGAGTCAAGTGTTAAATACAAATTACGACCATTTTGCGGTGCTTTATAAGTATCCGAATTCTGCATTTTTGAAGTCGAAGTCGAAATCTTGTAGCCATTATGCCCAGTCAAAATCCGATTATACCAGGCTTCTAGTCCCATCACACCGGTGATTTCGGACTGGCGCGCTTTTTTATTGTACTCCGGTAATGCTAATCCCACGACATGAGACGCAAAATTTCCATTCGGATACAAACGCGAAGGCGTTTGAGTAAACTTAATTCCCGGCAACTTCAATTTATCAATCTTGGCTTTCTGTGCCACAGTCAGATTTGCACCAGCTTGTCCAAATTGCACCTGAAATGACTTATGTTTGGGTGTCAGGTAGGTGAGTAACTTTTTCGCTGATACATGCAGAATTGGTGCTAACTTGTTAGCTGTCTTAAGCTTATTAACCACATACTGTGGGTGGTTATTAGCATCAATTGAAGATTTATCTACGATCGCATACATGGTGTAAAGATGGGAATCTTCTGCAATGACTAACCCACTACGGTCATAAATAGTGCCACGACTTGCAGTTAAGATGGTATTACGCGTGTAGAGCGCTGCCGTTCGCTCAGAAATATTCTGACCACTGATGGTTTTCGACATTCCCAAATATAAAAAGCGACCTACAAATAGCAGAAAAACCAAAGCCACGGCGATTTGAAGAATTCTTCCCACCGTAAAACGGTAACCGTGAACTTTGGCTTGATGCTGTTTTGAATAATTATCCCTGCTCATTAGCGAATCGTCCTAATATTCTTTTCAATTAGGCTGAGCCCTTTTTGACGGGCAATCCGATTCAACCGTGTATTAGAAGTTAACTCACCAATTTGTTGGTTTAGCCCTGTTACACTAGTCTCCTTTTTTGCCATTTGTTGCTGTACATGGGTCAGTTGCTCTTCAGCTGCAGTTGCCGCGATACTAGTAGACACACACATTGTTGCTAATACTAATAGCACGACACTAGCTACAATAACTAGCGCCCGTTCACGCCAATTATAGCTAACTTGACGATAATCTGGAACAATACTAGTAACTCTGGTCCCAGCTGCTTCTTCGGGATCGTATTCAAGTCTTCTTGCTGAAGTGTCAACCATCTTTCTGCCTCTATAATTTCTCTGCAACGCGCAATTTTGCACTATGTGCGCGATTATTCTGTTCAAGCTCCAAATCTGAGGCCTCAATTGGCTTACGGTTAACCAACCGCAGGAGTGGCTTAGCATCTGCTGGAATACCAGGCATCCCTCGTGGAATCTCAACCTCAGAATATTTTTTAAAAATATGTTTCACAATTTTATCTTCATGGGACTGGAATGTAATCACACTTATCCGCCCACCAGGTTTTAATACCTGAATTGCTTCTTCCAGCGATGTTTGTAAAACTTCCAACTCGTGATTAACAGCAACTCGTAACGCCTGAAAACACTTTTTAGCTGGATGGCCACCAGTTCTTCTAGCTCGAGCCGGAATCGCGTCTTTGATAATATCGACCAACTCAAAAGTGGTGGTTACTGGATGACTCTGACGTCTAGCAACAATTAATCTCGCAATCGGTCTCGCAAATTTCTCATCACCATAGCGATAAAACAATTGTGCCAACTCTTGTTGACTCAAATGATTAACCAATTGATAGGCATCAATTGGTTGACTCTGATCCATGCGCATATCTAACCGAGCATCAAAGCGGTAAGAAAAGCCTCGACCAGCCTGATCAAATTGTGGTGAAGATACGCCTAAATCATAATAAATACCATCAATGCCATCAATGAACCCATGATCAACAAGTTGATGCTTAAGCTGACTAAAATTACTGTGAATCAATACCAACCTTGGTTCACTATCAGATCGTAATGTTTGAGTAAATGTTTGCTGTGCCGTTTTAATAGCATACTCATCTTGGTCAAATCCAATCAACGTGCCGGTTTCAAGCTGGCTTAATAAGTAGCTAGCATGTCCCCCTCCGCCAAAAGTTGCATCGACATAAACGCCGCCCGCATGGACTTGCAGTCGATTGATTGTTTCATGCAATAACACACTTGTATGTTTAAAAGGTATCATTCAAAATCATCCAAATCTTCTGCAATCTCATCATAGTCATCGCTGGCTTCATCAGAGAATTTATCCCAACGGGCTTGGGACCAGATTTCAATTCGATCCGACACACCCACAATCACACATGCCTTTTCTAAGGCGGCATGCTTTTTCAAAGTAGTCGTTAAGTTAATTCGACCTTGTTTATCGAATTCAGCTTCCATCGCACCAGAATAAAACATGCGAGTAAAACGACGTGCATTCTTTTTAGTCAGTGGAAGTTGAGCGAGCTTGGCTTCAATTTTTTGCCACTCAGTAACTGAGTAGCCAAAAATACAGCCTTCCATGCCACGAGTCAACACCATTTTTGATCCAAGTTGATCACGTAATTTAGCCGGGACAATTAATCGTCCTTTTGTATCCAAATTGTGTTGGTATTCACCCATAAACATGGCACACACCCCCTTCCAACATTTAATTTACCACAATTCCCCACTTCATACCACATTCATTGCAGAAATACTAAATCCTTTAACATTATTACTTATTGATAACAAATTGAGAACACAAAAAAGCCTGAAAGCACAAGACTTTCAGGCGATATTAAACTGATTAAATAACTTTGACACTAATGGGGCTTAAAACAAGGTAATCAGCAATCCGGCATACCACAAACCACTCGACCAAGTGAAACACTCCCACAAAATACCTAATGTTTTACTAACGGATAAATTTTTGTTAGTAAAAGCTAACTTCAAAATAATAATCACAGCTAGCAAAGCATACAATAAAAAGCCATATGGCAGAAACGAGGGCTTGCGTTCATGATCAGTAATTAATTGACAAGCAAAAACAAAGAAAAAAGGTAACAGTACATAGGAATGAAATTGTGATTTTGGAAAAAGTTTTTTGAGTAAGCCCCACACGATTAACCCTAAGATGGGGACAAGAATAATTTGAAACATGGTTTTCCTCCTGAACTTATTCTAACCTTTTCAGTAATTGAAAAAAACTCTCTAACACGATAAAATGGTAACAGTTAGGGGAGGACGCTTCATGGCACATAAAAAGCATAAATCTAAGTTTCAAAAAATCGAAAATACAATGGTAATTTTAATGGCATTTATCACCTTAGCTGCGATTGTTGCCGCAATCTTACCACTGTTCTTTCACTAGAAATCTTGTTATAAAAAACACGCTACGTAGACGTAGCGTGTTTTTTTATTTGCGATATGCATCTAAATCCACTAAGAAAGGATAAGATTGACTTAACCAACCCCATAACCAATAAGTACATCCAAAAAGAACGGAACTCATAATTAAATTGCCGAACAAGTTTTGCCACAGACTGATAGCCGAGACAGTTGCAAGGCCCATAAAATTTAAAATCAGCCAGATATAAGCTGTCAAACAGCTCGTACCCACTAGTACCACAATCAACCGAAATAGCCAAAAATCAGGTAAAATACGCGCTAACCGGTGACAGCACCAGACACTTACCGGTAAAAACACCGTATAGATACCAATAATGCCCCAAAAGTATAAATCAGCAACAATTCCAGCGCCCAAAGCTAACCAGTATTCCTGCACATTTAAGTCATCGATTAAATTGATAATCATCACAGCTATCGGCAGAACAAAAACTGGTGCAATAAAACCATGAATGGCCAAATGCTGGATATAAACTGAAACTAGACCTTCACAGCTCAAAGCAAGATACAAAGCAAGTGCTAGCACCCATTGATGAAAAATACGCATCAATTGGCCACCCTTCTTTTAATCACTGTCACCACTGAAGCATCGCTCACATTACCTGCAGGCTTAATCTTAATAACATCAGAAAGTCCGTAAGAGTCTTTGGTGGTTACCGCGACCTTACCAACTAACAAGCCCTTAGGTGAATTGCCACCCAAGCCACTCGTATAGACTTCGGTGCCCTTCGTTAATTTAGCTGAATCAACAACTTGCGTAAATGATAAGCTGTTATTCGTATTGGCGTTAATAATGCCATGGACTTTTTGCCCAGCTTTCGCATCCGCCTCAACTGCAAACCGATTAGCAGACTGGTCAGTAGTGGTAATTAGTTCTACTTTGCTAGTCGCAGCATTGGCTTCTAAAACTCGACCAATAACGCCGCCACCTGACATCACGGCCATATTTTTAGCAATGCCACTGGCGCTACCTTTATTAATAATGAGTAAGTCTGACCAAGTATCAGGTGAACGTGAGATAACTGATGCATTAATCGTCGTATATCCAGATAAAGTACCATTCAATTTCAAAGCCGCTTGTAACTGACTATTTTCTGCCTCTAATGCTGCATTGCGTGCTTTAGTTTGTCCCAAATCATCGATTTGGCTCTTAAGGCGATTATTCTCTGCCTGAACCTGTAACAATTCGTGCACATTAGTCGCACCACCTGACAACAAACTGACTGGGAAATTAACCACATTAGCGGCAATACTAGCCACATCATTGCCAAAACTCTGAATTAACAACGGTGTCGTCCGCTTTTTACGTAAACTCACGCTTCCTGCCAATACCACTAAAATCAGTAGCACTGTCACAAAGGTCATCAACAACTTTTTATTTTCGAGAAATTTCTTCATACAGAAACATTCCTAAACAAAAGCCGGCTATATTTGGCCGGCTTTAACGTTATTTACGCGTTCTACGCATAATTTCAATATTCTTAAGTGACTCACCAGTTCCGACAGCCACACAATCGAGTGGATCTTGCGCAATGAAAACTGGTACCTTAGTTGCTTCCGCAATCACATCTGGTAAGTTCTTCAATAAAGCACCACCACCGGTCAAAACAATACCGTGGTCGATAACATCAGCCGCAATTTCTGGTGATGTCTGTTCCAAAGTCTCTTTAATGGCGATAATAATATCTTGTACCACATCTTGAATCGCTTTTGCAACATCCACTGCAGCAACATCAATCGACTTAGGTAACCCAGTTACCAAATCCCGTCCTCTGATGCTCATAGCTTCGATTTCCTTGGCTTTTTCCACTGAAGCAGAACCAATCTGAATCTTAATATCTTCAGCAGTTCGTTCACCAATCAACAAGTTAAAATTGGAATGGATGTAGTTAATGATAGCAGCGTTAAACTTGTCGCCAGCTTGACGAATTGAGGTTGATGAAACAATCCCCCCCAGCGAGATGGTGGCAACATCAGTGGTCCCACCACCAATGTCAACGACCATAGAACCGGTTGGATCCATAACTGGTAACCCAGCACCGATTGCTGCTGCAAAAGGTTCTTCAATGACAAATGCTTCACGTGCACCGGCAACGCGAGCGGCATCAATTACCGCACGTTTTTCAACCTCGGTAACACCAGAAGGAACACAAATCATAACTGAAGGCTTAGAGTTGCCATTAGTTTTTTCCATGAAGTACTTCAGCATCGCTGCAGTCGTATCATAGTCGGCAATCACGCCATCCTTCATGGGCCGAATGGCTACAATTGAGCCTGGTGTCCGTCCAATCATCTCACGCGCGTCCGACCCGACCGAGATAACTTCACCGGTTTGAGTGTTCTTCGCTACGACAGAAGGCTCTCTTAAGACAATCCCTTTGCCTTCCATGTATACCAAAGTATTGGCCGTACCTAGGTCAATACCAATATTTTTTGTACCTAATCCAAACACGAAAATATCTCCTTACGTCACGTCGCGACCTTAAATCTTGAATTATTATAGCATATTCTCTTTGCTTTTTTAAAAATCACAACAATTTAAAGGAATCTTTAATTTACGTCAATCAAATGAAAAGTCTTCTGAAACCATACTCAAAAAGTGTCCACCACCGACAATCAAGTGGTCAATAAAATCAACATTCATAATTTTAGCAGCTCGCAAGAGCCGTTCAGTCAGCTTTAAATCCGAAGTTGAAGGAACAAGCCGACCACTAGGATGATTATGACAAATGAAAAAGCCACTGGCGCCAAATAAGAAGGCCCATTTAAAAATTTCACGCGGGTGTGCTGGTGTTTGTTTAAGACTCCCTACGAATAATTGCTTTTCACCGACTAACTCACCAGCTGCACTAACATAAATTACCCATAACTCTTCTTGCAAATGGTTAACCAATTTTTCTGCCAGATAATTACCAATATCAGTCTGACTTTCAAACTGGGGTGGGCACTTAATCTTAGCTTGGCGCACCCGATCTAATAGCCCCACAATTAGCACTGCCAACTGATTGGGACAATCTGGACCCGCAACATAGGCAACTAAGTCATCACAGCTGGCAATATGGTGTGCTTGTAAATACGGTTTAAGGTCAGTTAGCGTACTAACCCCCATCTCTGTCAAGGTAGTAACTAATTCCTCAAACAACTCAAAATCTGCGCGCACCCAGGCTTGCTGATAATTCTTTAAATTTTGTACTAGTGTCATAATATTTACCTCCACTAGTACATTACGTAAAATTGATTGAAATTCAGTAAAACTTGTTAACTTATTCGATCTTAGTCACTACAACGTTAAAGTCTGACACAACCATAGTTGCCCTCTGCCGATCAAGCTGCGTTGCAGGCACTAAATCAGGAATCATAATACATTTGAGTTTAGCGCGACTAGCAGCCGCTACACCAGTAGTTGAATCTTCAAAAACTAATAAATCCGCAGCAGCAATATTTAGCCGCTTTGCGGCGGCTAAATAAATATCTGGTGCTGGCTTAGCACGAATCTTCCCGCGTTCTACATCCCGATAACTCAAATAAAACTCAAAATAGTTGCGAATCCCAGTCGCCCACATCATCTGCTGTAGTACCCGTTCATAATTGCTAGAAGCAATACACATTCTAACACTAGCCGCTTGAAAACGGTCAAGCGCCACCTGCACACCAGGCTGCAATTGTAACTTTCCTTGGTTAACCCACTCCCACACCAAGGCATCGGTGCGGGCAATAAAATGATCACGTTCGGCGCTAGTCTTAAAGTAGCGCTGATAAAAAGTAGCCATTTCAGCCACAGTCGCACCGGCCAGTTTTAAATAACTGTCCTGGGGAATCGCCAAACCAGCTTCAGCTGCCGCTTGAATATTAGCTTCCCAATATAAACGTTCTGAATTGACCAGCAGACCATCCATATCAAAAATAATACCTTTAAGCTCAGCTGCTATTCCTGCTATACGCACCATTAGTCTAGTCACCTATTTGTAAAATCTCGCTCACTAAATAAAATGAACCTGTCACTAATAAAATATCATTGGGCTTACTTTGCGCTTTTAACCGCACATAAGCACGCCGATAATCTTGAACGAAGGGATACTTGTCCTGCACGAATTGCGGAAAATCAGTTCTGCGGGCAGCTCTTGGATAATCAATGGCAGTTAATGTCAGTTGCTCTGAATCATCGAACAGCTGAAAGATTTCTGCCAAATCTTTATCTTTCATCATCCCAATTAAAACGCGGGCTTTACCCTGTCGGTGCTGCTGCTCTGAGCGTACAAAGGTGAGCAAATGGCTAATCGCTTGCAGATTATGTCCACCATCTAAAATCACTAAAGGTTGCTGAGTGCGTATTTGGTAGCGTCCAAGAATGACCGTCTCCTTAATACTAGCGATAATTTCGGCAGGCGTCAATTGTAACTTTAAAATCTGTAAAACTTGCACTGCCATGGCAATATCATACCCCTCAACTAATGGGTACCAAGGTAGTTTCAAAATCTGCTCGCCAACCTGAATTTGCAAACCAGCGCCAGTTGTTACCTGAAATACTTGCGCCAATTCATACACTGGAGCAGCTAATTGCATTGCCCGTTTCAAAATAATTGTGCGGACTGCTGGCGGTATTTTTCCTAAAACTACTGGTTTACCGGCTTTAATCACCCCACTTTTTTCACGCGCAATATCAGCCAAAGTCGGGCCAATCAGGTCTTCATGATCCATTGCTACAGTCGTAATAACACTACACTCAGGGATGATAACATTGGTTTTATCATGTGTGCCACCAATACCCACCTCAATCACCGCATACTCGCAATGCGTCAAGCTGAAGGTCACAAAGGCCATGGCTACTTCAAATTCAAAAGTGGTTAAGACAAAGTCTGTTGCTGTTAGCGCTAACTGGTCAATTGCTTGCTGTACCAGTCGAGCTGCCTGCAACAGTCGCGCTTCACTGATATTTTCGCCAGCAATTTGAATCCGTTCGTTAAAAACTTGAACATAAGGAGAGACAAAAAGACCGGTCTTAGGACCAGCCTTTTGTATCAAGCGACTCAAATAATATGAGGTCGAACCCTTACCGTTGGTCCCAGTGACATGAACGGTCTTAACTTGACGTTCAGGATGACCCAGTTGCGCCAAAACACGTTTAATATAAGACAAGTCACTTTTAGGATGTAACCGTGGCAAGTGATAAAGATATGTTAATAAATCTGCTTGAGTTCGGAAATTCACTTATTTACTTTCCTTCAGTTCTTTCATGCGTAACTGCACACCCGCGAGTTGACTCTGATAGTCAGCTAACTTAGCTTGTTGTTCTTTGACAACGGCTGCTGGTGCATGCATCGTAAAGCCTTTATTGGCCAGCTTCTTTTCCGCACGTGCCACTTCTTGTCCTAGATGATCGGCTTCTGTGGTCATTTTAGCCAATTCATCATCCAAATTAACCAGTTCAGTTAACGGGACAAAGACTTGAGCCCCAGGCAACACAGCTGTTTTCGCTAGTTTTGGCGCCACAATCGACGTGCCGACTGTTAATTCTTTAGGATGCAAGAAGTTCTCAACATAAGATTGGTTATCCGCCAGAATCGCTTGCTGCTCCGCTTGATCAACTTGGATTAAAAGCTTAATCGGCTTGGACATCGGGGCATTAACTTCCATCCGAATATTACGAACAGCTTTAATGATTTCAATTAAAAAGGCCATTTGTTCATCGGCTGCGGCATTGGTAAATTCTGGATGAACTACTGGATATTTTGCAGTCGAAATGCTGATTCCTTCATGTGGCATTGACAACCATAATTTTTCGGTAACGAATGGCATGATGGGATGCATCAAACGTAAAATCTGGTCTAAAATCCAAGTTAAATGACTCAATTTGCGATTCTTCAGTTCAACATCTGTCCCATTCAAGGCCACCTTGGAAATCTCGATGTACCAGTCACAGAAATCATTCCAAATAAAGCTATAAAGTTGACGGCCAGCTTCACCAAACTGGAACTCATCAAATAACCGAGTTACTTCTGCAACTGTACGGTTTAAGCGATTAAAGAGCCACTTATCAGCTAAATCAAATTGACTTGGATCTGGACACGTAGCTGGTTTGGCATCAGCCGGTAAATTCATAATGACAAACCGACTAGCATTCCAAAGCTTATTGACAAAATTCCAAGACGCATCCATCTTCGTGTAGCTAAAGCGTGCATCTTGACCTGGCGCCGTCCCATTCAACAAGAACCACCGTAGCGCATCCGCACCGTATTTTTGGATGACATCCATTGGGTCAATGCCGTTCCCCAATGACTTAGACATCTTACGACCTTGTTCATCACGCATTAAGCCATGAATCACGACATGGTCAAATGGCCGCTGCTTGGTAAAGTGCAGCCCTTGGAAAATCATCCGTGAAACCCAGAAAGGTAAAATATCATAACCGGTTACTAAGGTATTCGTTGGGAAATAGCGCTTAAAATCGGCTGCTTCAGTATCTGGCCAGCCTAAAGTCGAAAACGGCCATAAGGCACTTGAGAACCACGTATCTAGCACATCTGGATCCTGTCGCCAATTTTCAATATCAGCTGGCGCGGTTTCACCGACATAGAGTTCACCCGTTTGCTTATGATACCAAGCAGGAATCCGGTGCCCCCACCACAGCTGACGTGAAATAACCCAGTCATGAATATTATCCATCCACTGCGTAAAGGCATGATTAAAACGATCAGGAACAAAATCAACACGATCATCGGTCTGCTGATTAGCAACTGCTGCTTCAGCCAATGGTTTCATCTTCACAAACCATTGCGTAGATAGCCGAGGTTCAACTTGGACATCAGAGCGTTCAGAGTGACCGACTGAGTGGACAATTGGTTCAACCTTGATGAGATAACCAGCGGCCTTTAAGTCGGCTACTAACTGTTCACGACAATCAAACCGATCAAGGCCATTGTACTTGCCGCAGGCTTCATTCATCGTACCATCGTCATTCATCACGTTAATGCGTTCCAAATCATGGCGATTACCAACCAAAAAGTCATTTGGATCATGAGCAGGCGTTATTTTAACGAGTCCGGTCCCAAAGTCAGGATCAACATGCTGATCGGTAATAATTGGAATATGACGTCCAACCAGTGGTAACACTAATTCCTTGCCCACTAAGTCCGCATAACGCTTATCACCAGGCGCAACAGCAACCGCCGTATCACCAAACATGGTTTCTGGACGGGTGGTCGCAATTTCGACAAAACCACTCCCATCAACAAACGGATACTTGATGTGATAAAAAGCCCCTTTGTCATCTTTATGAATAACTTCGATATCAGACAAAGCTGTTTCTAGTTTCGGATCCCAGTTAATAATATATTGTCCCCGATAAATTAAGCCCTCACGGTACAGCTGGACAAAAACTTTGCGAACTGCTTTTGATAAACCTTGATCAAGCGTAAAGCGTTCACGACTATAATCAAGCGATAACCCTAATTTAGCCCACTGCCCCTTAATGATTTTGGCATATTCATCTTTCCAGTCCCAAACCTGTTTGACAAAGGCCTCACGGCCCATTTCATGGCGATTTTTACCTTGCTGACGCAGCTTTGCTTCAACTTTAGCTTGGGTCGCAATTCCAGCATGATCCATGCCAGGCAAATAAAGCGTATCATAGCCTTCCATCCGTTTAAACCGAATTAACGCATCTTGGATGGCAGTATCCCAAGCATGACCCAAATGTAATTTGCCAGTCACATTGGGTGGTGGAATTACAATGGCATAAGGATGTGCCTTACTATCACTGCTGGGTTTAAATAAATCTTCATCTAACCATTTTTGATACCGACCCGCTTCAACAGCTTCCGGATCATATTTTGGTGCTAATTCTGTCATATTATTCCTCCAATAAAAAAGGTCCTAGACAATTGTCTAGGACGATTTACACCGCGGTACCACCTAAGATTAGTTGTCAAAGTACGACAACTCTCTTTCAGCTATAACGGTGCTCTCCGGATTAGCCTACTTGGACTACATGTTACATCAGGTTCAACTAATCAGTAACCAAGCTACTCATATAGCTAACCACCTTTCAGCACTGGAGTGGCTCTCTGTTATTAGCTTTTTTTCTCGGTTATCACTTATAGCGCTATTATAACATCCTTCTTACAACAAATCTGCATCTTCAGCGGATTTATTATGTAAAAATTGTTGGTTAGGATAGATAGGCATGACTTGAATACCGGCTAAAGCACGTGCAACGAGACCATCAATATCGAGTTCTTGTTCGTAGAGACGTGCTTTATCAAGCTTAGGCTTTGTCTTAGGACGGGGTGGTGCAAAAATGGTGCAACAATCCTCGAACGGCGCAATTGATAAGTCAAAGGTGCCAATTTTTTCAGCTAAGGCAATAATTTCATTCTTATCCATCGTCACAACAGGACGCAAAACTGGCATCGCAGTAACGTCATTAATCGCAATCATGGAATCGAGGGTTTGCGAAGCCACTTGCCCGATACTCTCACCATTAATGATGGCTTTACCATGACGTTTAGCACGAATTAAATCAGCTAGGCGTAACATAAAGCGACGCTGAATGGTCATCAAATACCCTTCTGGGAGTTTTTCCTTGATGGTCTCTTGAATCTCAGCAAAAGGCACCGCGATAAAATTGATTTTACCCGAATAATTGGCCAAAATCCCAGTGAGTTCCTTAGCTTTAGCTAAAGCCTTATCAGTGGTATATGGTGGGCTGAAAAAGTGCACCATTTCAATATCTACCCCCCGCTTCAAGGCTAAGTAAGAAGCAACTGGTGAATCAATCCCCCCAGATAACATCATCACAGCTTTGCCAGCGGTGCCCACGGGCATACCACCAGCTCCTTTGAGCAACTGATTTGATAAATAAATTGCGTCCCGGCGAACTTCAATTCTCAAAACTAAATCTGGATGCTTCATTTCAGCCTTTAAGTCAGTCATCTGATCAAATAAATAGTCACCAATCAAGCTATTAAGCTGATTCGTATCGTACTCAAACTGGTGGTCACTGCGCCGCGTGTTGACCTTAAAACTCATGCCTGGCTGGAAAGTCGCCTGCATGAGCTCCAGCGCCTTGGCTTCAATTGCTGGTAAATTCTTTTCAGCAGTCACGACTGGTGAATACGTTTGAATCCCAAACACACGCTTCAAGCGCGCATCAACCGCTTCAAACGGTGCACCATGTAACACAATATGCATCCGATCATGACGAGGATGAAATTCTAATTCTGGCCAATCGACTAGTGTCTTTTGGATATTTGAGGCTAAGCGATTAATAAAATCTTTACGGTTTTTTCCCTTGGTTGACAACTCGCCATAACGAATCATCACTTCCGTATACTGCATGACTACTCTCCTAAATGATTGATTTTAGCAAAATGATGGTAAATATCGCTAAATATAGCGATAAATTGATCAGCTTCTGCTAAGGTATTGCTTTCGTCGAAACTAAGACGGATCGCACTGGTGGCGAGTTTTGCTTGAACATGCATCGCTGACAAGGTGCTTGCTTCATCCGCTATTTTCGATGAACAGGCTGAGGTGGTTGAAGTATAGATATCATGTGCTTCTAAAGTATGCACCAGCGTTTCACCGCGAATACCACTCAGTGCAAAGCAGAGAATGTGCGGTGTAAAGGTCGCATCATCGTTTGAAAAAACGGTTACCCCAGCGAGACCGCGTAAGAAATGATCAATCTTGGCTTTAATGGCAGCTTCACGGCCTGCTTTAGCTGCCTCATCAATTAATAGCAGTCTCATTGCCTTCGCCATCCCGGCAATCGCAGCCAAATTCTCAGTTCCAGAACGTAAACCACGTTCCTGTCCGCCACCTTCTGCAAGGGGAGTTAGCATCTTACCCGTTTTTTTATACAGAACGCCGACACCACGAGGCGCATGAAATTTATGAGCTGAGAGACTAGTTAAATCTACTCGTGGTGTAAAAACTTGTGACCAAAGATTCTTTCCTAGCGCCTGGACATTATCAACATGAAACATCACATTAGGATAATTCACAAGCAAATCCGAAATTTCAGCAATGGGCTGAATGGCTCCAACTTCATTATTAACACCCATAATCGATACTAGCGTCGTATCTGAATCTAGACGCTGTTTTAAATCTGCTACACGAACCCGGCCAGACCGATCAACGGGCAAACGTGTCACTCGCCAGCCTAATTGTTCAAGCTCATTAAAGGCGTTAGCAACGGAAGGATGTTCAACACTTGAGGTAATAATATGCTTACCAAACTCCCGCTTTTGAATCGCAGTGCCCTTAATCGCCATATTATTGGACTCGGTACCGCCAGACGTAAAAACAATTTCAGGTGCCGTTACACCAAGTAACTGCGCCACTTGCTGCCTTGAAGCCTCTAATAATTGGTGCGCCCGATCCCCGAGCCGATGTAGGCTAGAAGGATTACCCCAAATTTTTGTGGCAACCTGATCATAAGTTGCCAACACTTCTGGATAAATTTGCGTAGTGGCACTATTGTCAAAATAAATCAAAAAAATATCCCCTCACAAAAGACGGCCAACGAATTGGCCGCCTCAATAACTTTACAATTCTAACCCAAAATAACTTTGGCTTCAATTATTTTCTTTTTTGTTCTGTATAGTAGGCATTTTCTAAGCGCTGATAGCTGCCTGGCTCTGCGCGCTCAATGGCTGGCGCAATTGTATCTAGTGCCTCTTTATAGGAAAATTTATCACGGTACAAGGCCATTGTTTGTTGTTGTGCGCGTTTTACAAATTCATCGCCAGTAAACTTATTAGAATATTGCATGGTTAGCGCTACCAAGTTAGCAGAGTTAATAATTTCATCTGCCTCACGTTTCAGCCGCTGGACATCATCCGAAATTTGAATCAATTCATCAGTGATTTTTTCCATGTTAATCCGAACTTGGTCTAATTCATGGCTCGCCTTGGCAATCTCGTTCACCACCAGGGTATAAATCTGGACAAAGCTCTCTGGACTGCCCGGTAAATCACGGCGTTCAATACGGCGATAAACCAAAGCGACTTCTTGCTTAAAATTGGCAATAGAGGCGCGTGCGACATTTTCAGAATCGTATAACCCCTCGACATTAACTGCCATTTGCTCCTGCTCAGCCTCAATTTCCTTGAGGCGCTTCACCATTGCTAGCCAGCTCGCTTGCAATTTAGAAAAGACTGCCTTGCCATCAGCAATATTCTGCGTATCAACAGTGTACTGATGACTCATTGCAGCGACTTCACGCTCGAGTTTTTTACTCTGTCCCAGTTCACCATGTGTCAATTCGTAGCTCTCATCAATATGCTTTAGTTTTTCAACTAACTTCTTTGAAGCAGATTGCTGACGGGCAATCAACGTTAAAATCTTAGCCTGGTTTTTTTCGATAAATGGTTTAGCCTTAAATTCACGAATCAGGACTTCATAAATCTTATTAATCTTACCTGCAATAGCTTTATTTTGGTCCTTTAGCTCCGCAATCTTGACGCCAGCTAGCAATTCATTCGCATGCTCAATTAAGGCATATAGCTTTTTAACTTCTAGCTGGACATCCAGCGCATCAATATAAAACTTATCTTGACGCATTTGCTTGTAAGTATCTGATACTTCATGTAGTTGCGACTGAAAAACCACTTCAAGTTGATGCTGCGCGTGTTTGACCTCTGGTAGTGCGGCCTTTAGCTGGCTTAAGTCCACCTGCAATTTATCCAAGACACGCTTGGCTTCAACATGATCACCTTGGGAAGAAAGATTTTTAGCCTCGGAGAAATTAGCTCCCATCGTAGACAAGCCTTCTTCTAGCTGATCAATAGCCGGACCATAGGCAAAAGAATGAGCCAAAACATCCTTGCGCATCCCTTGGTAAGTAGCACTCAAGCTATCATACTGCATTTGATTTTCACGATTAGCCTCAAGGAGCTGCGTGAAAACTTGCTTGGTATGCTTCGATGACTCAATGACACTAACCAACAAAGTTTGGGCTTCTTTTAGGTCTTTGCGAGCACCCCACAGTTTATAAGCAGCCACTTGCTCGCTGGCCAGGTCAGTGCGACGAGTAATCTCTGGAATCAGCTTTTGTGTCATGGTTTTAAATTGCTTTTTCCACGTATTCAACGTGGTCAAACTCTCACCAGCAAGCTCCATCTGATCTAACCGATTAATATCTTGCCCAAGTTGTAAGGCGTTGATTTTTGTTAAAGTGTTCTGAATCGTAGCAATTTCGCGTAGCTGCTTACGATTGATGAATAGGCCTAGCCCTAAAATAAATAAGATGAAAACAACTAAGGCGACTACAATTAAAGTTTGCGTAGATGACATAAGTATCCTCCAAAACTACTTCTAATTATACCAAAAACCTACTTAATTACGACCTTTACAAGCTTTTTCTTGCTTTCAAGTTCTGAAACCGATATAATTGTGGACGTGTAAAATATTTGCAGCAACAGCTGACAAGCACGTCAACAACTTGAAACGTCAAGTGAATCAGTAGCCCGGGCTGCATTGGGTGAAAGTGTGAATTCAAGTTGCACGTATGTCGAAGCTGTTCTTAATATTTTACTCCAAATAATTTATTAGTTTTATTGGAGGATATATATGTCAAGATACACTGGTCCAAGTTGGAAACGATCAAGAAGATTAGGAATTTCACTTTCAGGCACTGGCAAAGAAATTAGCCGCCGTAATTTTGCACCTGGTCAACACGGCCCTAACAGTCGTACCCGTCTCTCAGAATATGGTGAACAATTACACGAAAAGCAAAAGTTACGTTGGATGTTCGGTTTAAACGAACGCCAATTTAGATTGATGTTTGTTCGTGCTGGTAAAATCCGTGAAGGTCAACATGGTGTGAACTTAATGATCTTACTTGAACGTCGTTTGGATAACCTTGTTTATCGCTTGGGCTTAGCCTCAACCCGTGAACAAGCGCGTCAATTAGTTAATCATGGTCATATTACGGTTGATGGCAAGCGCGTTGATATTCCTTCATACGAAGTTAAGGTTGGACAAACCATTAGCCTACGTGAGAAGTCAAAGAATTTACAACAAGTTAAGGATTCCTTGGATGCTACTGCAGCTCGTCCATCATATGTTACTTTTGATGACAATAAGCTCGAAGGTAGCTTAGTTCGTCTACCAGAACGTGACGAAATGGAACCAGGAATCAACGAAGCGCTAGTCGTTGAATACTACAACAAGTTACTGTAATCTTTACCGGTTATCATTGTTTTGCAAAACCAAAAAGGTTTTCTCTTTCATGAGAAAGCCTTTTTTCGTACAATTAGGACAAGGAGAAATGACATGAGTGAAAATTTAGAAAATCGAGTTAATCAAGCTGCTAACGGTGTCCCGCAAACAAAACCAGATGAACGCAGACGCTTCCTAGGGTCTTTACGCGAACGCGTATTTGTGCGAATGAACAATAGTGAAATCAGTGACCATGAACTGACAGCGCTCTTCCTGGCACACTTTGCTGATTATGAGCCTTATCGCATTTTAATCAACGGCAACATTAGTGATACTGGCTTCTTTACTGAAGTTGAGGCTAAAGCCAGCCAAGCGAATATTTCATTTACGCTAATTAACAATGAGACTGCCCAGACGAATACTGATGGCACAGCATTATTAGTTGTGGCTGAACAAGCCTTAAATCGACCGCACATTGAAATTCAGCAAGTTTATCCACCTGAATTTCCACACGATGCCCTGCCCTCACCGACTAAACATACGAATTTTTTTAGTCGTTTATTCCACAAGGAGTCATAATGCAACCCTTAGCTTATCGAATGCGCCCCACTAACCTCGATGAGGTGGTTGGACAACAGCATTTAATTGGACCTGGAAAAATCATTCGGAGAATGGTCGAGGCACGCCTCTTAAGTTCTATGATTTTATATGGACCTCCTGGAATTGGTAAGACTAGTATTGCCTCAGCAATCGCTGGTACAACACGTTATGCTTTTCGGCAATTAAATGCCGCGACAGATGGTAAAAAAGAACTACAACAGGTTGCCGAAGAGGGAAAAATGTCAGGTACTGTCATTCTCCTCTTGGACGAGCTGCACCGCCTAGATAAAGTTAAGCAAGATTATTTGTTACCCTTGTTAGAGTCTGGTCAAGTTATCTTAGTTGGTGCAACGACTGAGAACCCATATTTATCGGTGACACCTGCGATTCGCTCACGCTGCCAAATTTTCGAACTAAAGCAGCCCACTGCGGATGACGCTAAGCGAGCTATCCAGCGCGCACTAACCGATAAAGTTAAGGGTTTAGGCCAGGATCACGTTGAACTAACGGATGCAGCGCTGCAGATGCTCATCGAAAAAGGCAATGGCGATTTACGTACTATGCTTAATGGCCTAGAATTAGCAGTTCGTTCAACGAAGCAAGAATTAGAAGCAAATCAGTCTACCAGCACGTTAAAAATTACGGCTATTGACATGGCTGACTCACTACAGCTGCGGGCGCAAACCTTCGATCGACATGGCGATAGTCATTACGACCTAATCTCTGCCTTTCAAAAATCAATTCGTGGCTCTGATACAGATGCAGCGCTACACTACTTAGCTGCCCTAATTGCCGGTGGCGACCTTAGTTCAATTTGTCGTAGGCTCACAGTTATTGCCTACGAAGACATTGGTATGGCCAATCCTGCAGCTGCTCAACACGCCTTTAGTGCAATTCAAGCAGCCCAGAGTATTGGTTTACCAGAGGCGCGTATTCCCCTTGCAAATACCGTCATCGAATTAGCACTCTCACCTAAAAGTAATAGTGCCATGATGGCAATTGATCATGCACTCAGTGATATTGAACATACCCATACCCGTATTCCAGACAACTTAAAGGATGCACACTATGCGGGTGCCAAAAAACTCGGACACGGTATTGGCTACTTATATGCTCACCAATATCCTAATGACTGGGTGGCACAGCAATACTTGCCAGATGCGCTACTTGGCAGTCAGTACTTTACGCCCAAAGGCAATTCAAAATTTGAGCTAGCTTTCAAGCAGCAATATGAGCGGCTGCGCGAATTACAAGCGGAGGGGCTAAAACACTAGCAAGTAATATTGAAACCGGTTGCATGACAATTGACAAAACGCCTTTTGTTCAGTATTATAATAAGTGATCTGGGTTGATAGGCAAGCTTAAATGCATACAGTTGACCGATCAAACTAAAAGACGTGGTGATTGGTAAATAACTACTGAATCGGAATACTAAGTTCACTTAGGATCCATATTCATTGCGCTACCAATCGATTTATTGGACAATGCGGGTTCAACAAGCGTCATTTTGCTTTTTCTTCATCAACTCGGATTTTTTGGAAAATTTTGGGTGGTCCTTGCTGGACCACCTTTTTTATATCGAATGAAACTATTAGGAGTTTTTACCATGATTATTATACTTGCCATGCTGGTCTTTATCGTTTTATTATTTTTAACCGCTACTTATCTATGGCGACGCCGGGATGGTGCTTTTTTAATTTATGACGTTGGTAACACACCCAAAATGAGTCACCTATTGACCCAGTCTGCCATTAGCCTCGCAATCAATGGCGTGATTGGCTTGTTGATTCTCTTCTTAGCACCTAAGTTTGCTAACCTCTTCACGCTAGGATTAGCTTCCGTTTTGATCCTTATCTTTAGCTTGCGTCTAACTAAACTTCAAAAATATGAGGGTTGATGTGTCCTCATCGTCAGAATAGATGTTAAAATAGGAAATAGAAAGAGGTGCATGTTATGCTGAAACAATATAAAAAAATTCAAGTTGCAGTAGATGGATCCAAAGAAGCAGACATCGCGTTTAGCAAAGCCGTTGCCATCGCTAAACGTAATGGTGCTACTCTAGAAATCCTACATGTCATTGACACTCGATCATTCCAAAATGTATCAAGCTTTGACTCATCAATGGTTGAACAAGTTTCGCGTGATGCTAAGACCAAAATGGAAGCCTATTACCAGCGCGCATTAAAAGCTGGCGTCAAAGAAGTGCACTACTCCCTTGAGTTTGGCTCCCCCAAAGTGATTATTGGACGTGACTTCCCCAAGAAGCATGAAATTGACTTGATTGTGCTTGGTGCCACTGGTTTAAACGCAGTTGAGCGGTTATTAATTGGTAGTGTTACCGAATATGTTAGTCGTACTGCAAGCTGTGATGTATTAGTTTGTCGTACTGAAGAAATCGCAGCATAACTACATAATGAAGCATAACTCATACCATAAAAAAGCCTCCCTGATGGGAAGCTTTTTTATATCTAATGATTAACTGTCTTAGAAATCACCAGCGGTACTAAACATGTAATCCTTGTTATGAAATTTCATTGATAAAATCAATCCCAAACCAATCATATTACCTAATAGCGCCGAGCCCCCTTGGGAAATAAATGGCAAGGGAATCCCAGTCAGCGGCAATAAATCGATACTCATTCCGATATTTTCAAAGACGTGAAACAAAATCATCATGATAATCCCAGTAGAAATATAAGAATAAAAGGCATTACGCGTTTCAAAGGCATTGCGTACCATTTGAATAATTAAGTAGAGGTAAATCAAAATGACCGCCACCGAGCCAACAAATCCAAGGGTTTCGCCAATCACTGAAAAAATCATATCGGAGCCTCGGACGGGAACATAGACAGCAACTGAGCCAAAACCATTGCCGAGCGTCATTCCTGATCCAATCGCCTTCATGCTTTGCCACAACTGATAAGCACCAGATGACGTATCACTAGACGGATCTAGCCAAGAGTTAATCCGGTTAAATTGATAAGAACTAAACCAGTGACTTAAAATTTGCTGACCCCAATCAGTGGTCACTAGCAAAATAATACTAGTCCCAAAAACAGCCACAAAAACGATAAAAGGCATAATGATTTTCCAGGTAATCCCAGAGACCAGCATTATTCCGCCAACAATCGCAAAGAAGACCAACATCGTCCCAAAGTCGTTTTGTAATTTTAACAAAATTGCTACTGGTAACATCCAAGCCAAAATTTTTCCTAGTAGCAACCAATCATTACGGAAGTTATGCTCATACGTTTGGTTATGTTGGCTAACCACGCGCGCCTCCATCAAAATAAAGGCTGGCTTCATCAGCTCAGACGGCTGAAAACTCAAGGGTCCTAATCGGAACCAACTCTTCGCCCCACTCAAAGCAGCAGTGTGACGATCATACAAAAAGAGCACTGCAATCAAAAAAAGAATTCCAATCCCATAAGCAATTGGTGCCAGTTTATTAAGTTGCTCAGCATCAAATTGCATAATCAAAATAATTATTGCAGCAGAAATGAAATACCAAATCGTCTGAGTCAACATCCCTTTTAGCGGAGAACCTAAGTTACTTTCATCATTCGAGCAGGCAACATAAATCGCATAAAAGCCCACTAGTGCTAAAACTAATACCGGTAAGATGATATTCCATGCAATCCGGTCAACAACATCTCGTTTATTTTCTATTCTTGCCATTCATCGCTCACACTTTAAATTTATTTTTCATGCAAAGCAAAGTATGATAATAAATCGTTGATGCTGCTCTCCAAGGTCTTATTAAATAACTCGACCTTGTTCTTAGTGCTAACCGCACGATAACGATTGTCAATTTGCTCAATCTGTCCAATAGTCCGATGATTCGGAATAACAACTACCCAAGTGGGCACCGAACGCCCTTTTAACTCATTAATCTCAACTTGAATATTTTCTGGTTTCTTTGACATCTTTCCTCCTACTTACGTTCTGTATGAAAAGTACGTGCAATAATTTCATCTTCATATTTTTCAGGATGCTTATTTCGAAAAATCGTAAAATGATCCGGCACCGGATCAACCCCACCACGAATAAATGGATGACAACGCAAAATTCGCGCTAATCCCATAATTAGTCCTAAACCAGCCCCGTGTTGGCGAATGGCCGCAATCATATAATTAGAGCAAGTTGGCCAATAGCGGCAAGAATCTGGTAAAAGTGGTGAGAAAGCTTTCTGATAAAATTGCACAAGCTTAATTAACAGTTGACGCAAGTATCTACCTCACTAATGACGTTGGTGCTTTTCAATATTCTTTAAAATAATCCCAGTTCCTAATGCAACCGCTTCAAGCGGATGATCAGCGGTTAAAACTGGTACCTGTAAGTAATGCGTGAACAGCTGGTCAATTCCGCGCAATAAAGCACCACCACCGGTTAACATAATTCCGCGATCAATGATATCGGCCGATAATTCAGGTGGCGTTGATTCTAGCACTGACTTGATTGCAACCACAATGCTCATCAACCCATCCTGCAAGGCTTCAAGCACTTCTGGCGCAGTAATATTAGTTTGCTTAGGTAGCCCACTAACCAAATCACGTCCCCTGACATTAATTGACTCATTGGGGTCTGGCTTGTAAGCACTCCCGATTTCTATTTTAATTTGTTCGGCTGTTCTCGACCCAATCAACAAATTGTGTTTATTCTTAATATAATTAACTACCGCTTGGTTCATCATGTCACCTGCTAAACGCAATGACTGCGAGGTAACAATTTCACCCATCGATAGGACCGCAATATCGGTCGTCCCGCCACCAATATCAATGACTAAGTTCCCCTGGGGCTTAAAGATATCTAATCCTGCACCAACAGCGGCTACCTTTGGTTCAAAATCTAAATATACTTTGCCACTACCAGTTTTCTCAGCTGCCTGAATAATAGCCTTTTGTTCAATCGATGTCACACCAGTGGGCGCACAAATCAAAATGTTAGGCTTGCTCATAAAGCCTTTAACATTTAATTTCTTGATAAAGTATGACAGCATGGCTTCGGTAACATCGAAATCTGCAATCACACCATTTTTCAAGGGGCGAATGACACGCACATTACCTGGCGTTCGGCCGACCATCTCATATGCCTGCGAACCAACTGCCACTATTTTGTTAGTTTCAGTATTAACTGCTACTACCGATGGTTCGTTTAAAACAATTCCTTTCCCGGAAACATTAATTAAAACATTCGCAGTCCCTAAGTCGATCCCAATATTTCTAGCCACAAATAAACCCTCCTAATATACCAATTATTTTACCATAAATGCCAACCCGGCGTCTCTCCGCCAGACATCACTTTACCGATATTTAAAAGAAATTAGTTAATTCTCTAGAAGTATTAATCAACATGATAAAGAAACTGCCAACAACAAAGCCAAGTCCGATTGCCAGCAATAATAATAAAACCTGGCTCGCAAAGATATGGCCAACTTTCATCAACCGGACAATATCAAGGTACTTGATTGCTTGAAAACTGACCCCAATAAAAATAAGATAAATTAGTAATTCCATTACGGCATTGATGCCAACTGCGATCATCTATCTTTTCCTCTCTATCCGAAAAAAAGGTGAATGCTTTTCATGCATTCACCTTTTTTCAAAATATTTAATACTTGTTCTGATTATAAACGCTAATCCGATTAACAGCACGTTTTAATGCGATTTGTGCACGTGCTAAAGATTGTTCATCATGACTTTGAGTAGCTTCTTGCAAATGCTTTTCAGCCCGCTCTTTCGCAGCCTCAGCCCGATTCAAATCAATATTCCGCGCACGCTCAGCACTATCAACCACAATGATTGCAACGTTGTGGGAAAATTCAATATAGCCACCGCTAACTGCAATATGATCAACTCGCTGGTCCATTTCCCGACTCCGCTTAACGGTAACATCACCAATACTTAATGGTGTTAATAGCGGAATATGGCCATACATAATTGACTGTTGTCCATCGACGGCACGCATGTCGACAATGCTAGTTTGATGATCATAAATCACCCCACTAGTCGTAATAACCTTGACCTCAAAAAGATGCTCTGGTTCTGCCATTTGACATCACCTTACTTTTCTAGCAAAGCTTGCGCTTCAGAATCACTTGGCGTGACTCCCATCTCTTTAGCCTTCTTGAGTACATCCTCAATGGGACCCACTAACCGGAAAGCGTCTTCTGGCAAATCATCTAAGTGACCATCAAGAATTAACTTAAAGCCCTTAATCGTATCTTTAATCGGGACATATGACCCTTTGATACCCGTAAAAGTTTCGGCCACAAAGAAATTCTGTGAGAGGAAGAATTGAATCTTCCGGGCACGAGCAACAATTATTTTTTCTTCGTCAGATAATTCATCCATCCCTAAAACGGAAATAATATCTTGCAATTCATGGTAACGTTGCAGCATGTGCTGTACCTTAGTCGCAACTTCATAGTGCTCTTCACCAACAACTTCCGGATCTAAAGCGCTCGAAGTAGATTCTAGCGGATCGACCGCTGGATAAATCCCTTGTTCAACCAATGAACGCTCAAGGTTAGTCGTGGCATCCAAGTGCGCAAAAGTCGTTGCTGGAGCAGGGTCAGTATAATCATCCGCTGGTACATAAACCGCTTGGATAGAGGTAATTGACCCCTTCTTGGTTGAGGTAATCCGTTCTTGCAATTGCCCCATTTCGGTTGCAAGTGTTGGTTGGTACCCAACGGCACTTGGCATCCGTCCTAACAGCGCCGATACCTCTGAACCCGCTTGGGTAAATCTGAAAATGTTGTCAATAAATAGCAACACATCTTGTCCCTCAACATCTCGGAAGTATTCAGCTAATGTTAGCCCCGTCAAAGCAACCCGCATCCGGGCACCAGGCGGCTCATTCATCTGTCCAAAGACCATGGCAGTTTTGGCTAAAACGCCTGATACTTTCATTTCGAAGTATAGGTCATTCCCCTCACGGGTTCTTTCACCAACACCTGTAAAAACGGAAATACCACCATGTTCTTGGGCAATATTATGAATCAATTCTTGAATAATCGTGGTTTTACCGACACCAGCACCGCCAAACAGACCAACTTTACCACCACGGACATAAGGTTCCAGTAAATCAATGACCTTAATACCAGTTTCCAAGATTTCTTGGCTGGTGGTTAAATCAGCATATTTAGGGGCAGGTTTATGGATGCCTTCTCGTGCGTGATCAGCTGAAAATGCTGGGCCACCATCAATTGGCTGCCCTAACACATTAAACACGCGTCCCAAAGTATCTTTTCCGACTGGAACAGATATTGGGCCACCTGTATCTTCAACCGTCATCCCACGACGTAAACCATCGGTAGATTCCATCGAGATGGTTCTCAAGACACCATCTCCGAGTTCCAAGGTAACTTCAAGAACAAGTGACTCATTCTCAGACTTAATAACACGCAAGGCGTTATTAATGTCAGGCAACTGCTGATCAAGTGGGAACTTAACATCGACGACAGGGCCGATAACTTGCACAATTTCGCCTTTACTCAAAACATCTACCTCCTTTTCTATTTTTACTCTAAAGCATTCGCACCACCGATAATTTCAGTAATTTCGGTCGTGATTTCTGCCTGTCTAGCGCGATTCAATTTAGTAGTCAAATGCGATACTAAATCTTTCGCATTATCTGTTGCACTCTGCATAGCCGTCATTGAAGACGCATGTTCAGCAGTTTTTGCATCCAGAATCGCACCATAAATCGTAGAACGCGCATATTGTGGGAGTAACGAATCCAAAACCGTTTCCGGATCTGGCGAAACTTCATAATCTAAATTCTCATGTGCCTTAGCTTCCGGCAAGCCAATATCTAAATCGGCAATCGGCAACATCTTTTCAACTCTAAATGCTCTAGAAAGTGAATTGATGTGATGCGTATAACAAACATACAGCTCATCGTAAATGCCGTTTAGATACATTTTAATCGCAGTCGATACAATTGGAAGCACTTCTTCATAACTCGGAACATCAGAAATACCATCTTTTTCATAAACCACATTAACATTGTTCTTCTTGAAAAAGGCACCACCAATTGACCCTACTGCCAAAACTTTCGCTGACTTGTGTTCAACTGCTGAATCTTGTAATAGCCCCATAACGCCTTTAATGGCGTTACTATTATAGGCTCCTACAAGGCCGCGATCGCCAGTCACCACTAAATACCCAGTGGACTTAACATGATCTCGTGCTTGAATTAAGTCTGACGTAATTCCCTCACCAAAAACTTGACTATAATCTAGCTTAGCAATATTGGCTTCATTAATGGCACGATGGCGACCGTCAAGGTAGGTTACAAGCGTACTTGACATTAACCGGGAAACCGTCTGGCGAACATGATCATTATAGACTGAATATTGCTTATCATGCTTTTCAGTCTGGTTTAATTTAGAAGCTGATACCATTCTCATGGCCTCAGTAATTTTCCCCGTTTGTGTAACCGAAGTAATCTTCTTTTTTAGCTCAAGTAATGATGCAGGCATGACACTACCTCCTTACTTCGCAGTCGGAGAAAAGCTAGCAGCAAAATCTTTGATTGCCTTCGTTAGCACCGTCTCATCCGGTAAATTCCCCGTCTGCTTAATTGTTGCTAATAAATCGGTATGACTACTATCAAAATTAGCATACAATTCATGTTCAAATCGTTGAATATCTTCTACTGGCACAGCATCTAAATAGCCGTGTGTTAAGGCGTATAAAATCACAACTTGCTTTTCAACAGGAATTGGTTCATGCAGTGGTTGCTTTAAGACTTCAACCGTCCGACGACCACGGTTTAACTTGGCCTGTGTCACTTGGTCCAAATCACTACCAAATTGCGCAAAACTCTCAAGCTCCCGATATGCTGCTAAGTCTGTCCGTAAAGTCCCAGCGACCTTCTTCATCGCCTTAATCTGAGCACTACCACCAACACGTGAGACTGAATTACCAGCATCGATAGCTGGTCTAGTTCCAGCAAAGAACAAATCACTTTGCAAGAAAATTTGACCATCCGTAATCGAAATCACGTTAGTTGGAATATAAGCTGAAATATCTCCAGCCTCAGTCTGAATGAATGGTAATGCAGTCATCGACCCACCACCGAGTTTATCTGACAACTTTGCACTTCGCTCTAAGAGCCGTGAGTGTAAATAGAAGACATCCCCAGGGTAGGCTTCACGACCAGGTGGTCTACGAAGTAACAATGACAGTTCACGGTAAGCCACCGCTTGCTTGGATAAATCATCAAACACGACGAGCACGTGTCTGCCATTGTACATAAACTCTTCACCCATTGCACTACCGGCATAGGGCGCAATATAGAGCATCGGCGCAGGTTCACTTGGACCTGCTTCAACGACAATCGTATAATCCATTGCGCCAAAGCGCTTTAAAGTCTGGACTTGCGTTCTAACTGTTGATTCCTTTTGCCCAATGGCAACATAGATACAGATAACATCCTGACCTTTTTGGTTCAAAATGGTATCAATTGCCAAACTCGTTTTACCAGTCTTCCGGTCACCAATGATCAACTCACGTTGACCACGACCGATTGGAACCAAGGCATCAATTGCCTTAATTCCCGTTTGCAACGGTTCTTTAACGGACTGCCGCTCCATCACGCCAGGTGCTTTAGATTCAATTGGACGGGTCTTATCCGTCTTAATCTCACCCAAACCATCAACTGGCTGACCCAACGGGTTCACCACACGACCAATTAGTGCATCACCAACTGGTACCTGCATGATTCGGCCAGTACGCTTAACGCGGTCACCTTCACGAATCGCATCAAAACTCCCTAAAATGATGATACCAACATCATTCATTTCAAGGTTTTGAGCAATTCCGTAAGAACCATTAGCAAACTCTAATAGCTCATTAGCTAAAACATGGTTTAAGCCGTGAGCTCTCGCAATCCCGTCACCGACATAAGTTACGACACCAACTTCATCGATATCCAACTTGTCATCATAGTGTTCGAGTTGTTGCTTAATCAAAGAGCTAATTTCTTCCGCTTTAATGCTCAATGGTTTCACCTCTTTTACTTATTTTCCATCAATTGGCGACGAATCTTCATCAACTTATGTTTAATTGAACCATCAATAACATAGTCGTCTACTTGTAATACGACCCCACCAATAATATCTGGATCAACATCATTTTCTAAAAGAACTTGCTTTAAGCCATTCTTTTTTGCATAACTTGCACCAAGCTCAGTCAATTGAGCCTGGCTAAGTGCCACTGCAGACGTCACCCGGCCACTGGCGCGACCTTCGGCTTGATCGAACAGTCGATTAAAAGCAGCAATCACTGATAAAAGCAAATTGAATCTGCCATAATCGAGCAATAAATCAAGAAAATTCTGCGTTTCCGGCGCAAGTCCAGCTTCAACCGCCTTGAGCATTGTTTGCTTTTGTCCAAGTGCCAAAACAGGATTAGTTAGTATGGCAACAAACTTAGGATTAGCCCCAAGTGCCTGCTGCAACTCTGTTAAATCCTGCTGAACAAGCGCCAGCTTATCCGCATCTTGTGCATACGCAAACAAAGCTTGCCCATAGCGAATTGCCTGCTCTTCATTAGATATTGCCATTAATCACTCAGCCCCTTAATGAACTGATCAACCAAAGCTTTTTGATCGTCAGCAGATAAGTTCTTTGCAATCACTTTTTCAGCAATCGCTACTGAAATATCAGCTACTTCGTCACGGGCACTGCTGAGCGCATCAGCCTTGGCCTGACTAGCATCGGCTTTTGCTTGCTGGCGAATGGTGCTAGCTTGATTATTAGCTTCAGACACGATAGTTTCACTCGTCCGTTGTGCAGTCACATTCGCATCAGAGAGAACCTTCATGGCATCTTGTCTAGAGCGCTTTAAAGCAGCTTCACGCTCGTTAGCGAGCATTTCTGCTTTCTTACGATTTTCCGCAGCTGTGTCTAAATCTTCAACAATTCTTTGTTGACGCTTCGCCAGCATTTCAGAAACGGGGCCCCAAGCGTAATGCTTGACGGCAATCAGCAAAATGGCAAAACAAAGTAAATACCAAATTGCATTGGCTATATATAACTTACCAGCCTCTGCCGCAAATAATAGTTGAAATGTCATTTACTGCCCTTCTCTCTATCAAATTAATCTCGATAATTCTGAAGATTATAAAAATAGAATCAGGAAAGCAATCACAATCGCCAGAATTGGGACAGCTTCAATCAAACCAACCCCAATAAACATGGTGGCTCTCAAATTACCAGCGCTTTCTGGCTGACGTGCCATACCCTCAATGGTTCTGCTAATAACTTGACCGTTACCAATAGCAGCGGCAATCGCAGCTAAGCCCGCTGCCAATGCAGCGGCTAGATATTTATATGCTTGTTCCATAAAATCAAAACCTCCAAAAACTATTCTTTTGCAACCTTTTTACCAATATACACCATCGACAATGTCACAAAAACATATGCTTGGATAGAACCAATGAAGACAGAGAAACCTTGCCAAACAATAGCAAGTGGCGCCGCAATAATCAGAGTTGGAATTCCCAAACTGGGTGCCAACTGATTACCAATTAAGGTCAATAACACCTCACCGGCAAAAATATTGCCATATAGCCGCAATGACAGGGTTAAAAAGTTGGTTAACTCTTCAATTAGGTTGATTGGCAATAATAGCGCTACTGGTCTTGCATAATTCTGCAAATAACCACGAGTACCAAACTTCTGAACGCCAAATGTAAATGACAATAGCAATGTCATCATCGCAAAGGTCATTGTCGTGACTGGATCCGCCGTCGGTGACTTCAGCAACATGTTATCGCCAACTTTAAGTTCCAAAAATAACCCTAGCTGGTTCATAAACAAAATGAACAAAAACAAGACAAAGGCATACAGTGATAAATGCTTTCTGGCATCCTTATCTGCAACATTAGTATTCACAATGTTGTCGGTAAACTCGAGCAAGTATTCAATCACATTTTGGCGCTTATTTGGCCGGAGCTCAACTTTGGCAGCTAGCCATTTACATAGCAGAAACACTGCTAAGGCAATCAAAGTTGACCCTAAAATGCCGACCAAATCAAATGGCAAACCAAACAGTTTAAATACAATTGGTTTCTCCATGACTTCGTTCCTCCCTTCTTGTGTTGAAAACTCTAACACGCCCTCATTTTAGCACTTTAAAATTTTTTGTGTGGGATGTAATCGTGTTCAATCGCACAAGAAAAATTATTTGGTACCAAAGAGGCGGTCACCCGCATCACCGAGGCCAGGGAAAATATAACCATTAGACATCAGTTTTTCATCTTCGGCAGCGGCATAAATATCAACGTCGGGATTTTCATCTTGAACGTGTTTCACCCCATCTGGGGCAGCAACTAAGACAGCTAATCTAATCTTGGTGGCACCACGTTTCTTAAGCGCACCAATCGCCATGTTAGCAGAACCACCAGTGGCCAACATCGGATCGACGATAATACAATCACGATCTTCAATATCTGGTGGCATCTTGAAAAAGTATTCATGTGGCTTTAAAGTCTTTTCATCGCGGTACATCCCGATGTGACCAACCCGAGCAGAAGGTAGCATCTGCAAAACACCTGGCACCATACCTAAACCTGCACGTAAAATTGGGACAATCACTGGCTTTTTACCAGACAATTGCTTTTGAATGCTCTTGCCAATTGGCGTTTCAATTTCAACGTCTTCCAATGGTAAATCACGTGTCATTTCATATACCATCAAACCGGCAATTTCACCAACAACCTGACGAAATTCATTGGTCCCAGTATCCTTTTGACGAATAATCGTCAACTTGTGCTGGATCAATGGATGATTCAATACAGTAAACTTTCCCATTTCTGCCTCCTAAAAAATCAACTTCTCACTAATTCTAATCGAAAACGCAAAAGGTTTAAACCCTTTTGCGTTTTTTTAAACATTGCATTACTGCTCGTTAGTAGCTCCCTCATAATGATGGTTAGCTGACGCTTTATTTAACCGGTTCATATAAGCGAGACTGGCTTCGCCCTCATTGAACCCTTGCACATAAATTTGCTTAATTTCTGGGCGATCATCAAAATAGCGCAGTCCGTCAAATAAGCGGTGGTCGGCATCAACCAAATCGCGTCCTAAGCCATACTGATTGCGCTCAGGCATGGACAATGCTGCTAGCACCGCATCTAAAGCGATAACACCAACACTAGCTGACAACGTTAGCTGCTTAAAATCAGCAGCATTATCAACCACGATCACTGGTGCACTAGGCGCATAGTGACGGTATTTCATGCCAGGCGCTTTCGGCACCGCTTGATCAGTCACTTGGCCAGTGTTCACAAGTACTCTCTCGCCTAGCACGGCACTTAGCTCTGCTGGCGTAATCTTCCCCGGTCGTAAAACAACTGGTTGCTCAACTGACAAATCAATAATCGTTGACTCTAAGCCCACTTCAGTCTCGCCACCATCAATAATACCGGCAATCTTGCCCTTTAAATCATGATAAACATGAGTTGCCGTGGTTGGACTTGGCTTAGTTGAAGTATTTGCCGATGGCCCCACAATTGGTGCCCCAAGTTGGGCAATTAAATCATGAGTTAAGGCATCATCAGGGCAGCGAAAGGCGGCAGTTTTGAGGCCACCCGTAACTGCATCAGGCAGAGCGCCCGGTTTAACAAATAACAGCAGGGTCAAAGGACCTGGCCAAAAGTGCTTAATCAATTTAAGGGCGCTTTCGGGAACCTCCTGTGCATATTGTGCCATCATCTTAGCGTCTGAAACAGTGACAATCAGCGGATTATCGCTGGGACGTCCCTTAGCACGATATACATTTTTAACAGCCGTTTCATTAGTTGCTAGTGCGCCTAAGCCATAAACCGTCTCTGTTGGAAAGGCGACTAATTCCCCTTTAGCTAGTAACGCTACGGCCGCTGCAATCTCATCTTTAGAAAAAAACTTTGTTTCCATTATTACTTTTGCCACTTTCCATAGACCATGCGTGGCTTACCTGCCATATCATTTCTAAATTCCAGTTCAAAATCAGGTAACTGATCGGTCAACAATTGCCGCAACTCCGCCTGTTCGCTAAACCCATATTCTAGTAAAAATTGACCATGTGAATTCAAATGATCACGTACTTGTTGGGCAAAACGACGATAGAATGCTAAGCCATCCTTACCACCAAAGAGTGCCTCACGTGGTTCGTTTTCCAGGACATTTTGATCCATGTAACCCTGTTCATTTTCCTTAATGTAAGGTGGATTTGAGATGATCCAATCAAATTTCTCTAACCCAATCAGGATATTCGCCTTACGGACAGTAACATCAAGTTTATAAGTCAAGAAGTTTTCTTCGCTCATTCTCAGCGCACTGTCAGTAATATCACTGGCATAGAGTTGCAGCTGTGTAACTTGCTTCTTAGCTGCCTCTTGGGCGAGGGCTACTAAAATACAGCCTGACCCAGTTCCAAGATCCAAGACCTTATCCCCGTTTTTCAGTTTTTTCAGTGCCCAAGCGACTAACTCCTCCGTTTCAAACCGAGGAATGAGGACACCTGGGGCCACTTTGATTTTATAGCCATAAAACCAACTATACCCCAGCACGTATTGCGGCGAAACACCGCGAGCTAGCTTTTTCGTATCTTTAACTAACTGCTTCTCCTGCTCAGGGGTTACCACCAAATCCTGTTTGAGTTGAAATTCACTCGGCGATAAATCAAGCCGTTCAGCCAAGACAAAATCCACATCCTCCGGACGTACTTCAATTGCCTGCTCATGCGCCATTAGTCGAACATCATGTAATGTTTTAGACATTTTCAGCGAGCTCCTCCAATTGCTTAGTCTGACTATATAAAATTAAAGCATCAATCACTTCACCTAAATCGCCATTCATAATGCGATCTAATTTATTCAAGGTTAAGCCAATGCGGTGATCTGTCACACGGTTTTGCGGATAATTATAGGTACGAATTCGTTCAGACCGATCACCCGTACCGACAGCGCTTTTACGCTTGGCATCATATTGATCACGATTCTGACTCTCATAGTAGTCATAAACTCGTGATTTCAAGATTTCCATTGCCTTTTCACGGTTCTGTTGCTGACTTCGTTGATCCTGCATGGCAACGACAATGCCCGTTGGCAAGTGGGTCATTCTAACCGCACTAGACGTCTTGTTAATATGCTGACCACCAGCACCACTAGAACGATAAACATCGACCCGAATATCCTTGGGATCTAGGTCCAAGTTAACTTGTTGGTATTCAGGCATGACCGCGACAGTAGCCGTGGAAGTATGCACCCGACCTTGCGATTCAGTCACTGGAATACGTTGCACGCGGTGCGCCCCATTTTCATACTTAAGCTTACTAAAAACCTTATTGCCAGTAATCGTAATCGCAATGCGCTTGTAACCACCGACTTCGGTCTGTTCACTATCAACTACTGAAACCTGCCAATTTTGACGCTCTGCATACTTTTCATACATCCGGAGCAAATCGCCAGCAAATAAGGAGGCTTCATCCCCGCCAGCAGCACCACGAATTTCCATGATGATATCCTTATCATCATTGGGATCTTTAGGGAGCATCAATAGCTTAATTTGTGACTCTAATTTTGACACTTTAAGTTCTAAATCCGAATTCTCAGCTTTTGCCATTGCCACAAAATCAGCATCATTTTCAGATGAAATTATTTCCTTATTGTCAGCAATTTCTTTTTGATCTGCTCGATATTGTTGATATTTATCAACGACTTCTTTCAGATCAGCGGCTTCCTTGGAAATTTCCATATACCGTTTGGTATCGCTGATAATCTCCGGGTCAGCCATCATTTCCTGTAATTCTTCATAGTGTGCAACTAGTCCTTCAAGTTGCGCCATTACTTTATCCATGAATTAAAAATCCTTCTTTCATTGGTCCTATTGACGCGCTACTTTTCCCAGTTAAGCTACTACCGGGTGATAGTAATGGAAGCGGCAAGTGGGATAATAAGCTTCATCACCACCGATTTGTACCTGCTCGCCCTGATAAACGGGCTTTCCATCAGTCACGCGCAAGTTCATCGTGGCCTTATGACCGCAATAATGACAAATCGTTTTCATTTCCTCGATTTTATCAGCAAAAATCAATAAGTTTTCACTGCCTTCGAACAGATGATTTTGAAAATCATTCTTCAAGCCAAAAGTCATCACGGGGATTTTTAATTCATCCACAATTCGCGTGCATTCCAAAACATGATGCTTTTTCAAAAACTGCGCTTCATCGATTAAAACACATGCAATCTTCCCAGCACCAGTAGCGACATCTTGCGTATTTAATTGCTGCACATAGTCATAAATATTCATCTGTGTATCAACAGGAATGGCTTGTCGCTGTAACCCAATGCGCGAAGCAACCGTTCCTCCCCCACTGCGATTATCCAAGCTACTTGTCAGCAGAACAATTTGCCGCTGTTGTGCTTCATAATTATGTGCTACTTTTAAAATTTCAATCGACTTACCGCTACTCATTGCCCCATAACGGAAAAATAATTGTGCCATCTTGCCACTCCTTTAGACGTTATCCGTTTATATAGTATAGTTGAAAAATCATTTTTCTGCAGGAAAAGAACACCACTTCTACTCGTTTTAACCCCGTGGCTATGCTAAGATTAGTTTTAGTTTTTGAAGTGAGGGATTAATTAAAATGAATCTAAAAGCGAATTTAGCTAAAGCTATCGGCAAAACATCGTATTGGTTCTTACATTATGTCTTAAGAGGTGGTACCAGTTTTCCTGGCAAAATTGCCATGAAAATTGATCCTAACGTCTTAGCAAATTTAAGCCAAGGCTACGAGACAATTATCGTGACTGGCACTAATGGAAAAACCATGACCACAGCGCTCATTGTTAATGCCCTTAAACAAAAGTATGGTGACGTGCTAACTAACCCAAGTGGCTCCAATATGCAACAAGGGATCGTTACGGCCTTTTTAGCTCATCACACTAAGCATCATAATCGTAAATTAGCAGTTCTGGAAGTTGATGAAGCAAACGTTAAACTCGTTACTAAATGGCTGCATCCCAGCACGTTCGTCTTAACCAATATTTTTCGCGATCAGATGGATCGTTACGGCGAGATTTATACTACCTATGACAAAATTGTTAGTGGCATTAAACTGGCACCAAAAGCTACCGTAATTGCCAATGGTGATGCCAGCATTTTTAGTAGCATTGACTTACCTAATCCACGCCTCTTCTATGGCTTTGAATTAAACCGGACACCAGCAGACGCAGATATGATGGCGCCAGTCAATACCGATGGGGTCTTATGCCCGAAGTGCCAACACATTTTGCATTACCATGATCGGATTTACGCCAACTTAGGTCATTTCTTCTGTCCAAACTGTAAGTACGAGCGACCACAACTTGATTACACCGTAACGCAAATCACCCGCCAAACCCCGAATGAATTACACTTTAAAATGGGTAATAGCCACTATAAGCTCGGAATCGGCGGTACCTATAACATTTATAATGCCTTGAGTGCTTATGCCGTTGCCCGGCAATTTGGCTTAACGGACGATGAAGTTAAGGCCGCGTTTAAGACCAACAAACGTATCTTTGGTCGTCAAGAGCTGATTCATTATCGCGGCAAAGAGCTCAACCTCATTCTAGTTAAAAATCCAGTTGGGTTAGATGAAGTTTTACAACTACTGAATACTGAGCCCGATGATTACTCATTAGTGACACTGCTCAATGCTAACCATGCCGATGGGATTGATACCTCTTGGATTTGGGATGCCCAATATGAGGAACTTCACCATAAGCAAATCAAACGCCTATTAGTTGGTGGCAAGCGCTGGCATGATATGGCCTTTCGCTTGGAAATTGCCGGATTTGATAACAGTCAGATTTTAATCAATCCAGAAGATGATAGCCTTATCGAAGAAATTGGTAAGTTACCAACTAAGAAAGTGTACATCTTATCAACATATACCGCCATGCTGGCCTTACGCAAAAAGATGGCTGAAAAGAAGATTATTAAAGCTGGGATGTAAAGCATCTCCAGAAAAACAAAAAGCGTAGTGAGACAAGCTCACTGCGCTTTTATAATTGGGATGTCCGGGATCGAACCGGAACATTATGGATTCAGAGTCCACCGCCTTACCAATTTGGCTACATCCCACTAAATCGCCCGTACGAGAATTGAACTCGTAACTCCACCTTGAGAGGGTGGCGTCTTAACCATTTGACCAACGGGCAAAGTCAACAGATATTATTATTCTACTTTGGCCTAGTCTTGTCAAGCTGATTTTACTATAATGAACACAACGCCAAGGAGCTTAATTATGATTGATTTTTCCAATACCCAGCACTTAATTGAAACAATGGTTGCCGAACGGATTGTGCCTGGTGTGAACTATGCACTCATCAAAGGTGCGCAAGTTTTCACCTCTACCAGCGGCTTTGCGAGTATCTATCCCCAAAGGACTCAGTTAAGCCCGTTTGCGGAATACGATTTGGCTAGTCTGACTAAAGTTCTCGCAACGGAAAATATTCTACTACAATTAGTTGATCAACACCAGCTCACGTTTGACACGCCGCTCCAGACATTTCTACCCGAATTCCCCGACCGCCGAATCAAGCTAGCTCATTTATTAACCCATACCAGTGGCATTCGTGGCTGGATTCCCCACCGTAATCAACTCTCACACGATGAATTATTACAGGCGATTATGCAGTTACCAGTGACCAGCGAATTCAATACCAAGATGCGTTATGCTGATACTAATTTTATTCTATTAGGACAAGTAATCAAGGTCATTTTTGGGCAACCCATTCAAACCGTGGCCCAAATGCTGTTTAATCAGATGGGCATGGACCATACCAGTTTTCATCCCAGAGCGGATACATGTATACCGACTGCAGTCCTCAATGGCACCCTGTTACAGGGCATTCCAGATGACCCCAAAGCACGACAGCTTGGTGCTGATTGCGGCAGTGCTGGACTCTTTTCCAATATGAATGATCTGATTCGTTTCACTCAAGGGATGATTGGCACTACCTCAGAAGCGCTACCTTACAGCCAGCAGACCGTTGCTAGTCTCTATGAAAATAAAAATCCAGCTGGGGTGAAACCACGCTCTTGGGGATGGGATTTACGTTTTGATCCACAGGACCACCATTCAGTACTACTTCATACTGGTTATACAGGCACCTTAATGATTTGCGACCGTCAGCGCCAAAGTGGCCTCATTTTACTCACTAACCGCATACACCCCACTGGGCATAACCTCATCTTTTTAGCGATGCGAGCCAAAATTATCAATGCCTTCCTAAACGAGAATCACAAATAAAAAGAAGCAAGCAAAAAAGCGCCTAATATGAGCGCTTTTTTAGTAGTTTAGCGTAAAATTACCGTTTTATACAGGTCCGCAAGAATCCTAGTAGCGATTCAGCTAGCATAGCACCAGCCATCCAGTACATCGCTACTTGCATATTACCAGTAAACGTGAAATAAGCGGTAATCCCATACACGATAACCCACAATAGTTTCATCCACAAATTATTTTTCATAACAGACCTAACTTGCCTTAAAATTTTAAATCAACGACTTATAACCGACTCGTTAAATCATCATGTAAGTCCTCATAACCAGGCTTATTCAATAACCCAAACATGTTTCGCTTGTAAGCTTCAACCCCTGGCTGGTTAAATGGATTAATCCCATTTAAGTAGCCAGAAATACCAACAGCTAATTCGAAGAAGTACATCAAGTAACCTAGGGTATGAGCACTTTGGTCAGGAATGTTAACCGTCATCACCGGAACCCCACCATCAGTATGAGCGAGCACAACCCCTTCATAAGCACGATCATTGACATAATTCATCGTTTTACCGGCTAAGAAGTTCAAACCATCTAAGTTCTTGGCATCATCAGGAATGGCCACATCATGGTTAGGCTCGAGCACCCGAACAACGGTCTCCATCAAATTACGACGCCCCTCTTGAATGTATTGACCTAACGAGTGTAAATCAGTCGTAAAATTAGCGCTAGAAGGATAAATCCCCTTTTGATCTTTACCTTCTGATTCGCCCATTAATTGCTTCCACCATTCGCCAAACATTCTGATGGTTGGTTCATAGTTTTCAAGCAGTTCAGTGGTGTAGCCTTTGCGATAAAGAATGTTGCGTAAAGCTGCATACTGATAAGGTGAATTAAGCTTGAGATCATTCTTCCCCAAATATTCATGCCGTGCATCAGCTGCCCCTTGCATCAAGGCATCAATATCACAGCCGGCAGCAGCAATTGGTAACAAACCTACAGCTGATAAGACTGAAAAACGACCACCCAAATCATCAGGTACGACAAATTCTTCATACCCTTCAGCATCTGCTTCAGTCTTAAGTGCACCCTTATGCTTATCAGTCGTTGCATAAATCCGACCATTAGCGGCCGCTTTGCCATATTTAGCAATTAGCTTAGCTTTTAAAATTCTAAATGCAACTGAAGGTTCAGTGGTTGTCCCAGATTTAGAAATGACATTGAGACTAAAGTCCCGATCGCCTAACCATTCAATTAAATCGTGTAAGTAGGATCCTGATAAGGAGTTACCACAGAATACCACCGTTGGGTATTTTTCCGGTTGACGTCCATAAAAGGCACCCTTTAAGAATTCAATGGCAGCTTGTGCACCTAAGTACGAGCCACCAATTCCGATACCAATTAAAACTTCAGAATCACTCTGAATCTTCTTGGCTGCTTTTTTAATCCGAGCAAACTCTACTTGATCGTAATCAACTGGTAAGTTAACCCAACCACGAAAATCTGCGCCAGCACCAGTGCCATTTTGAACTTCCGCATCAGCAGCTGCAACCATGGCTTGCATCTCTGATAACTCATTGTCATGGACAAATGGTGTTAATTTACTGCTATCAAATTTAATTAAACTCATAATCCGCTTCCTAACTAAAATATATCTTTCACAATATCCATTTTAGCAATCTTAAAAAGCGAATTCTACCTTTCTTGTCGAAAGTTTTTAATCTGCTGATAAAACCGAAATAATAGATACCCTAAAATAGTCCCGCAACTATTAAAAAAGACGTCATCAATATCTGAAACACCCGTGGCGAGGTAAAACTGGAGGGTCTCAATTAGCAGGCTAAGCCCTGTTCCCAGTAAGATAGTTGTCCTAGCAGGATGTCGCTGATTGAAAAGTTGTGGCCACAATAAACCAAACGGCAAAAAACACAAGATATTGCCCAAAGAATTATAAAAAAAATCCAAACGACTGGGCGCATAAAATAATTTCCAAGTCTCTTTCATGAAAACTAAATTAATATCAGATAGCGGTCGATCGGTGTGCCAAATAATCTCCCAGGGGAAATAACTACTGCGAAAAACTGTTCCCATAAACACTAATAAAGCATAACCAGCAAACAGCCACACTAAAAATTCACTCTTTAGCGGGCGACGATGACGAACTAGTAATAGCCAGAGTAATCGCACAAAAGCAAACACCAAAAAATATAAGATTGTTTTATCAACTGCTAAAAAAATTAATTTAACCAGCGCAAAGTGGTTAATTCTAGTCGCATAATGGGCAACTAACCAATTATAAATTGGACCTAAAAAAATCATCGCATCAATCCTTTAAGACTCTTGTTTTCATTATAGCTAACTTTGATGACGATATTGTTTAAAAAAGTTGAAACTCCATGTAAAATATTGTCACACTGTGATTCAACCTTTAAAATGGTCATATCAAGGAGAAAAAATTTGAATAAATATCCCTTACATCATTTTTTAAATACCCGGTTTGGCTTCTTCAGCTTATTGCTAGTGACCTTTAGCGTTAAATATGTGTTAGTCGTTTATCTCGACTTTAATTTAGGCATCTCGGACCCTTGGCAACACATTATTATGTGGACGAGCCCCATTGGCACAGCGATGCTACTGATAGGTTTAGGACTGTATCTCCCTAAACCTATCCTTTCATATATTGCCATGCTGATACTCGACTTTGTTAACACGGTACTCTTATTTACAAATGTCATTTATTATCGGCAATTTAGTGATTTTCTGACAATTAAAACTATGGCCAACGTCGGCAAGGTATCGCAAGGCTTAGGGAAAAGTACCGTAGCTCTTTTAAAACCAACTGATATCATTTTTGTGATTGATTTCATTATAATCACGTTGCTACTAATAATCGGTAAACTAAAAATTGACGAAGCTACTGTGGGATTAGCCCGACCAACAGCCGTTAGTTCACTAGCCATTTTTAGTATTGCCCTCAATCTCACCTTAGCAGAAACCTCACGTCCGCGGCTCTTGCGCAATACCTTTGATCGATCTTATGTTGTTAAGTACACTGGAATCGATACCTTTACAGTCTATGACGCACTTAAAAGTCTCCAGTCAGGACAGGTCACTAAGAATGCGAGCGACAGTGATTTAACCAATATTATCAATTACCTCAATCATAATCGGGTGGCAGCATCGCCGAAATATTTTGGAAAAGAGCGCAACAAAAATGTGATTATCATCCATCTTGAAAGCTTCCAACAATTTCTACTGAACTTAAAAGTGAACGGTAAACCAGTTACGCCTTTCCTCAATCAACTGGCACAAGGTAATCACACACTCGCCTTTAGTAATTTCTATCATCAGGTAGGGCTAGGACGTACCAGTGATGCCGAAAACATGCTTGAATCAGGTACTTATGGTATTCCTGACGGTTCACTCTTCACCAGTCTAGGATCGTCTAATACCTTTCAAGCAGCGCCCGCCATTTTACGAGCATCCGGCTATACCTCTGCTGTTTTTCACGGCAATGTCGGTACTTTCTGGAACCGTAATGATGTCTACAAAAATATGGGTTATAATTACTTCTTTGATCAAAATTATTGGAGTAATGGTCGTCATGATAGTATTGGCTATGGCTTGAAAGATAAATTGTTGTTTGCTGAAAGTATTAAGTACCTTGAGCAGCTCCAACAGCCTTTCTACGTCAAATACATTACGGTTACCAATCATATTCCTTTTGATATGGATAATAGCGACCTTGATCCCAACTTTAAGACGACTGATACCAGTGACAAGACGATTAATAATTACTTTCAAACGGCCCATTACCTCGACCAAGCCTTGCGTGAATTCTTTGCCTATCTGGCCAAGTCTGGCTTACTCAAAACGAGCTTAATCGTGATTTATGGCGATCATTATGGCTTAAGCAATTCTGAGTATCAAACCCTAGCACCGATTATCAATGAAAGTGCTGATACTTGGAACAATTATAATAATGTGCAAATGCAACGTGTTCCCTTCCTGATATACGGTAGCCAGTTATCAGGACACACCGAATCACAGGTTGGCGGCGAAATCGATGTTTTACCAACTTTACTCCACTTACTAGGAGTTGACACCAAGCCTTACTTGCAATTTGGGCGTGACTTACTCGCACCGCAGCGTGAACATTGGGTCGTCTTCCGTAATGGCACGATTGTAAGCCAAAAGTATATTATCATTGGTAATAAAGGCATCAAGGGGACGGTTTACAAGCGCGATGATGGTCGTCAAATTCTGAACTTTACACCAGCTGAACGCCGCGACATTAGTCAGCTCGCGCAAAAGGCGAGTGCTGCACTGAAATATTCAGATCTGCTTAATAATAAAAACCTCCTACGCTACTACGTGCCAACTGGATTCACCCCAGTCAATCCCATGCAATTCGACTACCTCACAAATTACCAACAAATGATTGCCTTACGTCAAAAACTAGGATCAGCTTCGACATCAATTTATAGTGAACACGGCGCTAGCACAACCGGTCTTTATCAGTCAGATGCACCAGAACTAGTTAATCGAAAAGACTTACTCCAAAACATACCGGCTGCGGTGCGCGAAAACGAATCCGCTAAAAAAGCGAAATCCACCACGCAGCAATCTCACTAAGCAAAAAAAGATAGTCCCGCTTTCTCGGACTATCTGTTTTACTACCACGCTGACGGACTTGACGCAGACATCCTAATCAGTCGCTGGCTTAGTGAGTTCATACCCCCTATCAAACAGCACTACCGTAAAGGTTGAGCCTTGCTTGGGAATAGAATCCACTTTGATGGTACCGCCGTGTTGTTTCACCAAACTCGCAACAATGGCTAAGCCTAACCCCGACTCACCTTGCCCCAAACGTGCACGTGACGGGTCCGCCTTGAAAAAGCGCTCAAATATATATCGCTTTTGCTGCTCATTCATTCCAATACCGTTGTCAATCACTTGGAATTCACTGGCATGCACCAAGCGTTTACCAGTAATGAGGATGGTGCCGTTATGGGTAAATTGAACGGCGTTTTGAATGAGATTAACCATAATTTGGGTAAAGCGATCCGGATCGGCATAAGTTGGCATCTTTTTAGGAATGCGTAAAACGAGTTCATTACCAGCTTTTTGAGCATTACCAGCTAGTTGATCACGAATATCATCCAAAAAGTTATAAGCATTAAAGTCAGACTTTAGCAAATGCACTTTATTTTGCCGGATTTTTTCATAATCCAAATTTTCATTGACTAAGCGGATTAAACGATTGGTTTCATGACGCATTAATTCAATTGATTTTGGCTTATCCCCTTCTGGAATCACGTCATACTGTAATCCCTCCAATAAACCATTAATAGTGGTTAGTGGCGTTCTCATTTCATGTGCTGCGTCGGCTAAGAATTGGTCACGCCGCTTTTCCTGAATCTTAATTTCTTCATCCGACCGCTTCAGCTTACGAACCATCTCATCAAAATTCCGAGCTAAATTATCAATTTCATCTGAATGTTGGTGCGGAATTCGGATATCAAAATTCCCACGCGCCACTTGCTTGGTCGCAAAAGATAAACGTTTAATCTTGCTCGTCTGATAGTAAGATACCAGAATACTGAACAGCACTGCCACCAAAATACTAATAATTAAGGCATTTAGCAGATTACGCTTGGCCAATTGAATGGGTCGCTCCACATTGGTAACACGCGAGCCAATCCAAATGCTCCCCATCATTTTACTATTATAGAGCCATGGTGCTAAAACACCAGTGAAGGCAGCAGTCCGATTGGGATGCAGGGGTGACGTCCGGGAGTTGGCAATCCGAATCTCCTTGCGCTTCGCTAACATGTTCATAACTGATGACGTCAATTGTATCGGTACTGCACTCCTAGGATAAACTTGCATCCCCTGGCCATCAAACACAGCAATATTAACCTGTTGGTCTCGCAAGACAAACGATAATTGATTTAAAAAGCGATCACTTAAGTAAGCAGTGCCATTCCGGCTTTGTGCTTTAGCCATACTACCAAGTGAAGACGCGTAACCTTCCATCTGGCGGTAGTTGTTCTCATAGGACTGGGTCGATTCATATTTAATTTCAGAATAACCGATAATGGATACATTAATTAAAATGACAATAAAGAAGCCCAGTAGATGTTGATAAATCAACTTCATGAGTCAACCTTCGAATCATCAAATTTATAGCCAATGCCCCAAACTGTTTGAATAATCTGGGGACCATAATGTTCTAGCTTTTGGCGCAATTTTTTAATATGAGCATCGACCGTTCGCTCTTCGCCATAATATTCATAACCCCAAACGAGCTCCAACAATTGATCACGCGAAAAAACTTGTTGCGGCTTTTGTGCAATCGTATAAAGTAAATCGAATTCTTTGGGCGTTAAATTAGCGATTGGTTGGTCATCATATAAAACCTCACGCCGAGTTTTAGAAATTTTGAGATGTTGCGTAGTCAATTCAAAGTCCGTTTTAACTGCTGCTATTTGACTCTCTTGACCAATAACAACTCGCCGGTGTAAGGCTTTAATCCGAGCAATCAAAGCAATTGGACTAAAGGGTTTGGTGACATATTCGTCTGCCCCAATACCCAATCCTAGAACTTGATCAGATTCAGTATCACGCGCCGTTAGCATAATAATCGGTACTTTTGGTGACAGGGCGCGAATCTCTTTAGTGACGGCAATCCCGTCTTTTTTCGGTAAGTTCAAATCAAGCGTAATCAAATCATACTGGGTAGAATTCGCCTTAAACATTGCAACTGCTTGTTCACCGTCAACCGCCAAATCTTCCGTCCAACCTTCTTTTTTAAAAAAGAGGCTCATCATTTCTGCCACGGATTGATCATCTTCAACAATCAAAATTTTCATTGTCATCTATTAATCCTTAAATCCTTTAGTTTTATGTCGTTTGACTTGATCTGGGTCAACATAATCAGCTGGTAACTCCGAACGCGCGATTAAAAAGCGTTTCAACCGCTTTTCCGTCCAGATGAATGGTAACAAGATAAAAAAGTAAAAAGTGAGCAGCCACCCTAAAAAGTACCTATCCCACTGTAGTAAGTGAATAAGTACGCCTAATGCCAGCTGCATCCCACCCGATAGGAGAAAATAGTTAGCACCCCAGCGCTGCGCATACTTAAAACTTGCCGTATTGGTATTGGCTAAATAAGAATAATAGCCATAAATGCGATTAGGACACTTCGCCGGACTGATCAACCAGAGTAGCCCAACTGCAAGTAGCAAGCTACCGCATGCAATATAAATCATTTCGTTACCTCTTTTGTGATAATCCTATTCTTTTGGACCCGGGGCTGACATGATTAGCTTCAAGTGTCCCTTAAAGATAAACGACTCAGCACCATTAGGCACAATTAAATTAGTGCCAATGGCGAGCGGATAAGCTTGACCGGCTAATACGAGCTCACCTGCGCCAGCAATCACTGATACCAGTAAATAAGGATGCTTCCCAAGTCCGGTCTGCCAAGCACCGGCCACTTGAACTTCCCATAAATAGAAGTGCGCTGATTGTGGCGGGGCTGCGAGCGTCGTGATGGTAGCACCTGTTTCCTGCACCACGGGATGTGCTAATTTGGCGTCAACATGTGGGACCTTTGTTACATCTAAGCTCTTCTGGGTATGCAGCAAGCGCTTCTGCCCCGTTGCGTCATCTACCCGATCATAATCATACAGACGATAAGTCACATCGCTCGACTGCTGCGTTTCAATGACTAAAATGCCTTTGGTTAAAGCATGAATCGTGCCAGCGGGCACATAGAAAAAGTCACCAGCTTTAACGGGTACCTTGCGGAGCAAATGATCCCAATCCCCAGCCTTGACCATGGCGGTTAATTCGGCCTTAGTCTTAGCATTGTGCCCATAAATGAGATAGGCACCAGGATCAGCCTGTAAGACGTACCAGCTCTCAGTCTTACCGCGATCATGTTCAACCTCATGGGCATAGTGGTCATCGGGATGTACTTGAACCGACAGATTGTCATTAGCATCTAGGAACTTCACTAATAATGGAAATTCAGCTGACTTGGGATAACCAAAAAGCTCTGGATGCGTTAAATAAATCGTCCGCAAAGGTTGCCCTGCAAATGGCCCTTGACTAACGGCTGAAGCATCATCTTTATAGCCCGAAATAATCCAAGCCTCCCCGACCTTACCTTCAGGGATATGATAATGAAAAATCGTTGCTAATTTACGACCACCCCAAAGTTTTGGACGAAAATAGGGGGTTAAAAATAATGGTTCCATCGAAATCACCTCAAGGTAAGTTTATACGTTTATTAGCACGATTGAAACCCTTTTCGCCCCCAGCTCAGGCGATACGTCCAATTGCTATCCGTATAGGCGATGTACTGGCGCCAGCTCATCCTCGCCATATGATAGGCAACCGTCAAATAGACCTCATCTTCACCAATCACCTGAATCCCTTCTAGCTCTGACGCAGTTCCAGTTAGCGCCAATTGCCGGCGTGCACTTAGATTGACACAGGTCCATTGTATTTGGTCAGCCCGCCCACCGACTGGAATTTTAATCACCCGCGCTAAGTTAGGACTAAACTGGCCAGTCTGTGAATTAAGACCTGGTGCTCTTTGACTAGAGATATAGATATTACCAAGATTGTCAATGGCATAGCCTTGCACGGAATTGAGCCATCCTGGTGACAATCGAGCCACCGTAAACGCCTCAAGGTACGGTAACGCAGATAAATTTACATAACGCGAAGCAGTCGAGCACTTAGCTGCCTGGTCTAGCATCTTATTCACGACCGCTAACGGATAAATCGTAAAATGCCCGGTCCCATTGTATTTAAGAATGTCAACCAGGATACGGGTTAAATCTCGCTAAATTGCTGTTTCAACACGTTTCATCGCATTTCCTGCATTCGGATCACTCATCAACCAATTTAAATTTCCAACCCTAGATATCTTCATCTTACCACTATCTTGCGTGCACACTCTCTTAAAATCAACGATGTACATT